>NZ_BAAHBI010000010.1:0-333294 GCF_054776755.1 Spirosoma litoris | reverse complement strand
AAGCACCCAGAGCGGCTGCTGGGGCTTCACTGGGCCGAACCAGCGCATATTACCCGATTTATGGAGGTCATTTGCGGGAAAGAATCCGACCTGTCCTATGCCTACGAAATCGTTAAACTTGCCGAAAGCTGGGGTAAGGAGCCCTCGTTGCTGAAGAAAGATATTCGGGGCTTCATTACCAACCGGATCATGTACGCCATGCTTCGGGAGGCCTTTAACCTGGTTGAGAATGGCTACGCGACAATTGAAGATGTGGACCGCTCCCTTCGGAATGATCTGGGTTACTGGATCACCTTCGCGGGGCCGTTTCGATTCATGGACCTGACGGGTATTCCCGCTTATCTGACCGTCATGAAAGACCTCTTCCCCGACCTCAGCAACAGCACCGAAACGCCAAAACTGATGGAAGAACTGGTCGCGTCGGGTGCCAAAGGCGTGCAGAATGCGCAGGGCTTTTACCCCTATACCCCCGAATCGGCCAAAGAGTGGGAAGAGAAATTCATCGACTTCAGCTACGACATTCGGAAACTCGCGCAAACCTACACGCCCACCTCTACCGACGACACGAAATGACACGTATTCAAACCATAAAGGCCACTGAAGTGATTGTTCCGGCCAAACCGGGCAGTCTGAACTCCGATGAAGTGATCGACAAAGATTCGGCCTTTGCCAAAAAATTCCTGACGGGCGAACGCTGGACCGAGTTTGCCAACCAACCCAAATGGATTATTGAACTGACGCTGTCCAATGGCCTTACAGGTATTGGCGAGACCTACCGTAGTGCGTCTGGTGAGTTGCTCCATCAGGCCATGCAGGACCTGGTTGGCCAGGATGTGCTGAAGCTCAACTGGCGTCGCTTACCAATTGTCGATCAGCGCATTTATGAAGCGTTTGAGTCGGCGGTGCTGGACGTTGTGGGCAAGCTGCTGAATGTGCCAGTATCCCAACTCCTGGGTGGTTCGTACCGCGACCGAATCGATTGTTTCGGCTGGACGGGTCGCCGGACGCCGGAAGATGCCGCTCAGAAAGCGTATGAAGCCATGCAAAAGGGGCACAAGGCATTCAAATTCAAATGTTCCGACGAAGACCCTGTTCGACTCTGGACGGAAGCCATTCGGGAGAAATGCGGGGACGGCATCAAAATTCTGCTCGATCCAAACCAGCGCTGGACCGATGTGGAGACAACCCTCCGGTTGATGGAAGGCGTTGACAAAACCATCATGTTGGGCCTCGAAGACCCGATTTTACACGCCGATGTCGCGGGCTTCAAGTATCTCCGCGAAACGCTGGGTATGCCCATGTACCGGCACATTTCCCTGCCCTACACGCAGGACGTCCGCGATATGATTGCCTTTGTTCGGGCCGATGCGGTGGATGGATACAACTTCAATGGGTCGGCCTACAATTCGGTGCTGCTGGCCGAAATCGCGCATCTGGAAGGCAAATCCTGTTGGCGAGGTTCAGAGGTGGATCTAGGCATCTCAGAAACGATGGGGCTGCACATTGCCGCAGCCAGCATCAACTGCACCATTCCGTCCGATCTATTTGGCGAGCTAGTCCGCACCGACGACCTGATTACCGAACCCATCCGCTTTGAGGACGGCGCGGCTATAGTACCGACAGGGCCAGGATTAGGCATTGAGTTGGACTATGCCGTGCTGGACACCTACAAAACGAATCAGTTTTTACAAGCGAGCTTATGAACAAGTCGATTCAGTCGTGGGCGATTCTGTTTTTCTGCAACCTGATCTGGGCCTTTCATTTCACCAGCATCAAACTAACGCAGGATCAGGTCGGGCCGTATTTTACCGTCTGGGCACCTATGTTGCTGGCCACGATTTTCCTGGCTCCGTTTGTCATCCGGGATTTTCGAAAAGGTGGCAAGAAGCTAAAAGATATCCTGATTTTCGTGCAGTTAGCCGCCCTGGGTGCCTTTCCCTCGCAGGTGCTGATGACCTGGGGGACGCAGTATTCCTTAGCCAGTAATGCGGCCATTCTGGTTATGACCTTGCCCGTTATTACGGCTGTTTTCGCCTTTCTGATTCTGAAGGAGAAAATGAACACCGCCCGATGGATCAGCTTCGCCATTGCCATCATCGGCGTGATTCTCTGCTCGACCGACGACATTAAACGGATGGATTTAAGCTCGCGCTACGCCCTCGGCAATGGCCTCATTTTCCTGGCCATTCTGGGCAATGCCTACTACAATGTGGGCTGCAAAAAGGTGTCGGGTCAATACACCGAAATGGAGATGGTTTTCTATACCTATCTAGTGATGTCAATTCTGTTAACGCCCCTGGTGCTGTATTACGAGCCGGAGATGTTTGCCAGGGTGCCCAGCTTCACCACGAACACCTGGATTGGCATGATCTCGCTGACACTCTTTCACAATTTCCTGTCGATGCTCCTGTTTTTCAAGGCCTTGAAGAATCTGGATGCTACGCAGGTCGCTTTATCGAATTACCTCATCACGTTCATGGGACTGCCCATTGCCGCCCTCTGGCTTGGCGAAAGCCTTAGTCAACAGACCATTATTGGCGGTGTGCTCGTCCTGGCCTCAACCCTTATCCTATCCATTGTCGATAGTAAAGTACAACAAAAAAAAGTAGCTAATATCAATCAAGAACCGGCAAAGTTATGACAAACACAGACAACGAACTGTTTGGCGTAGTACCCATTATTCCAACACCATTCACCGAACATGAGGAGATCGACGAAGACGCGCTCCGGAGTTTAATTGACTTTGCCATCGACGGTGGGATCAAGGCTGTTTGCCTGCCCGCCTACGCCAGCGAATTTTACAAACTGACCGACGACGAGAAATTGCAGGTTGTGCGGGTGGCCGTGGAGCGGGCAGCGGGTCGGGTGAAAATCGTCGCGCAGTCGAACCATCCTTCTCTGAAAGTAGCCATCCGACTGGCGCAGGCTAACGTGCAGGCCGGTGCCGACGTTATCTCCCTGGCGGTTCCCCGAATTTTCAGCTTACCCGAAACCTCGCTGAAAGTCTATCTATCCGAATTTTTACAGTCGATCCCGAACACACCCGTTCTGATTCAGGACTTTAACCCCGGTGGCTCATCGATCAGCGTGGCGTTCATCAAAGAATTGATGGACGAAAATCCAAATTTCAAATACTTGAAACTGGAAGAACCACTTTGCGCGCCCAAGTTCGAAAGCATCATTCAGGCCACGAACGATAAAATCGGCCTGTTCGAAGGCTGGGGTGGTCTGTACATGCTCGAACTGGTACCCATCGGCATTCGGGGAGTTATGCCGGGTCTGGCCGTTGCCGACATTCTGCAAAAGATTTTCACCCTGCGTTCTACCGGCGAAGATGCCAAAGCGTTCGAGCTGTTTGAACGGGTAATGCCGCAGATTTTTTTCTCGCTGCAAAACATGGAGTTGTTCCATTATGCCGAGAAAGAGCTGCTGATTGCCAGAGGGGTACTGAGCAACAGCATCGCCCGAAAAGCGGCCTACATCCCCGATCCGTCATCCATCAGCTACATCCGGGAGTTAAATCAGCGTATTCTCGACATCGTTAACGACGAAAAGTACGCCATCCGTCCCGTTGCCAATAGCCTTGTTGCTTAACTAATGAATAATAAAAGGTAAATAAAACTGGTAGTTAATACCTTGAAGCTGTTTAAACTTTCTAAAATCAAGTACTAATCGCTACTTTTTTGTCATCCCGACCGGTCCGCCGGTGCGGCAGGAGGGATCTTCGGTATTATGGTTCTTTAGGCAGTTACCGAAGATCCCTCCTGCCGCACCGGCGGACCGGTCGGGATGACAAAAACACTACTAAATCAAAAGTTTAAACAGCCCACCTATTATTCATTTACTTAAAACACAGTATCATGGGAGAATTTAACGGACAGGTCGTACTGATTACCGGAGCCGCATCGGGAATTGGATTGTCCATCGCACACAAATTACTGACCGAAGGGGCGCAGGTTGGCTTACTCGATTTTAATGAAGCGGCTTTACAGCAGGCGTTTGAAAAATACGGTCCAGATGCCTTGCTCATTGGCATCGACATTACCAATGAAGCTCGGGTAAACGAAGCCGTTTCGCAGGTGCACGAACGCTTTGGCAAAATTGACGCCCTCATTAACTGCGTGGGTATTACGGGTATCACAAACATACAGAGCCATGAGGTGAGCAGCGAAAATCTACACAAGGTGTTTGAGGTAAACTTCATGAGCAGCTTTTACACATCCAAAGCTACATTGCCGTTCATGCTGGCTCGTAATTATGGGCGTATTCTGCACATCGCATCGATTGCCGGCAAAGAAGGAAACGCAGGCATGCTGGCTTACTCGGCCTCAAAAGCGGCCGTAATCTGCATGGCAAAAGTACAGGGCAAGGAGTATGCCGAACGTGGGATTACCGTCAATGCGCTGGCTCCGGCGGTTATCCAAACCCCGCTGGTTGATGCAATGCCCGAAGTGCAGGTCAAGTACATGACCGATAAAATTCCAATGAAACGATGTGGTACGCTCGATGAGGCCGCGAATCTGGCCGCTTATATCGTATCGCCCAAAAACAGTTTCACCACCGGTTTCACCTTCGATTTGTCGGGGGGACGAGCAACTTATTAGGTTGGTGTAGTATGGGGCGGGTGCTTACCTGCACTCATACTATCCACTATCTGGCGCGAGTATTTGCTCGTGCTCATAATCTCGTCAGCATTCGCTGACGCATGTGTAGAATTGCGAATGCGTCAGTGGATACTGACGAAATTATAGACACGTGCAAATGCACGCGCCAGCATACTATGAAACGCTACTGGATAACTTGCATTCTTGTTTATTGCTGGAGTTTAACAGCACTGGCGCAACAGCGTCCTGTTCTTCTACCCGAACCCCAGTCTATTCAATACGGACAGGGTGCGTTGCCGATACGCAATCTGCCGATTCATGTAGCGCCAAAGGTTCCTGCCGATGTTCTATTTGCGCTCAACGAACTCAAGAAAATCCTGAGCGAACGCACGGGGAAGACCATTCCGCCCAGTTCATCAGCCAATACAGCTACCATTCGTTATTCAGTCAAAACACCTGGTCAGCAACTACCCGGCCCCAACGAGGCAGTCAATGGAAATACCCGTGAACACTACACATTGACCATTAGTCAAACGGGTATCAACATTACCGCCCAAACATCAACGGGCCTCTATTACGCCGTACAAACGATTCGGCAATTGATTCAGGGACAGGGCCCAAAGGCGTCCCTCCCGTTCGTTACGATAAGCGACCAGCCTAAACTGGCTTACCGGGGGGTGATGATGGATTTTGCGCACGGGGGGTTATTGACCGTAGACGAAATCAAAAAGCAGATTGACTTTTTAGCGCGCTGGAAAACCAACCAGTATTATTTCTACAACGAGGTTAGTATCCAACTCGATGGCTATTCGACGCTGAATTATAAGGCTAGTTATTCGAAGCCCCAAATCAGAGCGATCATTGCCTACGCCCGCGAACGACACATGGATGTGATTCCGTTCGTGAATTTCTACGGGCACCTGCACGAGCTGATCCGCAACGAAAAATACGCATCGCTAGCCATTGGGCACTATGGTCATGAAATGGACCCGCGTAATCCTGCCGTTCAGGCATTGCTGAAGGACTGGATTAAGCAATACACCACCCTCTTCAAGAGTCCATTTATCCACGTCGGTTTCGATGAAACCTGGGAAACGAAACGACTGGCCAATGACCCTACCAAAAAACTAGACCCCGAAGCGCTGTATGTTCAACAGCTCAGTTTTGTGAGCAACGAATTGAAGCAATACGGCAAAACGTTGCTGGCCTGGACCGACATGAACGCGTTTTACCCGACGATTCTGACCAAATTCCCGACCGATGTGATCCCGGTCATCTGGGAATATTCGCCCGACACAACGGCTATTTACAATTACTTAAATCCTGTCCTCAAAGCAAAGAAACCGTTCTTTATCCAGCCTGCGGTATCGGGTTGGGGGCATATTTACCCCGCTGCCGATTATACCTACGAGAACATAAATCTCTGTCTGAAAGCGGGCCTCAAACATAATACTCTAGGTTTTATTACGTCGGTCTGGACGGATTCTGTCGAGCCTCTTGTTCGGGCATCCTGGCTGTTTATGGCTTATGGTTGCATTTCGGCATGGCAGGGTTCTGTGCTCGAAAAAACGACATTCGCCGGGCAGTATGCCGCCGTAACCTACCCTGCTGTAGCTAAGGATATGCAGGCCGCTTTCGACCACATTGCCAGAGCGGGCCAGTTTCTTGAAAAATGTCTCGGCAAAAACACCCAAAGCCTGCCCCGTGGTACCCTCGTCGAAAGCTGGTCGAATCCTTTTTCGGCCTATTATCTGGCCAACACCACCGAACACAAAACTGATTTTGAGCAAGTCCGTATCCAGACGGAAGAAGCGCAGGCAAGACTAATCAGCGCGCTTCAGCAGGCAAGCCCTTCCGACACCAGTTTCATTCAGTCGCTGCTGTTATCGGCCCGGTTGATCAACTATTCGGCCAGTCGGTTTTTATGGGCCAAAGCCATTACCGATCGCTGGAACGACGGGATGATGGCCCAACCGAAGGATGATTACGTATTCTATGATCTGACCTACCCTTGTCATAGTCTGTTGGTTGATGCGATGGACGAAACCGGCGAACTGAAACAGGCCTATGCACAAGCCTGGAACGCCGAAAACATGCCGTATCGACTAAACACCATGCTTGGGCGATTCGACGTCGATTTTGGCCTCTGGCGAAAATTGCATCTGAAATTGCTGGATTATAAGATTCAGAAAAAGACCGAGCCCCTGAAATCCTTCGAGTTGATGTTTACTCCAGACTTTTAACCCACATGAACAATAGCCTCCAGTTTTTAAGTCCGATAGATGGTGATATGCTCCACGCCCGCGATGGTATAACAACCTCGGATGGCCTGGAAATCGACGTACAGGTATCGGCTCCAGCATCGCATTATTTAACCATCAATGGGATCGGGGCGAACTATAACCAGGGCGTTTTTTCGGGGAAGGTTCGTTTGAGTCAATTCGACAATACGATTACCGTTCATGACGTCACAACTGATGAAAACAAAGCTATTCGGGTGTACTGGCTTCCGAATTTTGCGGGCCATTATCGGTTATCCATTGACGATAACATCTGGTTTCTGCGGGATATTTATCAACAGCGAGACAACTACCAATCCCTGTTCGACAATCCCTATCTGGGCTTTTTGAAGAAAATACACTTGGCTTACGGCACCAAAATTCACCTCAACCTTTTTTATCAGACCGACGGATTCAACCTGTCGCAGTTTCCCGACCGTTTCAAAGCGGAATGGCAGGCCAACGCCGACTGGCTCCGGCTCAGTTTCCATGCCTGGGGCGAATTTCCAGACAAGCCTTACCAGCAAGCCGGTTATGAGCAGGTAGCCCACGATTGCGCCATCGTGAAAGAGCAGATTCAACGATTTGCAGGTGAGGCTGTTATGGGACCTGTTACAACCCTTCACTGGGGCGAAGCAACGGTTGAAGGTTCACGAGCCTTACGCGACGCGGGCTACATTGGCCAATTGGGCTATTTCAACGTCGACGATGAGTTGCCACCGGTTTCCTACTATCTCGATGTAGAGCAGCGTCGGCACATCAAAAAACGGTTTGTCTGGCACGATAATCAGGAAGACATCACGTTCATTCGGAGCAGTATTGTGCTCGATAAAACAGAGCTTCCCGACATTGTTCCATACCTGGATAGCTATGCAGACAAGCCATCTGGCCTACCGCCTTTTGTTGATTTACTCGTCCACGAACAATACTTCTACCCCTTCTACGAAGCCTACCAACCCGACTTCTTCAATCGTATTCTGACAGCGGTAAAATGGGCTACTGTAAAAGGCTATAAACCTGCCTTTTTGGGTGATTGTCTTGGTAGCGCGGACGTCTCGTCCGCATAGCAAAAAAATAATTCCAACTAGCCTTTAGCTATGCGGACGAGACGTCCGCGCTACCAAAACACATATAAACGCACATGGAAACGAATCGAAGAAACTTCTTAAAAACAGCCGGACTCAGTGGGTTGGGTATGGTTGCCACCAGTCCATTTGCCGCTTACGCCACAACACCCGACGAACTGGAAACTATTGGCAAACAGGCCAGCCGAACTCCTCCTCAGGTTTTTAATATGAGTGGTTATGCCGCTCCCAAACTGGATGTTGTGCGCGTTGGCTTTGTGGGAATTGGCAATCGGGGCATGGGAGCCGTTGAACGACTGAATCAAATCGAGGGTGTTGAGATAAAAGCTCTGTGCGACCTTCGGGAAGAGCGAGTTAATCTGGCAAAAAAGAAGCTGGAAGCGCACGGCCACAAACCTGACCTTTATTTCGGGAATGCCGACGCCTGGAAAAAACTCTGTGAGCGCACAGATCTTGATCTTATTTACATCCTGACGCCCTGGGCGTTACATACACCAATAGCCGTGTTTTCCATGAATCACGGCAAGCATGTGTGTGTAGAAGTTCCTGCCGCTAAAACCCTCGAAGAGTGCTGGCAACTGGTCGAAACGTCAGAGCGTACCAAAAAGCACTGCATGATGGTCGAAAACTGCTGTTACGATTTCACGGAGTTGCTCACCCTGAATATGGCCCAGCAAGGCTTTTTCGGCGAAATTGTTCATTGCGAAGGAGCCTATATCCATAACCTACAGGAGTTGGTTTTCTCGAAGGAGCACTTCTATCAGATGTGGGAACTGGAGGAGATGTACAAACGGGTCGGCAACCTCTATCCTACCCACGGCCTCGGGCCAATCTGCCAGGTGCTGAACATCAACCGGGGCGACCAGATGGATTATCTGATTTCCATGTCGAGCAATGATTTTGTGCTGGGCAATATGGCTAGAGAACTGGCCGCTAAAGACGCTTTCTACAAGCCTTACGCGGGTAAGTCGTTCAACGGCAACATGAGCACGACCACCATCCGGACCAAAAAAGGGAAGACAATTCTGGTACAGTATGATGTCTCCTCGCCACGACCGTACTCCCGCATTCAACTGGTTAGCGGCACTAAAGGCGTTGCGCTGAAATACCCCGAACCCGCCCGATACTCTACAGGCCATGAGTGGATGACAGAAAAAGAGATCAAAGCGTTGGAAGAAAAATACATGCCCCCTATTGTGAAGAAAATGGGCGAAATCGCCAAAAATGTGGGCGGTCACGGCGGTATGGATTTCCTAATGGACTGGCGCACCATCGACTGCCTGCGGAATGGCCTCCCCCTCGACCAGGACGTGTACGATGCTGCTTTATGGAGTTCGGTGGGGCCTTTGAGTGCCTGGTCGGTAGCGCACCGTTCCAACTCGATTGATGTACCCGACTTTACGGGCGGGTCCTGGCAGAAAAACAAACCCGTCGACATTTCGATGACTAAAGGCGGAAACACACAGGCAAAAGTATAATGGTTTATTCTTCGACAGGATTTACAAGGAACCTGTTTAAGCTTTTTCTAATCCAGCCATAATTAGTGCTTTTTTGTCATCCCGACGCAGGAGGGATCTTCGGGTGAGTCTATTGGCTAATCTGTCCCCGAAGATCCCTCCTGCGTCGGGATGACAAAAAAGCCATTGAAAGAAAAGTTTAAACAGCCTCGAGATTTACAAGATTGTAATCCAAAAAAATCCTGTAAATCTTGTTAATCCTGTCAAAAAAATCTTTCCTAACGTCATGAACCCATCAACATCCAGTCGAAGAACATTTTTAGCACAAACAGCGCAAGGCTGTGCAGCTTTACTGTTGGCCCCTACGCTACTTCAGGCCAAAACAACCGTGGCAACGGGTAAACGAGTGGGAATAATCGGGTTAGACACATCGCACAGTACTGCCTTCGTCAAAGCCCTCAACAGCCCCGACACCAATAGCAGTTTTCTGGGCTACAAAGTCGTAGCGGCTTATCCGCAGGGTAGCAAAGACATCGAAAGCAGCACGTCGCGCGTTCCGGCCTATACAGAAGAAGTAAAAAAACAGGGCGTCGAAATCGTCAATTCGATCAGCGATCTGCTCAAAAAAGTGGATGTGGTTATGCTGGAAACCAACGACGGGCGTTTGCATCTGGAACAAGCCCTTCAGGTACTGAAAGCCGGGAAACGGGTGTTTATCGACAAACCTGTTGCAGCTTCATTGGCGGATGCCATTGCCATTTTTGACGCATCTAAGAAATACAACATTCCGATTTTTTCGGCCTCTTCGCTCCGGCATATCAAAGGCATCGAAAAGGTAGACAAGAGCAAGGTCGTGGGGGCCGATACCTTTAGTCCGGCGGTGCTTGAAAAGACCCATCCCGATTTTTTCTGGTATGGCATTCATGGGGTAGAAACGTTGTACACGGTGATGGGTACGGGCTGCAAACAGGTGGTCCGCGTACATACCGATGGCACCGACATCCTAGTAGGCACCTGGGCCGATGGGCGCGTAGGAACCGTTCGAGGTACCCGGACGGGCAAGCACGACTACGGCGGTACGGTGTTCACCCAAACAGGCAATCTGGTGTTGGGGCCTTATGGCGGCTATGAACCTCTCCTGCAAGACATTATCCACTATTACGAGACGGGCGAAGTACCCGTTACACCCGAAGAAACCATCGAGATTTTTGCCTTTATGGAAGCAGCCGACGAAAGCAAACGTCGTGGAGGGACTGCCGTTACCCTCGAAAGTGTCATGGCTAAAGCGAAAAAATAACCGCATCCACCGAATCGTATGTCGCAGTTTAACGTCTCACGAAGAGAGTTTTTAAAGCGAAACTCATTGACGGGTCTGGGAGCCATGCTACCGGCTTCGTTACTTTCCAATGCATCGGCGCTGCCTTCCAGCCCGCCAACGCATGTTCCTCCCCAATCGGCTCCGTTTTCGCTGGCAGAACCACCTGCTTTATTGGGCGGAAAACCCGTTCGAACGGCCGAATGGCCAACCTGGCCTCTGTGGAAACCGGAGCAGGACGAAAAACAGTTGCTGGAGGTAATTCGTAGTGGCATCTGGTCAAGAGCCAATGTCGTGAGTGAATTTGAAGCCAAATGGGCTGCTACATTGGGGGTCAAGCGGTCGCTGGCCGTTGTCAATGGCACCAACGCCATCATGGCTTCCCTGGATCAACTGAATATCCGAGGGGGCGATGAAGTTCTGATCCCACCCTATACGTTTATCGGAACGGTAGCCCCCATACTGGCAACGGGAGCTATGCCCATATTTGTCGATGTCGACCCGGAAACCTTTCAGATCGACCCGGCAAAGATTGAGGCAAAGATTACCCCGCGAACCAGGGCGATTATTCCGGTACATATTCTGGGCTTACCGGCCAATATGCCCCAGATTCTGGCCATCGCCAAAAAGCACAATCTGGTAGTCATTGAGGATGCCTGTCAGGCGCACCTGGCTGAAATCAATCATCAAAAAGTGGGGACATTTGGGCATGCAGGGTGTTTCAGTTTCCAGAACTCCAAGAACCTGGCCATTGGCGAAGGAGGTGCCATTGTCAGCAACGACGATGCGTTTATGGATCGTTGTTTCTCGTACCACAACTACGGCAATCCCTATGGCATGCTTTCGGGGGTCATTGGGGCAGGAACCATTATTCAGGGCACGAAACTCCGGCTGACCGAGTATCAGGCAGCTATTGGTCTGGCTCAACTAAAACGACTCGATGCCGAAACGACCACCCGAAACACCAATGCAGCTTATCTGAAAGCCAAAATCAAAAGCATTCCGGGTATTGTTCCGTACAAACTTTACGATACTGTAACGCGGGCCGCTTTCCATCTTTTCCCATTTCGTTATCAGAAAGAAGCCTTCAAAGGCTTGTCGCGGGAGGTGTTTCTGAAAGCCCTCACGGCGGAGGGCATTCCCTGCTCAAAAGGGTACGCTACGCTAAATAATATGCCCTATCTGGATGACGCATTCAAATCGAAAAACTTCCAGAAGATGTACCCCAAATCGATGCTGAACTTCAAGAGCTATGTTGAGCAGAACCATTGTCCGCAAAACGACCGGCTTTGCAACGAAGAGGCCGTCTGGTTCACGCAAAATATGCTGCTGGGGACGCAAGCCGATATGGATAGCATTGCCAACGCCATCGAAAAAATTCACACCCACGCCGATAAACTGCTGAGTCAGAAATGAGGAACCGATTGAGGTTTGTATGGTTAGTATGGCTGGGACTTTTGATTCCCGGCTACGTTTCGGCCGATGGCTGGAAAGCGGGTACGGCCAGCGTAGTCATCACACCTAAAGAACCACTATGGCAGGCGGGTTATGCCTCCCGTACGCATGCGGCCGATGGTAAACTGCACGATTTATGGGCCAAAGCCCTGGCGCTGGAGGATGAAACCGGAAAAAGGGCCATTCTGGTGACGACCGATATGCTGGGCTTCCCCAAAGCCATGTCAGACCGGATTCGCGAACGGCTGAACAGTCAGTTCCACCTAACCAAAACGCAGATCATTCTCAATAGTTCGCATACCCATTCGGGGCCTGTTCTCGACAATGCCCTTCAGGACATTTACCCCCTCGACGCTGTAGAGCAGGGCAAAATTGATCGGTATTCGCGCTGGCTGGAAACGCAGATCGTGACGCTGGCGGGTCAAGCTTTCCAAAAACTGGAACCCGTTTCTTTATTCGCTCAAAACGGAGTCACGCGGTTTCAGGTGAACCGGCGAAACAACAAAGAAGGTGCGCTGCTGGAACAAACGGAACTGAAAGGGCCCAACGACTATGCCGTTCCGGTAATCAAGATTCTTGATACCAGCGGAAAACTCAAAACGGTGGTATTCGGATACGCCTGTCACCCTACCGTACTCGACCTCTACCAGTGGTCGGGCGATTACGCGGGTTTTGCCCAACTGGAGCTGGAGAAAGCGCACCCCGGCGTAACGGCCCTGTTTTTTCAGGGGGCTGCTGGCGATCAGAACCCACTCCCCCGCCGTACCATACCGCTGGCCCGTCAGTACGGGCAGGAACTGGCCGCAGCCGTAGAACGCGTTCTCAGTGAACCCATGCGGGACCTGACACCACAGTTACGAACGGCTTACTCCGAAATTATGCTACCTCTTTCGGCATCGCCATCTGAAGCGGAACTAACAAAGACGATTCAGGAAAACGAAGGCTATCTTAAACGATGGGCAACGCGCATGCTGGCCGAAAAGAAGCAGGGCAAAGCCTTTATCCGTCATTATCCGTATCCGTTACAGGTATGGCAATTGGGCAGTCAACCCATCCTGAGCTTTGGGGGCGAACTGGTTATCCAATATGCGATCGACTGCAAAAAACGCTTCGGACCCGACATTTTCGTTATGGGCTACTCCAACGACGTAATGGGCTACATTCCCTCAACGACCATTTTGCAGGAAGGGGGCTATGAAGGCGCTTCATCGCAGATGGTGTATGGCCTCCCGAGCATCTGGGCTCCCGAAGTTCCGGCCCTGATTTACCAGGAAATAAACCGACTCGCCGATCAGGTGGGTATTCCACTTAAATCCCAATAGAACGCAGACTTTTTTGTCATGCTGACGCAGGAAGCATCTTAAGGATTGCCTACCTGAGAATATGGAAATCTTAAGATGCTTCCTGCGTCAGCATGACAAAAAAACGGCTCATAATACCAACGGCATGACTCTTCCAACTATTGACGTGTTAACTGCTACCCCTTACTACTCGGGTTTCCCGCTCGCGCACGATACCTATAATGCCATTACCGCTGCCAGCAACGGAAAAATCTACTATGTACTCTGCTCCGAATCGTATGAACAGGGCGGGCAACTTTATGTGTATGACCCGGTAACAGACACTACCGAATGGCTGGCAGACCTAACCGACATCTGTGGTGAAGCGTCAGCCAATGCCATTCCCCAGGGCAAAAGCCATGTTCGGTTCTATGAGAGCAACGGCAAGCTCTATTTCGCTACCCACATCGGCGTCTACGAAATGATCGACGGGATGGAGCGGTTACCGCAAAACGCACCCAACGGCAAAGCCCTTTATCCCGGTGGCCATTTCGTTTCTTACGACCTGGCTACGGGTACGTTCGAAAATCTGGCCATTGCGCCCGAAGGCGAAGGCATTCTCACCATGACCATCGACAGGGAACGCGGGTATTTATATGGCATCACCTGGCCACTGGGTTATTTCATTCAGTACAATTGCCAGACCAATACGCTCAAGACGATTGACCTCGTTTCGGCAAAGGGAGAAGCCGGGACTCCGGGCGATGACTACCGGGTATTGTGTCGTTCCATGTTTGTGGACCCACTCGACGGCGCGGTCTATTTCTCGACATCGGAAGGCAACATTTTTAGTTATCAACCGGATACCGAACAGCTAAACCAACTTGCCGATGTCGATTTGCGGCTCGATTATTTTGGACGTTACGACCCAACGCATCCCGGTAGCATGGGCTATAACTGGCGGAAAATATTTTGGTACGCCCCCGAAGAAGTGGCCTATGGCATTCACGGCAATTCGGGTTATCTGTTCAAGTTCGATCCTCGCCAGCACCGAATTGAGTTGGTAGAGCGATTGACCTCGGAGCCATCCCGTAAAAGTGGCATGTTCGACCAGTTCAGCTATGGCTATCTGGGCTTCCAGTTGGGACCCGACCAGGAGACCATTTATTATCTCACGGGCGGACCAATTTATATAGATGGCAAACGGGTAAAGGGCGAAGAGCAGATTGCCAAAGGCGCAGCCAAAGGGCTTGAAAACTTACACCAGATCACCTTCCATATTCCAAGCCGGACTTACACCGACCACGGCCCCATTTTTTACGCCGACGGCTCCCGGCCTACCTATGTCAATTCGCTGGCAATCGGCGCCGATGGGTCGGTCTATACGCTAGCCCGATTTGACCACGACGGACACGAAATTCAGGATCTAGTTAAAATTTGTTTTCGACAGGATTAACAGGATTTTATGGATTTAATTCTCTTACTGTGAGCGCTGATGCAGGTGATAATAGAGCTTAAAATCACGGCGAAATAGCACAGACTAATAATCTTGTAAATCCTGTTAATCCTGTCAAAAAAATAACAATGACTATGAAATGGTTAGGGTTGCTACTGATTACGGGGCTATGTGTTTCCTGTTCGCATTACAAAGACTCGCGCTCGCCTGAGGAAGCGATCAGCAGTTTTAAACTGAGTGATGATCGGCTGGGGGTTTCGATCTTTGCCGCCGAACCGCAGGTACTGGACCCGGTGGAGATGGTGTTTGATGAAGACGGCAACGTATTCGTGGTCGAAATGCCGGATTACCCAGCCAAGCCCGACGATGGTTCGTTGGGTGGGGCAATCCGAATGCTGACCGATACCAATGGCGATGGCCGGATGGATTCGGTAACGGTATTTGCGGATCATCTTTCCGAAGCCACTAGCATTTTACCCTGGCAGGGTGGGTTGCTGGTAGCAGCCGCTCCCAACATTATGTTCCTCAAAGACACCACAGGCGACCACCGGGCGGATGTTAAGGAAATCCTGTTCACCGGTTTTTTTGCCGACAACTCTGAAGCCCAAATCACCAACCTTCGTTATAGCGTCGATAACTGGATTTATGCCTCCAACACGGGTCGGGAAGGCGAAATCCGGTTTACCCGGAACCCCAAAGCACCCCCTATTTCGGTAAAAGGAGGAGATTTCCGGTTTCGATTAGATCGGGGCCAGTTCGAAGTTGAATCCAGTTCAGGTCAGTTTGGGCTGGCTATCGACGACTGGGGCAATCGGTTCTTCACCGAAAACAGTCTGCACGTTCAGCAGGCACCGATTCCAGCCCGTTACCTGTATCGACACAAGCACCTGCCCCCCACTGAGCCGACGGTCAATATCTCTGATCATGACCCGATTATGTATCAGGAAACCCCTGCTCCCTATTGGCGGCAGGAACGCACCAAACGTCGGAATGCGCAGTTTAAAGAAGCAAATTTAGACCGTCACGAATACGCCGACGACCATTTTACGGGGGCATCGGGTGGTACGTATTATGGGGGTGATGGGTTACCCAACGACTATTACGGCTCGATCTTTACGGGCGAAGTAGCGGGCAATCTTATCCACCGCGACGTACTGAAACGTTCACCCAATAGCCCTCACTTTATAGCCCAACGAGGCAACGGCGAAACCGATCATGAGTTCCTGGCCTCAACCGATCCCTGGTTTCGGCCCGTCAACTTCACCGTTGGCCCCGATGGCGCTTTATATGTGATCGATATGTATCGGCAGCACATCGAAACCCCCACGGCCATACCCGATGATCTGAAAGAAAATATGGACTTTCTGAACGGCAGTAAATTGGGCCGCATCTATCGGATAGCCACCAAAACCAGTAAACCAGCCGCCATCCAACCGAGCCTCAGACGTAAAACAAGTGGCGAACTCGTTGCCTTACTAGCCCATCCGAATCAATGGTGGCGGCTACAGGCCCAGCGGCTCCTGCTCGAAAAACAGGACAAAACGATCATTCCGGCCATTCAGCAGCTATTCGTCAACCATACCGACCCACGAGCTCGTCTGCACGCTTTTTTTGTGCTGGAAGGGTTGAACGCGCTGGATGCCCGTCTGGTCAAACAGGCTATGCAGGATACCCAGTCCGACATTCGGGCGTATGGGGTCATGCTGGCCGAGCGGTTTCCAGACTGCCTGCCCCAGCTCATCGAAAAAGCCAACGACCCCTCGATGCCCGTCACGTTTCAGACCACCCTTAGCCTGGGACAATTCCCGGCCCAACAGGTCGCTCCAGCCTTGGCGGGTATTCTTGAGAAGTATGGCAAAGACCCCTGGTTCAGAACGGCGGTGCTCAGTTCAGAAACTGGCTCTTCCATCGAGTTTACCCGTCATCTGGTGAGTAGTGCCTACTTTAACTCGATCAGTCCAGAAAAAGACACGCTCTTAACTGACCTGGCTTTCGTTGTAGGCTCCCGAAATCGCAAAGGGGAAGCCGTTCAATTGTTGAATTTATTCAATAATCAACCTCATTGGCAACAAGTCGCATTCACGAGCCTGACAAATGGGGCAAAATCGGCGGGAGTACCGCTGGACGACCGTTTGAAGAGTATGCTATTCCCACAGGTACGCCGGAGTGGTACTCCAGTGAGCCGTCAGGCTAAGTAATACCACTCCGGTGTACAACCAATCACATAGTCCCTTCAATCATTTCTGCTTAATGAACTCAACTACTAAACAGCAACGCTACTCCCGACGACAATTTATAGGCAAATCCGTTTTTTCGGGTCCAACAGCTTTAGGATTGGCACTATTCCTGAGTAGGTGTCAGTCAAAAACGACTTCAGAGCAAGAGGAGAAAAAGGTCGCCACCGATCCATGTGAGGACTTTTCAGGCGTCAGTGAAGCAGATCTGAAAACCCGGAAAAAGCTGGGTTATGTGAACCAGTCTCCCCGCCCAGAATCGAAGTGCGGCAACTGTAATTTATGGTTACCTCCTAAAGAGGGCCAGAGTTGTGGTTCGTGTATGCTGTTCAAAGGCCCGGTTTATACAACAGGTTATTGCACCTATTGGGCTCCTCAAGGTAAGTAGCATCTGATTACCCCTAAAACCAATACCATGAAAAACACGGAAAATAACCTGACGACAAACTCCCGTCGGGATTTTGTTAAACAGACGATTATCGGCACAGCAGCTTTGTCTGTTGGGGGTGTACTGCCGGGTATTAGCCCCAAGAGTTACGGGCGAATTCTGGGAGCCAATGAAAAAGTGCGGGTTGGGGTCATGGGGGTAAACAGTCGAGGGCTGGCTTTGTCGAGCAATTATGCCTTGCAACCCAATTGCGAAGTGGTCACGATCTGTGATGTCGATTCAAGGGCCGCCGACAAATGCATAACCACGGTAGAAGGCATTCAGAAGGCAAAGCCGAAGAACCAACCCGATTTCAGAAAAGCTCTGGAAGACAAGGACATGGACGCGCTCGTTATTGCTGCACCCGACCATTGGCATGCCCCCGCAGCTATTCTGGCCTCGAAAGCTGGTAAGCACGTGTATCTCGAAAAGCCCTGTAGCCACAACCCACATGAGGGCGAGTTGCTGGTAGCCGTGTCGGCTAAGTACAAAAACGTTATCCAGATGGGTAACCAGCGCCGTTCGTGGCCGAATGTGAAACTGGCCATCGAGGACATCAAAAACGGAGCCATTGGTCGGCCTTACTTTGCCAAAGGCTGGTACACCAACAATCGGGCAACGATTGGGGTTGGCAAACCGCAGGCAGTGCCCGCCTGGCTCAACTATGACTTATGGCAGGGACCCGCTCCCCGACGTGCTTACAAAGACAACGTCATTCACTATAACTGGCACTGGTTCTGGCACTGGGGTACGGGCGAAGCCCTGAACAATGGCACGCACATGCTCGACCTGATGCGCTGGGGACTGGATGTAGAATACCCCAACAAAGTGACCTCGCTAGGTGGTCGTTATCGGTATAAAGATGACTGGGAAACGCCCGATACGCAGGTCATTAACCTGACTTTTCCCAACAACACAGCCATGACCTGGGAAGGCCGTAGCTGCAATGGACGAACCGTTGAAGGGAGCGATGTGGGCGTCACGTTCTATGGCGAAACAGGGTCATTGCAATATGGTGGTGGCAACGCCTATAAAATCTTCGACCTCGACAATAAACTGATCAAGGATGTGAAGAATGATCTACCCATCGACCCGCGCAACAAAATGAACCCATCGCAGGCCCTAGACGCTACCCACCTTCAGAATTTCGTGGCAGCCATCAAGACAGGGGCTCCCCTGGCGTCGGGTATTGTGGGCGGGCACCAGAGCACGCTGCTGTGTCAACTGGGTAACATCGCTCTTCGTTCTGGTGATGCCCTGGACATCGACCCGGCCAACGGGCACATTCTGAACAACAAAAACGCGATGAAATACTGGAAACGCGAGTATGAGAAAGGCTGGGAGCCAACGCTGTAATGTAACGCGGGTGGTCCGCCGTTGCGGTGGAAACCCGCGATTTTCCTATTCATAATCGCGGATTTCCACCCGCGCTACAACAAAAATGAGCACACTAGCTATCGACGTCAACCGACTGAGTAAGCGGGAAACGACCATCTCGATATTTCTGGTCGGACTGATGTTTTTTATCTTCGGTTTTATTTCGTGGGTCAACTCCATTCTGATTCCGTACTTCAAAATTGCCTGCGAACTGACCAGTTTTCAGGCGTATCTGGTTGCCTTTGCGTTCTATATTGCTTATTTCATCATGTCGGTTCCGGCCTCTTATCTGTTGAAGGCTGTTGGCTTCAAAAAAGGGATGATGCTTGGTTTCTGGGCAATGGCAGCAGGCGCAGGCATTTTTATTCCAGCGGCAATGACTCGAACCTACGCCCTGTTTCTGATGGGCTTGTTCACCATTGGTGTCGGACTGGCCATTCTACAAACGGCAACCAACCCCTATATCACGATTCTGGGGCCTAAAGAGCGAGCCGCCCAGCGAATCAGCATGATGGGTATCTGCAATAAAGCAGCCGGAATCCTCTCGCCACTGATTTTTGCCGCCGTTATTCTGCGCCCAACCGACACCGATTTGTTTGCCCAACTCAGCACCATGAGCGCCGATCAGCGGGGAGCCGCTCTGGACGAACTGGTTCGGCGCGTGATTCCGCCCTATGCCGTGCTGGGTACTTTCCTGTTTGTACTGGGGTATCTGGTGTATCGGTCTCCCCTCCCCGAAATTGACACGGAACACGAAACGCCCGATGTCGCCACCGCAAATGCCGGGAAGACCAGCATTCTCCAGTTCCCTCACCTGATTCTGGGCGCAGTTGCCATCTTCCTGCACGTAGGAACGCAGGTTATCGCCATCGATACCATTATCGGCTATGCCAATTCGATGGGTATCGATCTACTCAAAGCCAAGACCTTCCCATCCTACACCTTATTCTGTACTATTTGCGGGTATCTCATTGGGATCAGCACTATACCACGATTTATTAGTCAGGTCAACGCGTTACGCATCTGCACCATTCTGGGGGCAACGTTTACGTTACTGATTATTTTCACGCATGGCACTGTAACTTTTCTAGGCCATACGGCCGATATTTCGATCTGGTTTGTGGTATTGTTGGGTCTGGCTAACTCGCTGGTTTGGGCTGGTTTATGGCCACTCGCATTGGATGGTCTGGGTCGTTTTACCAAACTCGGCGCTTCGATTCTGATTATGGGTTTGTGTGGCAATGCGATTATGCCACTCGTCTACGGCTATTTTGCCGACCTATATTCTGTCCATATTGCTTACTGGGTGCTTTTTCCCTGCTACCTATACCTGATCTATTATGCTATGTTTGGGCATAAAGTAAAACGGTGGGGATTCTGATGAAACTAAAAATAGTTAACGGCACCATTTTAACGCCCTTTCGCACCATTCGAGGTGGAACAATCGTCGTCGAGGACAGTCAGATTATCGGCATCCACGAAGGCCCTGTCGATGTTCCGGAAGCGGTCGAACTCGATGCAAAAGGGCAATTTATAGCGCCCGGTTTTATCGACATTCACGTACATGGTGGTGGTGGTTTCGATTTCATGGACGGTACGCAGGAGGCTTTTCTGAAAATTGCCGAACTCCACGCCCGATATGGAACCACCGCTATGGTTCCTACCACGCTGACTGCCGAGAAAGACGATCTCCTGCAAACACTGGACGTCTACGAAATCGCTAACCGAAACAATACCCAGGGAGCGGCTTTTCTGGGCATGCACCTGGAAGGCCCCTATTTCGCCCTCAGTCAACGGGGTGCGCAAGACCCTCGCTATATCCGAAACCCTGACCCACTTGAGTACGAGGAGATTTTAGCTCATTCGTCATCCATTGCCCGCTGGAGTGCGGCCCCTGAGTTAGACGGCGCAATTCGGTTCGGGCAGCGACTTCGCGAGAAAGGAATTATAGCTGCTATTGCCCATACGGATGCGCTCTATGACGATGTGCTTTTGGCCTACGAAAATGGCTACTCGCTGGTAACCCATTTGTACTCAGCCATGTCGGGTGTTACCCGACGAAATGCATTTCGCTATGCTGGCGTTATCGAAAGTGCCTTTTTGCTCGATCTGGACGTTGAAATCATTGGCGATGGCATCCATTTGCCCGCTCCGTTACTCAAACTGGTTTACAAAATTAAAGGAACTGATCGGACTGCGCTTATTACCGATGCGATGCGTGCCGCCGGGATGCCGGAAGGCGAAAGCACGTTAGGTTCGCTAAAGAATGGATTGAAAGTAATCGTCGAAGATGGCGTTGCGAAACTACCCGACCGCACGGCCTTTGCCGGAAGCGTGGCCACAATGAATCGCCTGGTTCGCAATATGGTTCAGCTAGCCGATGTCCCGTTGTTGGAAGCCGTCCGAATGGCCAGCACAACTCCTGCCCGCATCATGGGCGTCGATCAGCAAAAAGGATCGCTCGTCAAAGGTAAAGATGCCGATATCGTCTTTTTCGATCAGGATTTTACGGTTAACCTGACCATAAAACAGGGTAAAATTATCTATTCAGCCTAAATCGACTCGTCATAACTACCTGATACCATGAATACAACCCGTTCTTTAGTTCGTGAATTTACTGTTGGCCAGCTTACCGTTAAGCTCTTTGAAAACCGGCAGAGTCTGGGCCAACAGGCAGCCGAGCAAGCTGCCGATACCATTCGAAGTTTGCAGGAGAAGCAACCCGTTGTCAATATCATCTTCGCGGCAGCCCCTTCTCAAAATGAGTTTCTGGCGGCTTTGGCCGAACAACCCGGCATTGCCTGGGAGCGCATCAATGCTTTTCATATGGACGAGTACGTGAATCTGGCCGAGGATGCCCCCCAACGGTTCGGTAACTTCCTGAGCGATCGGCTTTTTAGCAAAGTCCCATTGAAAGCCGTTTATTACCTCAATGGCAACAATGACCCCGATGCAGAATGTGATCGGTATGCTGCACTACTTCAGGAATACCCTACCAATATTGTTTGTATGGGGATCGGTGAAAACTGCCATATTGCCTTCAACGATCCACACGTGGCTCGCTTTGATGACCCTACGCTTGTCAAAAAAGTAGGCTTAGACCTAACGAGTCGCTGGCAGCAGGTTCACGATGGTTGTTTTGCTTCCTTGTCCGAAGTCCCCGAATACGCCCTTACGCTCACAATTCCAGCCTTGGTAAAAGCCCCTATCATTTTTTGTATGGTCCCGGCAGCGCATAAGGCCGAAGCGATTTACCATACGGTGAATGATGCTATTTCGGAAAAATACCCCTCCACTATTTTACGTCAACATGGCAACGCGACGTTATTCATCGATGAGGATAGTGGGGTACTTTTACAGGATTAATGTAGTTGCAATGGCATTTCATTTGGTTAACAATCGGCCAACTACCTTATTTGCGCTCCATTAACGAATCAATCGATGACCATTCGCCCTGCTACTGTTTCTGATATTCCGGCTTTACTGAATCTGCTTAAAAACGTAATACCCCTCATGCACGAAGCGGGTAATTTTCAATGGGACGATCAGTACCCCAATGCCACCGTTTTCGGAAACGATATTACCAACGAACAACTTTGGGTGGCCGACATTGATGGCCAACTCGCGGGTGTTGCCGCCTTGACCGAAGATCAGGAACCCGAGTATGCACAAGTTGGCTTCGATCTTAATCAGCGAGCCATTGTCACGCACCGACTAGCCGTTGACCCGGCGTTTCGCGGTCAAGGAGTTGCCGTTGCCTTGCTGGAACAAGCAGAGCAATTGGCCCTTGAGCGCGGCATCAAGTTTTTACGGATTGACACCAACTCCGAAAACCAGTCAACGCAAAAGCTCTTTCCGAAATTAGGGTATCAATATGCGGGCGAAATCACGCTCGGCTTCCGGCCCGGATTACGGTTTCTGGCTTACGAGAAGCCGTTAGCCTGATAATCAATACACTAACCATTCTCACCATGCACGCAGGCAGGAAGTATACCCTAAAGGAATTAGTTGGCCTTACATGGCTGGGTATGCCCTGGGTGCCGATTGCCTTGCTGGGTACGGCAGCCGCCTTTATTGCTGGGTTCCGACTGGTTCCGTTTGGCTTGTTAAAGGAAGATGACAAAAAATAAAACACCTCTGTGCCTCTGTGGTAAAAAATTACCTAAACACCATTGGGTGTCCTTCTTTCGGCACAAGAAACTTCTCTTCAGGAATCTTTTTCTCCCGCAACGATTTCCGTAGATCATCGGCAGGTTCAAACAGGCCATCGTCGCCTTGCTGAAACGTACCAAAGTGGATACCAACGGCCTGTATCGCGTTCAAATCCATGAACGCCTGCACCGCTCCGGCAGGCGACACGTGGACAGGCGCCATAAACCATTCGGGTCTGTAGGAGCCAATCGGCAACAGCGCCAACTTAATGGGGCCACCTGCCTGCTCGCTAATTCTCTTGAAATGCGGACCATAGCCACTGTCGCCACAGAAATAAGTTGTCCCAAAACTGGTATGCAGTAAATAGCCACACCAGAGCGTTTCATCACGATCACCCATGCCCCGATTACTGAAATGTTGTGCCTGGGTGCAGTTAAGCCGGAGTTTTTCATTGACTTGTAATGTATCGTTCCAGTCGAGTTCACGGGTAGTGCGCCCACCAACCGATTTGGGCAAATACGATACGCCGAGTGGTGTAACGAAGAGCGGATTAAACGCCTTGACCAATTTCTTGATGGTCGGCAAATCGAGGTGGTCATAATGGTTATGGCTCAATAAAACCACATCAATCGGAGGCAACTCCTCAAACCGAAGTCCAGGTGGCCGCTTCCGTTTGATCCCCAACCACGACGTTGGCCCAACCCGTTTCGACCAGACAGGATCAGTCAGAATATTTAGCCCATTGGTCTGAATCAGAAAGGTAGAATGATTCACAAAGGTGAGCACAAGGCTATCGCCTTCGATGCGGGTAGCCGGTTTGGCGCCAATAAAAGCACCGGGTTGCTCAGGCCAGGGACCTTTATCCCGATGAAGCAGCCATTTGAGCACCCCACCCGAGGTTCGTTCGGGCATTCCGGGATTAAAGAATTTCTTCCCGTTGAAATGGTCGGTAATGGGACCTTTGTATCGCGGGGCGCAGGCCGACACAATCAAAAACAGGCTGGATACAAGTAACAGAGGCAGTGCAGTATGCATATTGTGAATATACCAGATCAGATTTCCGAATGTTCAAAACTTTTGGAAATCTGCCGATAAATGACAAGGCCGCCGTAACAGCATTTCGTATCGCTCTGGGCGTGCTGGTGTATCGAACGAGTTGTTTTGATTGGTTAGGGGTTGTCAGGTATGGTCAAGATTGGTCAGACTATGGTCAGATAAATTCATACCAATCTTGACTATACTTGACCAATCAAAACAACGAAAGTTGACCTGACCGGGCGAAAGCACCTTCGTGTTCGAGAAGCCATTTTTTGCGCCAAAGACCACCGGCATAGCCCGTCAGCGATCCGTCGGAACCAATGATGCGGTGGCAAGGTATTACTATCCAGAGTGGATTTCGACCATTGGCAGCCGCAACGGCCCGAATCGCTTTTTCATCCCCCATGCGTCGGGACAATGCCAGATATGATAACGTCGTTCCAAAGGGAACATCAAGCAGCGCTTTCCAGACCGTTTGCTGAAAAGCAGTTCCGGTCGGATTCATCAAAAAATCGAACGTTTGTCGCTCACCTGCAAAATACGCCTGCAATTGCCGGACGGCCTCCTGAACTGGCCCGGCCAACATGCTCATTTCGTTCATGAGTTCACCTCCCGAAACGTCGAGACAGGAAATCACGGAAACGCCAGCCTCATCGCCGGAAATACGGACCAGACCAAGCGGAGATTCAAAAACGGCAGTTGTCATAGTTCAGAAGCGATTACCAATACAAATATAGTCTCTGAACTAGCGTGTGGCTTTCGTTCTATCGTAAGATGCTTCAGGACATCCATTTCCTGTTACGTTTTTGGGTAATAACTCCCCGAATTCCTACCCCAAAGGGCTATTTTTATTCGATTATCCTGTAAATTCGTCATTTTTGACAATTATAGCTCATATGTTGATTGGTAGAATAGAAAATCAGCAGCAGATTTCGGACAAAACAATAGCGAACCTGTTTTCTCTTTTGTCCGGTTTTATTTAATCGCGTGAAAACAGTAAGTTTTGTACTAAGCATACTCCTTTGGCTAGTTACCTATACTCCCACTGAGGCTCAGCCTTATGTCGCCTGGGTGAACCATTACGGACCCGAAAACGGTCTGGCTCACCGGGAAGTAAACGCCATATTTCAGGACCAGCAAGGCTTCATGTGGTTCGGCACCAAATTTGGACTTTCCCGCTTCGATGGAAAGACGTTCACGACCTATACCAAAGAACGGAACGGACTGACGTTTGATGACATCCATGCCATAACACAGGATGCAGAAGGAAGGCTATGGCTCGGCGGCCCGAACGGACAATCGCAAATCTGTGTATTTAATCCGCAGACAACTCAAGCTATATCTTTTACGGAACTCGTTAGGAAAAAGCAGCCCTTCTTAACGTCATTTTCCAACCTTCAAAGTCCATGGAGCGATCCAAACGGAACCATTTTCCTAACAAATTATCAACCCGCTTCGCTGCTCTCCTATCACCCCGCATCTGGTCTACACGCTATTGCCTTACCGCAGTTTAAGACATTGGCTATTTTCCGAGTCACAGCCCACCATACTGTCTGGGCTGTAGCCGATGAGCACCGAATCGTTGAACTGACTGCTGATGGCCGAATTTTACATCAGTTTACGCATGAGCAAGACATCGTAAGCTGGTGCTTCGGACAACGAAATGTGGGGATTGAGTTTTTCTATACCGTTTACAATCCGGCCAATAAGGGTTCCCGCCAGTTTTACAGTGTCGATGAGTTTGGGCATAGACGGACATGGCCACCGGCTTTACTTGAGTCGATGAAACGCTACACAGGCCCTATTTGCTATCCAGTCGATCGAACCTGGGTATTGTGGGACGGGATCAGCCTACGTGATTCAACCAACCGAATCTTATTGACAATTGCTGACCAGACCCATGGTGAAACCATTGAGAACCGAAGTTTTTATCGGGACCGAAATGGTCAGTTTTGGTTAGGTACCAGCTTTGGCGTATATCAGGTTAAGCTGACTCAAAATCATTTTCATCGATTAGTTTATCAGTCAACGAATAAAGGCGATCAGGTAGCTGCTATCCGAGGCATTAGCGTTCTGGACGATCAAGTTTTTGTCAATCTGGAAAAATTTGGTCTCTACTCGGTTTCCCGACTGGGAGGAGCGGCCACAAAATTGTATACCCATAGTGTCTTTGCCTATGGATTAACGCAAGACAGACAGGGAAAGCTGTATGCAGGCAATGGAAATCAGATCGTTCAGTTTGATCGCCTGGCGAATCGTTTTTCCATTATAAGATTACCCGACGCGTCTACCTGTTGGGCCTTCTATCCGATTGGTCTTACGCATTGGTTAGTGGGTACCCAGACCGGACTTATGCTGGTCAGTACCCAAACGGCGAAGGTCTCCCCCTTTACCCGCTATAACCAGTTTAAAGAGCTCGCTCAGGGGCATATCCTCCATATTGCCCCCGATCGGCAAGGTAGGCTTTGGATTTGCGCCACAACTGGTTTATATACCATAGACCCCAGTCAAGGGGTTACTGCCCGATACTGGAGCGGGGGAAAAAACGGCACTTATCTACCTGCCGATAGCTATCAGCATATTTATCAGGATACAACCGGAATCTATTGGTTAGCCACAGCAAACTCAGGCCTGATTCGCTGGGACCGCACAAAGAACCAATACCGGCAATTTCGACGTAGCGAAGGCTTAGCCAATGATAATATTTATGCCATCTACCCAGATCGACAAGGAAACCTATGGCTCAGCAGCGACTACGGGATCATGCGTTTCGATCCGACTCGCTTAACTACCCGAACCTATTTTGTGCAGGATGGCATCACCCATAATGAATTCAACCGAATTGCTCATTTTCAGGACAAAGCCGGGCGAATTTACTTTGGGGGGCTCAATGGCATTACCTGGTTTGATCCGCAGGATTTTGATGCAGAACCACATTCAGCCCCTTTGTCGATACAAGTGGTTGCTTTCCGGCAATTTGACTCATCGACCAATCAGCTGGCCGACAAAACCGGGGAATTGGTCCAAACCCACCGAATTGTTATTCGGCCCGGTGATCAAACTGCGATACTTGATTTTGCCTTGCTAAATTTTACGGATGCCGAAAAAAACGTCTATGCTTACCAGTTTAAAGGATTAGATACCCAATGGACCCAGCAAACAGAGTCTTCCCTACGGCTTGGTAATCTTCCCTATGGCACTTACCAATTATTGATAAAAGGGCAAGCTTCCAATGGACAATGGTCGGATAATACACTGACCATTCAAGTGGATATTCAACGGCCCTTTTACTTACAAACCTGGTTTCTGGCACTGGCGGTCGGGATACTCGTTATTGGGCTATGGGCTTGGTTGAAATGGCGTATCTGGAATCATCAACAGGAACAAAAACGGCTGCAAAACCAGATACAACAGGCTACTGCTCAGATAGAAGAAGATAAACAACTAATTGAACAGCAAGCTCAGGCACTGCACCAGCTTAATGAAGCCAAGTCGCGTTTTTTTGCAAATATTTCTCATGAGTTCCGCACGCCCTTAACTGTTATCCTGGGTATGGCGGCTACTATCAATCAGAAGGTTACAGGGGAACAAAGCCTGAACATCCGTCAGTCAACCGATCTCATTGAGCGTAATGGCCGTAGTCTGCTGCGACTGATCAACCAGATTCTGGATCTCTCTAAACTGGAAGCAGGCGAAATGCAGTGGCAACCAGTCCATGCCGATCTGATCCAATTCGTCCGCTATTTGGCAGAGTCGTTCCATACGATGGCCACCTTCAGGCATATTCAATTGCATTTTCAGGCCGATCAGGATGTTCTCCTAACTGATTTCGATCCGGATAAACTTCAGGATGTCCTCTCCAACTTACTGACCAACGCGCTCAAATTCACCCCCCAGAATGGACAAGTATTCCTGCAACTGGCCACCGAAAAAAATCGGCCCACTCGGGAAGAATATGTCAACGTGGTTTCGCCAAACCGAGAACCAGCTGAGAATTGGTTCTTTATCCATATCAGAGATACCGGGCCAGGCATCGACCCGGCTCTATTGCCCTTGATATTCGATCGGTTTTTCCAGGCAGATAGTCCACAGATTGCTGACCTTAGTGGAACGGGGATCGGCCTTTCTTTGGTACGTGAACTGGTGGAACTCATGCAGGGTGGACTATCCGTTCGTAGTGTACCCGGCCAGGGCACCGAATTTATCATTCAGTTACGCCAGACTCATGCTGCCACAATAGCGTCTTTACCACTCGATAAGCCGGGTAATAGCTTTGTCCCACCGGACATGGTCGAGTTGGTAGACGAGATGCCTGACGAAAAGCCGATTCTTCTCCTGGTGGAAGATAATGCTGACGTTGCCCAATACATCACGACTTGTATTGGGGCTGACTACCGAATTAGCCGGGCGGATAATGGCCAAACAGGCATCGATTTAGCCCTGGAACAGATGCCGGATTTGATTCTGAGTGATGTGATGATGCCCCAGAAAGATGGGTTTGCGCTTTGCGACACCTTAAAAAACGATTCCCGAACCAGTCATATTCCCATTGTCTTACTAACGGCCCGAGCGGCCGTTAGTGATCGAATCAGCGGGCTCCGACGCGGGGCCGATGCCTACCTGACCAAGCCCTTTCAGCAGGAAGAGCTGAAGGTTGTATTGGGTAATTTACTAAATACCCGCCGTCAGTTGCAGCTTCATTACAGCCAACAGACCCTCGATTCGGCTTCTTCATCTTTGGCAGAGACTGATGATTCGCTGGAAGACCAGTTTTTACGTAAGTTGAAATTGGCGCTGGCCCCTCAACTAAATCAGTCCCAATTGTCGATTGAGGTACTTTGCCAGGAAATGGGCATGAGCCGTACTTCGCTTCACCGAAAAATTACGGCACTCACTGGCATGTCACTCACCAAATATATTCGCTCGCTTCGGTTGGCCCGAGCCAAAGAACTGCTGTGGTCCTCGGAGCTGAACATTTCGGAAGTGGCCTATGCTGTGGGTTTCGATGATCCTAAGTACTTCAGCCGGGTATTTTCGGAAGAATTTGGCGTTTCTCCGGCCAATTTCCGCCTTCTGGAACAGTAGTCCACCTCGTTGGAACCAAAGTCCACCTCGTTCTGCCCCCCATCAGCTAGACTTGCAGTACGGTACAGCTTCGCTTTCGTAGATCGATTTTCGGTTAATGGCAGGTTACTTAGTCTACTACCGATACCCGAGAGACATTTCTGAAATCCATTCAGGTGCTGGCACCTGGCTTCAAAGACCCTTTCTACACCTCTGTTAGCCCGCTTTTCTGTTTACCTAATTTTTTACAATTCAAATTCAACGTTTCCATGACTCGTTTTTACTTATTTCCAGCCTGGTTCGGCTACCAGGTTTTCTTTTCAACGCACCAACGAACAAAGGCTGCTCGTTACCCCCTATTGTTTTCGGCTCAACCTAACTTTCGACGCTGGTTCACCCTTCTGTTGATTAGTCTGCCTCTATTAGCAGTAGCGCAAGGGCCTTCCTTGCTCTGGCAAAAAGTATTGGGAGGAACAGCGTATGAGCGATTCCAGTCGATAACAGCTAGTCCGGATGGGGGCTATGTGGTAGCAGGCTATACAGCCTCGACAGATGGAGACGTGTCGGGAGGGCACGGTAATAATGACTACTGGGTTGTTAAGCTCGACGCAGCAGGCAACCTACTCTGGCAAAAAACGTTTGGGGGAACAGGTGATGACCGAGCCACTGCTATAACAGCCAGTCCAGATGGAGGCTATGTGGTGGCAGGTTACACGGCCTCTACGAACGGGATAGTAACAGGCAATCATGGTGGTGATGACTACTGGATAGTCAAGCTCGATGCATCGGGTAATCTACTCTGGCAGAAAACGTTTGGGGGGACACAAGATGACCAGGCTAATGCCATAACCGCCAGTTCGGATGGGGGCTATGTGGTAGCAGGGCAGGCTATGTCCAGGAATGGAGACGTATCAGGCAATCATGGGTTAGATGACTACTGGATTATCAAGCTCGACGCATCGGGCAATTTACTCTGGCAGAAAACCCTGGGGGGAACGAGTACTGACCAAGCCAATGCCATAACCGCCAGTTCGGATGGGGGCTATGTGGTAGCAGGGCAGGCTATGTCCAGGAATGGAGACGTATCGGGAGGGCATGGGAGTTATGACTACTGGATAGTCAAACTCGACGCATCGGGTAATCTACTCTGGCAGAAAGCTTTCGGGGGGACACAAGATGATTTCGCCCAAGCGATAACGGGTAGTCCGGACGGAGGCTATGTGGTGACGGGTGAATTGCGATCTACAGACGAGGATGTAGTAGGTAATCACGGTGGTTTTGACGCATGGGTAATCAAGCTTGACGCATCGGGCAACTTGCTCTGGCAAAAAGCATTAGGGGGAACAGGTAATGATTACAACCAAGCTATAACCACCAGCCTGGATGGGGGTTATACCGTGGCAGGTTACTCTCAGTCAACCAATGGAGATGCTTCAGGTAATCACGGTAGCATGGACTGCTGGGTTGTTAAGCTCGACGCAGCCGGTAACCTACTCTGGCAAAAAATGCTAGGCGGCACGGGTTGGGATACTGCCCAAACACTACTGCGCACGCCAGATGGCGAGTTGGTCGTTGCAGGGGTGACGGGTTCCGATAATGGGGATGTATCGGGTGGATACAGTGGTGATGACACCTGGGTTTTCAAGCTTGGTCTCCCTCCTACCATCAGTGGGTTGGCTGTAAACTCAAGCACGATCTGTCCTGATGATGTAGTTACGTTTACCGCTACTGTAGGCGATGTAACGGGGAGCTATGGCTATACGCTCACCAATGGCAGTACCACAATCAACGGCACCACCAGTAGCCTGGCCTTCAGCCAAACGCTGGTAATCAGTGACTCAGGCAGTCAAAGCTTCAGTTTGGTGGTGAGTACAACGGGTGGCTTTAGCGTAGCCGTCAAAGCGCTGACGGTGGGCCATCCCGACTACCAACCCCTGGTGGATTTCTACAACAGCACCAATGGAGCTGGCTGGACGACTAAGACTAACTGGCTAACGGGTTGTGATCCCTGTAGCTGGTATGGCGTAGGCTGTACAAATGGACGGGTAACAACACTACTATTATCGTATAATCAACTAAGTGGCCCTATTCCTGAGAGTTTAGCAAATCTGACCAATCTGCAATACCTGGATCTACAGGGTAATCAGTTGACTGATGGAATACCCGCTAGTTTTAGTGCTCTAACTAGCTTGACTTATTTAAGACTCACGAACAATCCCCTGGGAGGTGAGATTCCGGCCGGTTTGGGGAAGCTGACTAGCCTAACCTACCTGGAATTAGTCAATAATCAGTTGAGTGGTGAAATTCCTACCAGTTTAAGTGCCTTAGCGAACCTGACAACCTTAAACCTGGGTGTTAATGGGTTACAGGGTGAAATACCGGTAGGTCTGGGAGCGCTAACGAACCTGAAAACACTGAATCTGGTTTACAACCGTTTAAGCGGACCTGTCCCCGCCAGTGTGAGTAACTTAACCAAACTAGAAAGCCTTGGCCTCCAGTACAATTATCTAAGTGGGTGTTACCCATCAAGCCTGACCGCTCTTTGTGGTGTAATCAATAATTCATTCTACAACAATGACGGTTTACCTGGCGGGGGTAGTCAGGCCGCTTTCAATACCTTCTGTGCCACGGGGCAAGGCAGCGATGCTTTTGTACCCACGGCTACTGCCAATTCATCAACTGCTACAGTAGGAGATGTGGTCAGTTTGAGCACATCTGGAGGTAGTAGCTACAACTGGACAGCGCCAACTGGTGTGCTGCTTAGCAATACCAATAGCAATGTGGTATCCGCTACGCTGACAGCAACGGGTGTGAAAACATTCACAGTAGTAGTCGGCCAAGGAGGCTCCTGTAACCAGACAGCCACCGTCTCGGTTACGGCCACGGCTGTTCTGCCCACTATCAGTGGGTTCGCTGGCACTTCGGGTACGGTGTGTGCAGGTAATGTGACCACCTTCACCGCGACAGTAGGCAATCTAGTGGGTAACTATTCTTACACGCTCACCAGTGGCAATAACCAGACTTCAGGCACGAGTAGTAGCAGTGTCTTTAGTCAAACACTGGTAGTGAGTGGATCTGGTGATCCGAGTGTTAGTCTGGTCGTGATCAGCAATAATCAATCCGCATCAGCGACCACTACGGTGACTATCGATTCCAAGCCGACACTGAGCATTAACCCTACCTCTACGACCCTGACAGCGGCTAACCCTACTGCCAGCCTGACCGCCATTGGTACGGGTACTTTTATTTGGTCAACCGGCACTGCTTCACCTGCGATCTCGGTGACCAGTAGTGGCACGTATTCGGTAACACTGACGAGTCCAAGTGGTTGTACAGCAAGTGCCAGCGTGCCCGTAATAGGTTCCGATCTGACCATCAACCTGGACTTACCTCAAGCTAACTTTGGCCTAACGGGGGCCACAGCCATCGGCAATTTCGTGGTCAATGTCTTTGAAGTAGGCGGTTTGCCCACTTCCTCGGGTAATGTACGAATTACGGTTACCGCCCCCATTGGTTACACGTTGGCTTTTCCTCCCTCATTAACTACCATTCAAGTATCAGGCGGTAGTGCAAAGTCTGTTAATAATGCCCAATGGACGGTGCTTACGAATCTGGCCAATCGTCAGATTACGCTGATGATGACCAGTGGTACGTTTATTGGGGCAGGGGGCGAATCGAGCTTAGGGTTCATTCTTACCCGGACAAATGCGAGTTCAGGTAGCACATCCAGCATTACGGTAAATGTGGTGGACGACCTGACCAGAGAGTATGACGGAAACCTGCTGAACAACGGCTACGCCCGGATTATCACAGGGTTATAAAGGTTAGTTCAATATAGAAACGGGCTATAGTAGTATGGAGTCCACTGCCCCTCACTACTATAGCCCGTAAATAGGTAGCTATCTCACCTTAGAAATTCTAAATACCCGATGTACCGGCAAATGGTATGCCGCCATTACCACTATAGGTTGAGCCCACCGGAGTGTTGGTTGCCGTTGGATCGTCATAACGGGTGCCATCAGGATTGACAACGCCCCATTTGTTAAAATCATCAGCATCATCGTCGTTTCGGCGCGAGTCATTCTCTTCCGACGAAGCCCGACTGTTGATAAACGATTCGGCCAGGGTCGTTAACTTTTTATCCGCATTTTTCTCTTCGTTTAGGGTTTGCTCCAGAAGTCGGGCCGCCTGATTGTAGCCCAGCACCTGTGCAAACGTTACCACCGAACCATACGAAGCGATTTCATGGTGCTCAATTTTCTGACCGGCGATAATCAATCCGGCATCACGCGTCAATGAGCCTGAGTCGGTATTTGAGACAACGCGCTGCGCATCATCGACTAATCCATCAATTGCATCGCAGGAACCTTCTTCAACATCAACCCCAATGCTGTTAAATACCTGCTCTAAGCGGGCCACGTGGTTTCGGGTTTCTTCCCGATGTTGTAAAAAAGCATTCCGGACTTCATCGGTCGTTGAAGCATCAGCCTGCTCGCCCAGCGCATCGACAGCCTGTTTTTCAGCGTAATAAATGTCTTTGAGCTCGGTAATAAATAAGCCCCGAAGGCCTTCCTGTGTTTCTGTGTCTGTACCGCCGAAAAAGTTAGCGATGCGTTCTCCAAACGTTGCCATGATTACTGTGGTTTTGAGTTAACTAACATTGAGTTTACCAGGCTTTTGCCAATTTCGAGCCAACTGCTGATTCTCTTGCAGTTACAGATTTTGGGAAAGCGGATGTGTTTCTTAATTTCTACAAAATCCGTAGAGTATAACTACCAATATCCACAGTAAGCCTGGCTTTGACTGTTACATAAAAAAGCCTGACCTCAAAAAGTCAGGCTCAGCTAAACGTATATGCACCAATCAATTCGGCATTAGTTTCAGAATCTTCCCTCCTCCGTAATCGCAGAGGTACAGTTCTTTTTTCTGATCTTCGCCAAAGGCCGAAATCGCGCCAGCCGATGAAACGATCTCCTGATTTATGGCCGATGTTGTGCCGTTGGGCGTCAATGCCCAGACACGGCCGCTGGCATAATCGGCATAAATGTATTTACCGATTAACGTTTGATTGATTGAACCGCGGTAGACGAACCCTCCCGTAATCGACACGTCGCCTTTGTCGTGCGAATATTGCCAGATCGGCGCTTTCAAATCGGCGGCATTGACCGTATTGCCTTGTGCAGTATAATCGGCATTTCCTTCCTTGACACGCCAGCCATAATTGCCCCCTTTCGTAATAATATCCACCTCTTCAATGGCATTCTGGCCTACATCGCCCGCCCATAGTTGGCCTTTCTCATCGAAACTGATTCGCCAGGGGTTACGGAGGCCGTAGGCAAAAATTTCTTCGCGGTAGCCATTGGTATTGCCTTTAAAGGGATTATCGCTGGGGATGCCATATTGACCTTTATCGGTACTGTTCACATCAACGCGCAAAATTTTACCTAACCAGCTGGCTCAGTTCTGTGCATTATTTTGAGGATCTCCCCCACTGCCTCCATCGCCAGTTGCAATGTACAGGTAGCCATCTGGACCAAACAATACTTTGCCGCCATTGTGATTTGTATAAGGCTGATCGAAGCGAAACAAAATAACTTCAGAACCAGGATCAACCTCGGATGCACTAGCCGATGATGCCTTAAACCGACTCACAATTGTTTCGCGCGGGTTATTTTTTGTGTAGTTGACGTAGAAAAAGCCATTCTGTTTAAAATCAGGATGAAAAGCCAGCCCCAATAACCCCATCTCCCCGCCGGCGGCCACTTTCGAACGTATATCCAGGTACGTACCAGCCGCAGCAGCATTAGCGTCGTTCTCAACTACCCGAATACGTCCTTCCTGCTCTACCACAAATACCCGATTGGTGCCATCGTTTGCATAGGTGTATTCGACTGGTGACGCAAAGGTTAATTTGGGGTACGCATTCACAACTTTAGTAGCCGCTATACCAGATGTATTTCCTGTTGAATCAGTCGTCACAACATTCGCTTCTTTTTCGGGCTTACAGGCCGACGCAACGAGCCAGGAAACCCCTGACGTAGCGATTAAAGAAATAAGAAACGTGGTGACGGTTTTACTGAACATGATGATTCGATTCATTAGACACTATTTTTTTAATACAAATCACACTCCAAACACGTCCGGCGAACTTTGCGGCCCGCATTTTGTTCCAAAATCATAGAATCTCTTTGATAGAGACAAGCCTTTTGTTCGTTAAGCGTACAGGGGCCTAAGGTTGTGTTTCTACAATATGGGGTGCAGATTCTACTATACTCAAGCCTGACAACAAAAATTTCGTAGTGCCATTTGATCTATTAACAAGCAAAATACTATGACCACGGCGACCAATACTCTTCTTGATCACCTACAAGCTCAGCGTTCAAAATACCGCTATAAACTCCCCTCACGACCAGATGCCGGGCGGTTTATTGACCAGTTAATGCGCCTGCTGTTTCCGGTCACTCAGGATTGCAAATCCATTTCGCAACATGTAGAGGAGACCTATCAGAGTCTGCATGAACAACTCAACAACCTGTTATGCCCGCTGGAAAAAAATCTGGCCGAAAGCCCGCTTGTGCTAACAGAACGTTTTTTTGAACAGTTGCCCGCTATCTACGATAACTTGCTTTTCGATGCCCACGCTATTGCCGATAATGACCCGGCTTCGGTGGGAATAGAGGAAGTAGTAGCGGTTTATCCTGGATTTTATGCCATCTCGGTTTACCGGATTGCTCATGAACTTCTGAAACTTAATGTGCCACTACTTCCCCGAATGCTGACTGAATATGCGCACGGACAGACCGGGATCGATATTCACCCAGGGGCTCAAATTGGTAAGTCATTTTTTATTGATCACGGCACCGGGGTGGTTATCGGTGAAACAACGGTCATTGGCAACAACGTAAAAATTTATCAGGGCGTAACCCTCGGTGCTACGCACGTGGCCAAATCGATGGCGCAGAAAAAACGGCACCCAACTATCGAAAACAATGTGGTTATTTACGCCAATGCCACCATTTTGGGAGGTCATACCGTTGTCGGTCACGATTCAGTTATTGGCGGTAACGTCTGGCTCACCAGCAGTGTCGAAGCGCATTCGCTCGTATTCCACCAGCACCAAACGGAGGTTCGTTTGAAATCGCTGGAATCGCAGGAGCCAATCAATTTTGTGATCTAGTAGAGACGCATCCTTGCGTCTCCGCTCTTTTCGTTTCCTATCTGGTAAGTAGACGCAAGGATGCGTCTCTACGTAAATAAACCCTTATGAAAGCAACTACTATTCTTGACACTATTGGCCACACGCCCCATGTACGTATTAACCGACTATTTCCAGGCTATGAAGTCTGGACGAAACTAGAACGGGCAAACCCTGGGGCCAGCATTAAAGATCGAATTGCGCTAGCCATGATTGAAGATGCCGAAGCGAAAGGCTTGCTGACATCAGATAGCACTATTGTTGAGCCCACATCGGGCAATACCGGCATCGGTCTGGCGATGGTGGCTGCGGTAAAAGGTTACAAGATCATTCTTGTAATGCCCGAATCCATGAGTATCGAACGCCGGAAAATCATGGCCGCTTATGGTGCCGAATTCGACTTGACACCTCGTGAGAAAGGCATGAAAGGAGCCATCGAGCGGGCTCATGAACTGGTTGCGCTGACTCCGGGAGCCTGGATGCCCCAACAGTTCGAGAATCCCGCGAATATCGATATCCATGTGCGCACAACAGCCGAAGAAATTCTGGTCGATTTTCCAGAAGGGTTCGATGTGCTGATTACAGGTGTGGGTACTGGTGGACATATTACAGGTGTGGCCCAGGTACTTAAAGCCAAATTTCCGAAGCTGAAAGTATACGCCGTTGAGCCGGAATTATCGCCCGTTATTAGCGGAGGTGCGCCAGGCCCGCACCCGATTCAAGGTATTGGTGCTGGATTCATTCCTCAAAATCTACACACCGATTTGCTGGACGGCACTATTCAGGTAAGTAAAGACGAAGCCTACGAAATGGCTCGGCGATCGGCAAAAGAAGAGGGTATTTTTGTAGGCGTTTCCTCCGGGGCCTCACTGGCAGCCGTCGCTAAAAAACTCCCCGATATTACCCCTGGCAGCCGAATCCTGACCTTCTGCTATGATACCGGTGAGCGCTATCTATCAATAGAAGGTTTATATTAATTTGTCGGTCATTAGTCTGGTAACAACTAATGATTATCGACTATCCACTCATTCTCAACACGACTCAATGACGCGACAAACCTCTGCTTTCAGAATAATAAAGGATACCGTTTTCATTGTTGCGGGTGTGCTCAGTGCGGGTATGGGCATCAAAGGATTCCTAACCTCAAGCCATTTCATTGACGGTGGGGTTACGGGTATTTCCATGTTACTGGCTACCTTATTCAGCATTCCTCTGCCCATCTGGCTACTCCTGATTAACCTGCCATTTATTGGGTTAGGTTATCGGCAGTTTGGTCGGCAGTTTGCGGTCAAAAGTACGCTCGCGATTGCTGGTCTCTCGCTCAGTCTGGCCATTATCCCCTACCCTGACGTTACGCCTGATTTTTTGTTAACAGCTGTTTTCGGGGGGTTCTTTATTGGTGCGGGTATTGGGCTGGCTATACGAGGAGGAGCCGTTTTGGATGGCACTGAAATTGCCGCCCTGCTTATTAGCCGCAGCAGCCCTATTCTAAAAGTGAGCGACGTTATTTTAGTACTCAATGTACTTATTTTCGGGGCAGCTGCCTTCTTCCTGGGTATCAGTCCGGCTCTTTACTCGATGATCACGTATTTCGCAGCTTCCAAAACGGTCGACTTCGTTATTCACGGTATTGAAGAGTACACGGCTATCTTGATCATCTCGAAAACTCCCGACCCAATTCGGGAGCAGATCATTGCCAAGGGATGGGGAATATCGATTCTAAAAGGCCAGGGAGGCTATGGCAAACACGGTAGCCACCAGGATATCGACACGGTCCTTTACACGGTAATTACTCGCCTGGAAATCAGCAGGCTACGCGCACTTGTCCTAGAGCTTGACCCCAATGCTTTTATCATTCAGCACAGTGTCGATGATGTATCAGGGGGTAAAGTAAAAAGCTTGCCTATGCATTAGGCAGCTAGCTACAAGCAGTATCAAGTAAATAGATATGAGCCGAATACGGGTTCTAATCGGCTCACAAATTCACTATATTTGAGCCGATTAGAACCCGTATTCGGCTCATGGCAATTTATAACTGGCAACAACCTGATTGGCCATACTTCCGATTTGACCCAATTTCTTTAGAAAAAAGGGCTCTTCTGTTTTCGCAAAAGGTTGGAAAGAGTGCAGGTCAATTTGAACTATTACCGCTCGAAACTCGGCAGGAGATTCTGGTTGACGTTATGGTCAACGAAGCGATCAAGACATCAGCTATAGAAGGCGAATTTATTAGCCGACAAGACGTTATTTCATCAATCAAGCGAAATTTAGGGCTTACCAGCGACACAATTCGTGTAAACGATAAGCGTTCGGAAGGTATGGCAGAATTGTTAGTGCTCGTGCGCAATACATTCCATGAGCCACTATCGGAAACAATGTTTTTTCATTGGCACACGCTACTGATGAAAGGATCGGGCGACATCGAAATTGGTCGATGGAGGACACACGCGGAACCCATGCAGGTAGTATCAGGAGCGATGGGGAAAGAGAAAGTACATTATGAAGCTCCGCCTTCGGCAAACGTGCCGACCGAAATGAAGCGATTTATTGATTGGTTTAATGATACAGCCCCCAACCAACCTCGCACAATTATAAACCCTTTGGTCAGAGCTTCCATAGCCCATCTTTATTTTGAATCGATACACCCCTTTGAAGATGGCAATGGGCGCATCGGGCGTATCATTGCAGAAAAAGCACTCTCGCAGAGCCTCGATCAGCCTGTCTTGTTAAGTTTATCAAGAACTATAGAATCGAATAAGAAAGCGTATTACGAGGCACTTCAAAAAAGCCAACGCTCAAACGACATAACTGGCTGGCTTAACTACTTTTCGGGCGTGATAGTAGCTTCACAAGATGATTTTATAGGCACGCTACAGTTTGTGCTGCAAAAGACTCGTTTTTTCGATACTCATAAAGCCAATCTCAATGAACGTCAACGACGCGTTATTGCGCGAATGTTTGAGGAGGGCGCTGGTGGTTTTGAAGGGGGTATGAATGCCCGTAAATACATCGGTATCAGCAAAGTATCAAAAGCAACGGCCACTCGCGACTTGCAGGATTTAGTCGACAAACAAATCCTTATTCCGGCTGGTGGTGGCAGAAGTAGCCGTTATCAATTGAATCTCTCTATCCATTAATACTCATTTTTGCCCGTTTATGGAGAAATGCCGCGCCGGGGCTATTGTTTGGGTTCTTTGATCTGATTTCTCAGATTGACCTAAACATAATTCAGTATGCACTTCTCTCTACATTCTTTTTTTGTTCTCTTACTCCTACTAGCCCCACGAGTGGGTTTGTACGCCAAATCCGGCCCGATTCTATCGGGCACCGTGCGCGACCCAGCCGGCACAACGGTCGAGTTTGCTACGGTTGCGCTTCACCGGGCTGCCGATTCGGTGGTTGTTAAAACCGAGTTCAGCGACGCGAAAGGTGCCTTCCATTTCGACCAGCTACCAGCAGGAAACTATTTCGTTTCGGCCTCACAGGTAGGGTTCGAGCGTGTCCAGACCGCTCCATTTGTGATCACATCCACCGATCAGACATTAGCACCCATCCAGTTAAAATCAAGCGCCAATACCCAATTGAAGGAAGTTACGGTTCAGGCACGCAAACCCATGTTTGAGCGAGAAACGGATCGCATCGTCGTGAACGTTGACGGAACTCCGCTCAGTGCAGGCGCTACTTCGTTAGAAATTCTTAGTCGTTCGCCAGGGGTTACAGTCGATCAGAATGACAACCTGGCTCTTCGGGGCAAACAGGGCGTTTTAGTCCTCATTGATGGCAAACGGGTGCCCATGACGGGTGCCGAATTGGGAGAAATGTTACGGGCATTGCCCGCTAATTCAATCGAAAAAATTGAGTTAATCACCAACCCACCGGCCAAATACGATGCGGCTGGTAGCGCTGGCATAATTGCCATAAAACTCAAAAAAGACGGTCGTCAGGGTACTAATGGCAGCGTGAATGCCAGTTATGGTTATGGTAAATACGGCAAATTCACGAGTGGGGTTTCGTTGAATCATCGCCATAAAAAGCTGAATATCTTCGGCAATTATACCTATAACAACCGGAACCAGTTCAGCCAATTGATGCTCCATCGGGATTTTTACCAGAATAACCAGTTTATCGGCAGCAGCGATCAAGATAACGTAGGAAAAACGCACTGGATCTCCAATACCTATCGCGCTGGCCTGGATTATACCTTGTCGAAGCGCACTACACTGGGGGCCGTTGTTAATGGGTTGATCAACCATGCCGAAGCCAGCATTCCTAACGTGACGCAAACGTTCGATGAAACGGGTCGTTTGCAGTCTAGCTATCAATCGGCCAATCAGCGTATGCTGGAAACTCCAAATACGGCGGCCAATCTAAATCTGAAACACAGTTTCGACTCAACGGGCCGGCGGGAATTGACGGCTGACCTTGACTTTGCGCACTACGGAATCCACCGACTCCAAAATCTGGCAACTTCATTTATAGTTCCTGTTCAATCACCAACCATATTAGATGGCAAACTGAATGGTGGCCTGGATATTACGTCGTTCAAAACGGATTATGTGCACACATTTCCTAATAAAACCCGGCTGGAAGGCGGCATAAAGGCAAGTTGGGTACAATCCGACAACGATGTATTGTTCACCAACATCAGCGAAGGCATTAGTGTGGTCGATACGGGCAAGAGTAATCGTTTTCGGTATACTGAAAACATCAATGCTGCCTACCTGAACCTTACTAAAACGATTAACAAGACGTCTATTCAACTTGGTTTGCGTGGCGAACAAACCAATGCTACAGGCTTGCAGGTAATTGGAAACAGTGGTTTCGAACGGCACTATTTTCAAGTATTCCCCAGCGTCTTCGTCAAACAACCAGTATCGAAAAACCAGGATGTAAGTCTATCGCTGAGTCGCCGAATTGATCGCCCTACGTACAATCAGTTGAACCCATTCCGGGCGTATATCGACGCAACAACCTATTTTACAGGTAATCCGTCGCTCTATCCGCAATTGAGTTATAACATCGAACTGACGCACACCTTTAAGCAGAAGTTCATGACATCCATTAGCTACAGCCGTACCGATCAGCCAATTATCAGTGTGATCCAGCCCGCTCCCGAAGGTAATCGGCAGGCCGTCTCAACCTTCCAAAATTTAACTCGTTCTGATTATTACGGCCTGACGCTGACGATTCCGGTTCAACCCACCAACTGGTGGACAATGGATAACAATATTGTTGCCTTTTACAACCGTTTTATTGGCGATCTGGCCGGAACATCCCTGAACGAGGGCTTGCCAGCTTATACGCTTAATACCGCCAATACGTTCACCCTGGGCCGGGGTTGGGCTGCCGATCTGACGGGTAATTACCAATCGCATCAGTTGTATGGTTTCTTAGATATTCGACCCTTGGGACAAGTCAATATTGGTCTGCAAAAAATGATGTGGGGCAAGAAAGGAACGCTGAAACTGAATATGACTGATGCTTTTTATACCAGTCCACTGCACGCTACATCGACCTATACGAATTATATAGAGCAATTCTACCAGCGTCAGGATACTCGAATAGCTACAGCATCGCTGACCTATCGCTTCGGTAGTGATACCATACCACAATCACGCCGACGGTCGGGCGGGGCAGAGGATGAAAAGCGTCGGGCAGGTGGAGCGTAGCTAACCTGTCAGCGATAGCCCAAACAGGTCAGGTATTGCCAATCACGGCTACTGCCTGACCCGTTTTGCAAATTGCTCTATCGTCGTTTCAGGTTTGCCCAAGTCATTCCAGGTTCTCTCTGCTTCGAAAACTTCGGGGTAGTTGTTCAGGGCTTCCGTAATGTGCCAGCCGTAGTTAGCTTGCGCTGAAAATGAACGCCCCAAACGCATTAAAAAAGGCGGAGTCGTGACGATGGTCAATTTTTCGGTTTGGTAAGCGGCTACAAATCGGTGAGCGGCTTCGTGTTGCGTTATTGCCTCAGGTCCCTGAATAACATATTCCTGATTTTCTCCAGGCTGAGCAATCTGGAAAGCCCGAGCCACTTGTTTGCCGTAGTCTTGTGCCGATACATACCACGGTCGAACAGCCGAACGCCCAACTAGCAGGACAAAACGCCCAACACGCTGGGTGCCATTGATCGAATCCATGAAACAGGAGGGATAAAAAATACTGAAGTCCAGTCCTGCGTCTTTAATGCATCTGACGGCTTCATTCTTTATAGCAAATACCCACCAGTTGAAATCATTCATGCCCTGATAGCGCATGATGATAGACGACAGATAGCCAATTCGGCGAACACCCGCTCGTTTGGCGGCCTCAATCAGGTTACGTAGCCCTTCGCTCTCCGTGTGAAAATCGGTCTGCTTCTCGCTTTGCTTAATGGATAAATTCAGGTAGACGATATCTATTCCCCGAAGCGCATCAGTTAGGGTTGCAGGATCACGTAAATCACCCGTAACGATGTCAACATCAGGGAAGATCAGGCGTGCTTTTACCACATCTCGCGCAAGGATGCGAACTGTAAATCCGGCCTTACTTAATTCGTGCGCAACGGGTTGCCCAAGCATGCCCGTTGCGCCTATAATGGCAATATGCATGACATAATGCGGACCGTCCGAGTCACTTACCGTAAATCGCGTACGAATCGACGCATAGTCTCGCGGTAAACCTGTTCCGACTGATCGAGTGGTTGTTCGTCTTTCAGTAACATGGCCATGGCAATCATTCCGTGTGAAATAGACCACCACTGATAATACAATCGCTTAATACTTTCCTCAGCCTTAGGAATAAACGAGAAGATGGTTTTGCAAACGATAGCGCTAACTGCCTGCATCGTTTCCGATTGGTAAACCGGAATTGTGCAATAAGCGCCGTCCAGGTTGTACATCACCTGATAGATTTCCGGGTTTTCACGAGCAAACTGCCACTGTACAAGGGAGATTTCGTACAGGCGTTTTTCGGGGTCGCGATAGAGGCTCAGAATACGGTCGTACTCCTTATATAGATGCCGAAATCCTTCATTCCGGATTTCGTCTAACAGCACATCTTTGCTGTCGAAATATTCATAGACTATAGGGGCACTGTATTCGATTGCATCTGCTATTTTACGAATCGACACAGCCTGCCAGCCCTCCCGGCGCGCAATGGACTTAGCCGTTTTAACGATGCCCGAGCGAGTCTGCTCACGGCTTCGCGGCTTGCGTTCAATAGTTTCCATAGGAGTAGGTTATTCTTCTTAAGTTAACGGTGTTAAATCATCTGAAAACTACTGATTAATGATTGCATTATCTAGAGTTAATTCGATTTTTCTAAAAATAAGTCAATTATCTCTTTTTCGGTTAGTATATCTCCTTATTCTATAGATTATTCTCTCATATTTTCATACGAATTAACCGCCGTTGTCTACCAGAAGATCCGATCCGCTTACATTCGATGCGCAAGTAGCCAGACAGCCTCATCGCCGAGTGCGTATGGATCACCTTCTACCGTGCCATAGCAATCAAGAATACTTAGCCCTGCTTCGGCAAACAATTGGGCGAGTTCGGCAAGGGTGTACACATAATGTTTAGCAGTACGGGTCTGTATTTCACCCGCTTTTACATATGTCAGATGTGAATCAATATGGCTCGTCAATGGGAAGTATTCATTCTCCATCAAAAACAAAATCTGCCCTCCTGTTTCATCATCAACAGGTAGCCAGTTCCGAGCCTGATAATCGGGCAAGATAGACTCAGCCACCATTTCCGAATGTGCCAGAAATCGGCCACCCGGTTTCAGCGACCTGGCAATTCGGGTCAGGAAAGCCAGCATGTCGGGCCGAGGAAAGAAACTGAAACTATTACCTAAGCAATAAGCTGCGTCGAAGGAGGCTGCCGTACCGATTTGCGCGTCTGACATGCTCAGAAAATCATCGGCAACAGCCACAAGCGGCAGTTTTTCTTTTTTGGCGACAGATTCAATTTCAGCGATATACTCAACTGAAATATCGACACCTGTTACGCGGGCACCCATTCGGGCAAGGGGTACAGCATGACGCCCGTAGCCACAGAACACATCCAGAATTTTATCGTCGGGACCAAAATCAAGCGATTCAACGAGCAGTTCGAGGTCGAGCTGTGTTTGCTCCTCGGTTTGGGCGGCTTTCCAGGCATCCTGCGGTAGCCCATGAAAGAAGTTGTGGTACCAGGCCATTTTTTAAATGAGTGAATGAGCGAATGACTGAATGAGTGAATAAATGTGCGGCAATAGTAGGCTAGGCTCCATTATTCGCTCATTCAATCATTCGCTCATTCAAAATTAAAGTTTCGTCAACGTTTCCTGAATTGCCTGAAAACTAGGGACATCGCCCGCACTTTCGAGAACTTCGGCATATTGAATCAGGCCGTTTTTGTCAACAACGAAGGCCGACCGCTTACTTACGCCTTTCAGATTCATGACAAACGTATCGTAATAGCTGTCATAAGCCTGCGACACTTCTTTGTTGAAATCGGAAAGCAGATCGAAGGGCAAGTGCTGCTCTTCTTTAAATTTAGCCAGTGTAAACGGCGAATCGACCGAGATGCCAACTACTTCGGCATTCAGGCCTGAGTAGACGGCAATGTTATCGCGCATTTCGCAAAGCTCAGCCGTGCAAACACTGGTAAACGCCATTGGAAAAAAGAGAATAATCAGGTTCTTACCCTGAAAATCCTGTAGCGATACTTCTTTGCGGGCGGTGTTAAACAACGTAAAATCGGGGGCTTTCTGGCCAATAGCAAGCATAGGGATGAGGGTTGATAAGACGCTTAATAAGATTTTAACCGTAAAGCTACGTGCAGAAACGAATTAAATCGTAAATCGAATTTTCTAATCGGACCGGCGATCCGGTCGTTCAATCGTTTATGAAGTCTTATTGGGGTATTGACCTGGGAGGCACCAAAATTGAAGGCGTTGTCCTATCCGCTCCCTCACCCGACGCCGTCCTTGTTCGCAAGCGAATTGATACCGAAGCCCACAACGGCTACGACCACATTCTAAATCAGGTTGTTCGACTCATTGAGATGCTGAAAGCAGAAACGGGTCTGCAACCTGAGCGAGTGGGTTTTTCGACACCAGGCACCTTCGATCCGGCCCGCCAGGCCATGAAAAACTGTAACACAACATCGCTGAACGGCAAACCGATGAAACAGGACTTAGCCCGCTTACTGGGCTTACCTGTCGAAATAGCGAACGACGCCAATTGCCTGGCACTTGCCGAAGCCACAATGGGTATTGTGCCCGACGTTATTCCTGATTATCAGACTGTATTCGGTGTGATAATGGGAACTGGCGTGGGTGGCGGTATTGTGGTGCGCAGCAAACAGGGAGAACCCCACGATCGTCCATTTGTACTGAATGGGCTGCAAGGACTTGGTGGCGAATGGGGTCACAATATTCTGGAAGAGAATGGCTATCCTTGTTATTGTGGTAAACGGGGCTGTGTCGAACAAGTCTTGTCGGGTCCAGCTCTACAGCGTTACTATCAGCAGATCAGTAAAGAGGAACGGTCGATGCAGGAAATCATGGAGCGTTATCACCAAGGCAAAGATCTTGTTGCCAGCCAGACAGTAAACCGACTTCTCGAATATTTTGGGCGGGGTATCTCGGTAATCATCAATGTGCTCGACCCCGATGTTATTGTATTGGGCGGTGGCCTTGGCAATGTCGATCTACTCTATACAGAAGGCGTAGAACGAGCCCGAAAATACGTATTTAACAGTGGAGAGCTGAACAACCGCGTTCTCAAACCCAAATTAGGCGACAGCGCCGGTGTATTTGGCGCAGCGATGTTATAGGGCATGGAGCTGGGAACTCGGTGCAGGGCATTTAACAGCACATCCCTGCTCCCAGCTCCACGCCCTAAGCAAACAACTGAGGCTGACTGGTCAATTCAGGATAAGTTGAGGGAGTCATTACTTCAGGAACATCGCTTGGTTCCGATCGCGATGTGATACGTTTGCTAATGCTGTAACTATGCATTCGACTGGTTGGGTATTGCTTTTCCAGTAAAGCCAAGGCATCTCTCTCACTCAGGTTATCATGGAGCCAGGCATGTTCAGCTTCGGCGGTAAGCAGGCAGGGCATCCGCTTTTTCGAGTTGTGAATTTCTGCCAGCAGCTGATTGGCGTCTGTGGTCAGGAGAGTGTAGGTCATTTTTAGTTCGCCAGTTTCCGGGTCTGGCCACTCGTCCCAAAGTCCCGCTACCGACACTATTTTCTGGTCTGTCGCCGTGATGTAGAACGGAAACTTTTTGCTGCCCTTCGTATGCCATTCATAAAAGCCAGTCACGGGAATCAAACAGCGCTTTCCGGATTGCGCCGACGATCGAAAAGAGGGTTTATCATAAATGGTTTCTGATCGGGCATTGATCGTTCGGGTTCTTATCTCTACGGCATCGTCAGTGGTTTTGGTCCAGCGTGGAATTAATCCCCAGTGCATCATCTGAAACCGGCCCGGTTCCTGATGGGTCACAATTGGCCAGGCAGGAAACTGATAAGCATTGGCATGATATACGGGCTGAAAGTGAGCCGATGCTGGCATAGTGGCTTCATACCGTTTCTCCAGTTCAGGAGCCGAGACTACAAGTGATTTATGATAACACATAGGCTATGGAATTTACCGGTAATTTCCGATAAGGTACATAACATAAACAACTAAAATACCCTTTGAGTTATGCTCGATCGACACTTTCATTGGATTCCGCTAACTCCTTTACCTGCTCCCGCAATTCGTTCAGATAATGATCCGTAAATAAGCCGATTACCTTTGCTAACCAGGCCGAAACCAGGGTCAAGCCAAGTGGAAACAAACCAATGAGCAAGGTGGCAATCCAGCCCGATTCAGTATATTTACGGGCAATTGTAGGCAACATAATCATGGCCCCGGCCAGCATACCCAATACCCAAACCCGACTCATCAGACGAGTATGCTGCTCTCGAAGCCGAATCAATTCGGTTAGCGACCGAAACAGATTATCGGAAAAGAGCGTCGTCTGACGAAGGCTATTCATGTGCCGCCTTGAACTAATGAGCCCAAACACGGCCAACAGGATATAGCCAAGCGCAGGAGCAAAGTGAATCGGCTCTGTGTAATCAAATGGATTTCCGGCAACAATCGCACTGAAAATTACGATAATAGCAAGCAGGATAACGGAAACCCGCTGGAGCTCCCGAATCATTTTATCAATGCTATTTTTCGATCGTTCACGCTGGATAATGTCCAGGAGTTGTCGCCCAAGTTGCTGGGTCTGCTCAAGCTTTTGGTCGTAAGCCTGCCATGTCTGTTTAAAATCATCTAAGTCCATTGTCATCTGATTCAGTTGTTAAGTAAGGTGACTATTCGTTTCAGTTTTGCTTTAATACGGTTCAGTTTAACGCCCACATTTGAGTTAGATATGCCCATGATGCGGGCAATTTCGTCGTAAGAATTCCCATCTAGATACAGGAAAACAAGTGCTTTTTCTATTGACGATAAGTATTCGACAGCCTTATAGAACTGATGCATCTGGTCATCAATTTCTGCTGTTCCCGGCCCTTGCAGGTCTGTCAGAAGTTCATTGTCCAGCATTACGGGTGTGATCCGACGCGACTGCCAACGAACCAACGAGATCGCGGTATTGAGCGCTACCCGGTATAGCCAGGTCGATGGCTGAGCCTCTTGTCGGAATGTCGGAAACGAGCGCCAAAGCTGTAGTACAATCTCCTGATACAAATCCTTACGATCCTCTTCCTCCTTCCCATAGAGACGACATATCTTATGAAGGATGCCAGCATGTGTATTGACAATCTGGATGAAATCAATTTCCATTCTGCTTTTTTATTTGCCTAATTAGTCGTCGCGTTAGGCAAAAACTTACCCTGACAAACAAATAAAGTAAGCGCGCCGTTAATTATTCTTGAGCAAAGTACATTATGAGCATTCAGATCGCAGAAACCAATCACCACGCCAATCAGGAAAATTCGGAAGCCGTTGCTAGGCTCCCCGACCTTGAGCGCACCAGTTGGGAACAACTCCAGGCAGCTGCTGAACAAAAGGACGATCAACCGGAGGCATCTGGCTTCAAAACAATGACGGTGGCTACGTGTACATCCAGAGGTGCCGATGCCCGAATGGTCGTTTTGCGTCGTGTCGATATAACGCATAAGTACGTCTGGTTTTATTCCGACGCCCGTGCCGAAAAAGTGCTGCAACTCGAAGCTTTTCCTCAGGCATCCTTACTTTTCTGGGATAGCTATCGGCATGTGCAGCTCCGCCTGACCGTTGAAACCCGGCTTCATACCGATGATTATGTTGCCGATGATCATTGGGAAAAACTGGGCATGGCTGGCCGTAAAGCTTACCTTTCGGAGCAAAAACCAGGCACCGAACAACCACACCCCTACCCTGGCGTTCCCGATCATCTGATCAACAAGTTACCATCGATTGAAGAAAGCGAAGCTGGCCGTAAAAACTTCGCGGTTATTGAGTGTCGGGTACTTGCTATGGAATATTTGCACCTAAGCCGGAAAGGGCATACACGTGCTTATTTTCAATACGAACCTGAGTCTAAAATGAGTTGGCTTGCCCCCTAAAAACATCTCGAAACAGAACTATACAAAGGCTTAAAAATCGATTGGATTGCCGCTAAAGACGCTGATCTTTGTGGCATTATAATCCTGTCATGCGCCCAGCTATCTGTTCAATTCTTTGTGCCCTGTTCGCCCTTTTTTCGTTAGACGTTTACGCTCAATCAATACCCAAAACCAAATCGCGAGAAAAGTACCCCTATCTGCTTTATTTACCCAAAGATTACGCGACAAATAAGGCCGCTTATCCACTGGTTATTTATCTGCATGGAGGCTCCCAGAAAGGGAATGATCTGGCTAAGCTCAAGACATATGGTTTACCACATCTGGTCGATAAGGGCCGCGATTTTAACTTTATTATTGCCTCTCCCCAATGCCCCGACGGTAAATTCTGGTCGACTGACAACTGGTTCGACTCCCTTTATAATGAACTGATTACCAAATATCGAGTTGATCAGAAACGGGTTTATTTAACCGGAATCAGCATGGGGGGTTATGGTGTCTGGCAAACGGCCGTTGCTTATCCAGACAAGTTTGCCGCGCTTGTTCCCTTATGCGGTGGTTGCGACGATTCCACACAGGTTTGCCGGATCAGGCATATACCCATATGGACGTTTCATGGAATAGACGACGATCTTATTCCTATCTCCGAAACCGAGCGATTAGTCAGGCGTTTAGACGCGTGTAAGGGTAATGTGAAATTTACCCGATTAGAAAAAACAGGTCACCAAATTCAATACTTATTTGAAGACCAGACTATTTATGACTGGCTAGTCAAACAACACAAATAAGAAGTTGTTAAGTAAACGACGATCACCCCTTCCATGACCTACGAAAATTCACTGACTTTCGCCCAAGCCCTCGATCAGACCGATTCGCTGCGCCACTTCCGCGAGCAGTTTCATATACCCCAGCGCAACGGTGTACAGCAAACCTATCTCTGCGGCAACTCGCTTGGCTTACAACCCAAAACCGCGCGGGCAGCTTTGGAGCAGGAACTCAGCACCTGGCAAAATCTAGGCGTCGAGGGTTGGTTTGAACAGACCGAAGGGGCCGAACAACCGTGGCTTAGCTATCACAATTCCTGTAAAGAAGCCCTATCACAAATTCTTGGCGCAGAACAATCTGAAGTATGCCCCATGAATGCGCTGACGGTCAATCTGCATCTACTACTGGCGTCGTTCTACCGTCCTAACAGTAAGAAATACAAGATTCTGACAATCAAAGGAGACTTTCCATCAGACCAATACGCCCTGGAAACGCAGCTAAAACATCATGGTTTAAAACCTGCCGACGCACTTATTGAGATCGCTCCCCATCCAGACGACTTATTGATTCACATAACCGATATTCAACATGCTATTGCCGAGCATGCCGATTCGCTGGCATTGATCTGGATGAGTGGCCTGAATTACTATACGGGGCAGGTTTATAACATGGCCGTTATTGCCGAAACTGCTCAAAAACACTGTATACCAATTGGGTTCGATTTAGCGCACGCCATCGGCAACATTCCTCTGCAATTGCACAATTGGGGTGTCGATTTTGCCACCTGGTGCTCGTACAAATACCTGAATGGTGGGCCTGGTGCTGTATCGGGGGTATTTGTCCATCAAAAACACCACGACCAGAATTTGCCAAGATTAGCAGGCTGGTGGGGCTATCGAGAAGACAAGCGATTCGAAATGACGCCCGGCTTTCTGCCCGCACCCGGTGCCGATGGTTGGCAGGTGAGCACGCCCAATATTCTGACATTGGCGCTGCATCGAGCCGCTATTTCCATCACGGCCGAAGCAGGCATGGTGGCCCTTCGTCAGAAAAGCGAACGGCTAACGGGCTTCCTTGAATACCTGTTGACGCCTTTTGACGAAATTCAAATTCTAACGCCCGATGATCCCAACCAGCGCGGCTGTCAGTTATCGTTGTTAGTTCGCAAAAACGGCAAAGCCTTGTTTAATCACTTGACCGAGCAGGGAATCATTGGCGACTGGCGTGAACCCGATTGTATTCGCCTTGCCCCTACTCCGCTTTACAACACCTTTGAGGATGTCTGGCATGTAGGAGAGATTATCAAGCAGTTTTATAGAATAAGTTGAAATGCTGATGACGCGGATTTTCGCAGATACAACTCTATTTCTCTCATCATCAGTATAAATCTATCCAATCTGCGTCATCAGCGTTCCATCGGCTGATTAAAGGCAATATTTCGTTTCAGACCTTCCAGTTTTGTACGCTTCACTGCCGACCGACGAAATATTTCGCGAAAAACCTCTTCGGTTATGTCGACCCAATCTGTGTTTGTCATAGTAGTCAATTCGGGGTGGGGGTCGAAAGCGGGAGTTTGATGCGGCCGGGCGAAGCGATTCCAGGGGCAAACATCCTGACAAATATCACAACCGAACATCCAGTTCTCGAACCTCCCCCGAACGTCTTCAGGAATAGCTTCTTTCAACTCAATCGTAAAGTACGAAATGCATTTACTGCCATCCACAACGTACGGCCCAACAATGGCATCGGTCGGGCAGGCGTCTATACACCGGGTGCAGGTACCACAGTAATCGGCAATCGGACCATCGGGTTCCAGTTCAAGATCGAGAATTAGCTCGCCGATGAAGAAGAACGAGCCCATCTCCCGATTGATCAGGTTTGTATGTTTGCCAACCCAACCCAAACCTGCTCGTTTAGCCCAGGCTTTGTCCATTACTGGCGCAGAATCAACAAAGGCACGCCCACCTACTTCGCCAATTTCGTCGTGGATATACGCTAGTAAATCCTTTAGTTTATCTTTGATAACAAAGTGATAATCTGTGCCGTACGCATATTTCGACAGTTTTAAATCATCTTTCTCATCGGGTAATCTCTGCTCGGGATAGTAGTTTAGTAAGACCGTTATCACCGATTTTGCATCATCGACCAGCAAGCGCGGATCAAGTCGTTTGTCGAAGTGATTGGCCATGTAATTCATCTGGCCATGCATCCCGTTTTTGAGCCAAGTCTCCAGCTTTGGAGCTTCATCTTCCAGAAAATCCGCTTTAGCTACCCCACAGAAATCAAACCCCAGTTCAGTGGCTTTGGCTTTGATCAACTGCGTATACTGGTAAGCGGGCAAATGCATAAGAAACAGAGAATGTTTTATTTTTTGTCATTCCAACGTCAGGAGGAATCTTAGTGTACCATATTAGTCAAGCTCAAGATTCCTCCTGACGTTGGAATGACAAAAAATAAACAGATTTAAGCAAAAGATAAATCCGGCTAATCAGCAAAAATCAAGTAAATCCCGGCGGGGCCGCCCGCGCGGTCAGATAGTAGCTAGTAGCCAAATCGTGTAAATCCGACTGCTGGCACCGTGCCAACTTGTCAGGGAATGCGGTTTTGGCCGGGCTTTTGCCCATCTTTGTCTATGAATTTCTGGAAACGAAATAGAAGCTCATCAATGGAAAATAAAGACATTTTGGACGAACAAGCGTCTATGGATACTCCACAACCTGACAACCTGACAACCGAACCAGTCGATAACGACGAAACCGTGTCAGTTACCGCAGAAGAAACCACAGAGTCGGCTTCGGCAGAGGGTTTTGTTGCCGAAACGGATCGAATTGGCAGTGAATTAGCCGAACTTAAAGATAAATACCTCCGTTTATACGCTGATTTTGAAAACTTTCGTCGGCGTACAGCCAAAGAAAAACTTGACCTCATCAGCAATGCCAACGAGGGCGTTTTAAAGGCACTGATTCCAGTTGTCGACGACTTCGAACGGGCTATGCAGTCGATGGAAAACACAGAAGACGTGGCCGCATTGAAAGAAGGGGTTTCGCTGATTTATACGAAGTTTTTCAAGACACTTGAAGGCAAAGGGTTAAAACCAATGATTTCAAAAGGTGAGCCGTTTGATGCCGATCTGCACGAGTCGGTTACACAATTCCCAGCCCCCAGCCCTGACCTGAAAGGGAAAGTTATAGACGAAATAGAAAAAGGATATTACCTGAATGACAAGGTCATTCGGTTTGCAAAAGTAATTGTAGGAAGCTAACTCAATGATTGACTGATAGAATGACTGAATGATTGAATAATGTTTGCGCCAGCTATTCAATCATTCAGTCACTCTATCAGTCAATCATTCAAACATATGGCAACGAAGCGCGATTATTACGAAATTCTGGGCGTTGATAAGAACGTCTCGGCCGAAGACCTCAAGAAAGCCTATCGCAAGATGGCGATCAAATACCATCCGGATAAAAACCCTGACGACCCCACCGCCGAAGAGAAATTCAAGGAAGCGGCTGAGGCTTATGACGTCCTGAACGATCCCAACAAAAAAGCCCGGTATGACCAATACGGCCATGCTGGTATGAGTGGTGCAGCAGGCGGATACGGTGGCGGTGGTCCGACGATGGACGATATTTTTAGCCAGTTTGGTGATGTTTTTGGTGATGATTCTCCTTTTGGAAGTTTCTTCCGGGGTGCCCAGGGTGGCAGTGGAGGTCGGCAGCGGGTACGACGTGGGTCTGACTTACGCATTAAATTGAAGCTAAATTTACAGGAAGTTGCCAACGGCGTTGAGAAGAAAATCAAGGTAAAACGGCACGTAACCTGTAATACCTGCGGAGGCAACGGCTCTAAAAACGGAACCGCTGTACAAACCTGTTCGACCTGCCAGGGAACCGGCCAGACGCGCAAAGTAGTAAATACTATGCTCGGCCAGATGGTATCGACCAGCACTTGTCCGACCTGTAATGGCGAAGGCAAAATCGTAACGGATCGTTGCGACGCCTGCTTTGGCGAAGGTCGTGTTTTGCAGGAAGATGTTATCCCAATCAAAATCCCAGCTGGTGTTGCCGAAGGTATTCAACTATCGGTAGGTAGCAAAGGGAACGTCCCACCTCGGGGTGGCGTTGCGGGCGATCTGCTGATCGTCATTGAAGAAGAAGAAGATGCCGACCTCAAGCGCGATGGCAACAATGTTGTCTTCGATCTGTATGTCAGCTTTATCGATGCAGCTATTGGAACCAGCGTTGAAGTGCCCACCATTGATGGAAAGGCGCGTATCACGCTCGATCCAGGTACGCAAAGCGGTAAGATGCTTCGCCTGAAAGGAAAAGGAATTAAAGAACTGAATGGCTATGGTCGGGGCGACGAAATCGTCCATGTCAACGTCTGGACTCCCAAAGTACTATCGGCCGAAGAACGCGGTATTCTGGAAAAACTACGGCACTCACCGAACTTCCAACCCAAACCGAACAAGAACGAGAAAGGGTTCTTTGATAAGATGAAGGACTTTTTTCATGGTTGATTGACATCCGTCATTATTTATAAAAAGCCAAATTAGCCCCGATCAGGGGCTTTTTTGTTGGATAATGTAAGGACGCTCTCGAAGTTCGAGTTTCTATGTAGTCATTTAGTGTCTTCTAGCCCGATTAGTAGAGCGCCTGAAGTCCTACCGATTCGACCTAGTTGGAAGATTCAATTATAGTTGTTAGAAGATAAAATATAGCTTATTCTTGCAAAAACGTATATAGGTTATAATGAAGGCGGCATACAAAATCACATTAATATTTCTTTTAATTTCAACATTTGGCTTCAGTCAAGATACAGCTAATCATTTTACGGTAAAAAACGTTTGGCGAATTCCTTTTCTATTACCGGGGATATCCTACGAAAATCAGGTTAGTCAAAACTCTACTTTTGTCGCTGCCTTCACTTTTAGCGGGTACTATGGGCGAGGTGGCAACTATGGATACACTAATACTCCTACTACACTGGTAGTTCAAAAATTAGATTATTACAGCTTGAACACCTCTCTTTCAGCAGGATATCGTTTCTACTATAATTTTAAAAAACGACAAAGGCAAAGCAAAAGTATTAAAGCTAATTCAGCTAACTATATAAGCATAAAAAGTAGCTATACCTTTCCTTCATTACTCCGGCAAGAGCCATATTTATATATTTATCAGCTGGACCAAGATCAAATAATCCAATTTCCAATACAAAATAAAGCACTTTATCAAGCATTAGACCGCATTAATGAAGGCCCTTCAATAAATATACTCTGGGGTTTTCAGCGCACTTATAAGCGAAATTTTTATTTGAATTTTGCTTTGGGGATAGGATTACTAAATCATTATTTAGGTCCAGTAAGCGATTTTACTATTGGCTACACATTCCTTAGTCGTTAATATTCAACTTAGCATAAACCAAACCTGATTTATTTAACATTTCCACTAGACTAACTAAGTGGCTAGTAACAAACAATGATTATGAGAAAGATAAAACCCACACCAATTGCCTTTTTAACTGCTTTAACCCTAGTTCTCCCATTCTCCTGCAACGAAGACAATCCGGTTCTGCCAACTACTTTTAAAGCTACGTTAAATGGTAGTAGTGAGAAACCCACAACTACTGCATCAACGGCAACAGGCAGTTTTCAGGGAATTTTAGATGAAACTACTCGAGTTCTGAGTTATACAGTTTCCTATTCAGGGCTCACACCAACGATGGGACATCTTCACAGAATTGATACGACAAAAACCGATGGTACAGGTCCTGTAGATATTACATTCCCAAGTCTGGCGTCTCCAATCATAGCCAGTACAATTCCGTTGACTCCTTTACAAATTTACCGCCTAAAGACTGGTCAATATTATGCCAATCTGCATACTACACAGTATCCATCAGGTGAAATAAGGGGGGATCTTAAAATGAAGTAATAATCGAACTTTGTTAAAGCCTTCTTATAACAACGCCCCCTACCCTTACACTGATTTGCGCCACGTTTACCACGGTTTACCTGTTCATTCACCTAACACATTGAATTCGAAGCGTTAGGTCGATTTTTATCGGGGCTTTTTTGTAGATTAAGCCGTTGATTAGGGTATTTTGCCTTATAATTTTCGTCCGTTCGCTATAGAAAACGTATGCATCAAACTTTGTTGCTTTGTCTGGCATTAATGCTGGCTGTCACGTTATTGGTAATGGTTGGGCAGCGGCTGCGTATCCCTGTCCCTATTTTTTTGGTAATAAGTGGTTTGGTCGTTAGTCTTGTTCCAGGCATTCCCCGTATTGAAATTAACCCCGAACTTATCTTTTTGATTTTCCTGCCGCCTTTACTGTACGAAGCGGCCTGGTTTACATCCTGGAAGGAATTCTGGCGCTGGCGACGTATTATTATCGTTCTGGCCTTTGGTCTGGTTATTTTCACAGCTTCAGCCGTTGCCTATGTGTCGAGTGCGGTAATGCCTGGATTTACCCTGGCACTGGGATTCCTGTTAGGCGGCATCATTTCTCCGCCCGATGCCGTTGCAGCTACTTCAGTATTGAAGGAGGTTAAGGTTTCCAAAACCACGGTTAGTATTCTGGAAGGAGAAAGCCTGGTGAATGATGCGGCCAGTTTGATTGTCTTCCGATTTGCTCTGGCCGCTGTTATTTCGGGCTCTTTTGTGTGGCAGGAAGCTTCCGTCGATTTCCTGCTGGTTACGTTTATGGGCATTGTTGTTGGCCTGGTCGTTGCCTGTATCTTCTACGCCATTCATCGTTGGTTACCCACCTCAACCCGGATTAGTATTTTGCTTACATTCCTGGCGCCTTACATCATGTATATGGCCGCCGAAGAATTCGAAGTTTCGGGGGTAATGGCCGTTGTTAGTGGTGGTCTATTTTTATCCAATCAAAGCCACATAATCCTCAATCATAGTTCGAGGATTCAGGGAACGGGGATGTGGGCCACAGTCGTTTTTGCGCTGAATGGATTGGTATTTATTCTGATCGGGCTAGAACTACCCGTCATTATCAATGGGTTGGATGGCTATTCGAAAACGGAAGCCATTTTATATGCGCTGTTGATTACAGGCGTTATCATCGTTACCCGTATGGTATTCACGATATCGGCCTCTTATTTCACGCAGTTTATTGGAAAATATATTACTGTAGCACAACGCAATCCCGGTTTGCGTGGTCCGATCGTTCTTGGCTGGGCCGGTATGCGCGGAGTTGTATCGCTGGCATCTGCGTTGTCCGTTCCGTTAACTATTCAAAATGGCGTTCCATTTCCGCATCGAAATCTGATTCTGTTCATCACGTTCGTTGTTATTCTGGTTACGCTTGTTTTTCAGGGTCTGACATTGCCACTTGTTATTCGATGGGTTCGGCCTAAAGAACTCGTTGAGCGTACTCCGGAAGACAGACAGGAGACAAAAATTCGATTGAAGCTATTGAAAGTAGCTCTGCAATATCTCCAGCAAAATTATGCCGAAGCATCAAGTCAAAATGAATTAGTAGAGAATTTAAAGAATCGAATGGAGAGTGATCTTCATCAAACAAAGCGGCATTTAGATTCCGTAGAAAGCGATGGCGAAAACGTGGCGCAATACAACGAAATCATGATTGATATTATTCGGGTGAAACGTGACGAATTACATCGCCTACGAAGCAATCAGGAGTTTGATGACGAAGTAATTCGTCGAGAAGAAGCTCGAATAGACCTGGAAGAAGAAAAGATTGACCACCCGATTCATTGAGGTATATTGTAGCATCTTATTTTCTGTCAACTCGAAGAAAGGAGAGATCTCAAGGTGGCGATGGTGAGATCTCTCCTTTCGTCGAGTTGACAGAAAAGTACAAGACGGCATAAAACGTTAACTATTGTTGACACAAAAAGCCCAGCATGCGGACTGTATGCTGGGCTTTTTGTGTCAACAATAGTTTCTATCAACCAAAGGCATTTATGTGCTTCTGGAAGATCGCTTCGTATTTGTTCGCAGCGGCTGTTTGCTTGGCTTCTTTACAAGCTTCAACAATCGTTTGAAGAATATACAGATCGGAATCCGGGCTACCGAAGCGGTTTCCGTTGCCGCTCTTATCGTAAGTCAGTGCCTGATCAGCGCGATTTGCCATGATCTCTGCAATCTCAAGCGCCTTTTTGTTATCGCCAACTTCAAACAGGAATCGAACATAGTTCGACGAAATCTGGTCGTATGGAATACTCTTATCCGGAATCACCTTCAGCGAATAATTGAGAACCTCGTGCGCTTTGGTTTTATTCCCTTCGCGGATAAGCTGATCGGCCAGACGGAAAAACGCGATACGAGCCGAAATAACCGGAGGTCCTTTATACGTTTCATCGTAGTACGTATTTGGGTTGTCGAAATCACGCCAGAATGTCTTCTTGGTCATGTTGGTATACATAACGTCAGAATTTACGTAGCCATCGGTAGCACCTGGAACAGCTACCGGCATTAGCCGATACGCATACCCTTCCAGTTGCATATAGTTTTTCAGGCTCAGGTAGTTATCACTTGCCAATGTGCTGGAGAAATAGATAGGCCGTTTCCAGTTGTTGGTTGCAATGATGTCGAGCATAATGAGGTCAGGCTTGTAGAGGTCCTTCTTACCAATGGTCCACTGCAAGGTATCTTTCATCAATGGTCGCAACGCTGCCGGAACAAAATTGGCCTGATCAACCGATGCTTTATCAATTGGCAGAAACAATACCGACGATGGCAAAATGCTCGTCATGTCGCCATTGGTTAATGGTACCTGAACAGCTGGATTACTGGTTTTGATCAGGTTGATATACTGCTTCAGGTCGATACCATTTTTCACGCCTGGAACCTCATAGAAGGGCACAATATCATTTTTACCCTTATTGAACTGGTCGAACTCTAACGAGATCGGCAGCGCATCGGACTGATACGTTTTGCGCTTCATTTGCTGAATGTACCATTCTGTACCTAGCAAACTCAGGTTACATACACGAACATCGGTACGGAAGCCTTCCACCTCCTGCACGTACCAAAGAGGGAATGTATCGTTATCGCCACCCGTGAAGAGCACGGCATTGGGCGCACAGGAATTCAGCAGGTTCTTCGCAAAATCGACCGATTGGTAACGATGATCGCGATTGTGGTTGTCCCAGCTCTTGGCCCCCATCATCACAGGCACCAGCAGCGATAAACCAACGACCAGACCATTCCGGGCGGTATCTGATTTTAACGTATTCCGCAAACCTTCGGCAATGGCCATTACACCCAAACCAAGCCAGATAGCAAAGAAATAGAACGAACCCACATAAATATAATCCCGTTCGCGCGGTTCTGATGGTGGTGAGTTCAGGAAGACTTGTAAGGCAATACCCGTGAATAAAAACAGTAGAGCTACAATGATGAAATCACGACGGCGACGGAAATACTGGAAAGCAATCCCGAATAAGCCCAAGGCAAACGGCAACATGTAAAAATTGTCGCGCGCTTTGTTTGTCTTCAACAAGTCAGGAGCACCATTGTCTGACGACCAGGGAAGCAGGTAACCTGCCCCTTCTTCGTCGCTCTCCCGGCCAGCGAAATTCCACATCAGGTAACGCCACCACATGTGGCCCAACTGATAGCTAAACAAAAACTTGATGTTATCGCCCATAGTTGGCTTTTGCCCTTCAGCCAATCCCAGCATCTGGCGATAAAGTGCGGGGTGGTTTTGCTGGCTGCTATATACACGTGGGAATAGCATCTCATCGCCCGGCGCATAAATGTATTCGGGCTGATGGTCGAAGATAACGTACTTGTTACCTTCCTTTTTCCACATAGCAGCACCCTGTTTCTGATCGATTGGGCGCGCGGTAAAGACCGGACCGTATAGCAGCGAACGGCTACCATATTGCTCACGACGCAGATACGACAGGAAGTTCAGCTCATCGCTAGGATCGTTCTCGTTAATTGGTGGGTTGAACTCAGCCCGTACCAACACTTGCATATACGAGGCATAACCGATGAGCACAAATGCCAGGGCCAGCAAAGCCGTGTTCATGATCACATGCCGCTTCCGGGCCGACCAGATAATGCCATATACGATAGCGCCAATAAAGACAACTGTAAAGAAAATAGCGCCAGAGGTAAACGGCAAACCCAGTGTATTGACAAAGAACCGTTCAACCGTAAACGCCATACCAGGAAGTCCTGGAATGATACCTGCATTGATAATTCCCAGAACAACTAAACCAATACCACCAGCCATTACACCACCCATAAACGTTGGTTTCGACTGTTTTTTAAAGTAATAAATCAGTGCCAGAGCAGGCAATGTAACGAGGTTCAATAAGTGAACGCCGATTGATAAGCCCGTCAGATAGGCAATGAAAATAAGCCAGCGATTGGCGGCCGCTTCATCATCGATACGCTCCCATTTGAACGCAGCCCAAACAACGATAGCGGTAAAAAATGACGACATCCCGTATACCTCCGCTTCAACAGCCGAGAACCAGAATGTGTCGGAAAATGTGTAGGCCAGTGCCCCTACGGCACTCGTACCAATCACTAATAACGTATCGGCGGTGTTGTATTCGCTCTCCGGTTTTGGCAAGAGCTTTTGGGCCAGCATGGTAATGGTCCAGAACAAAAACACGATGGTGAACGCACTGGCAAGTACTGATGCCATGTTTACCCAGTAGGCAACATTGGTCAGGTTACCAAACGACATCATGGAAAAGAGTCGTCCTAACAAAAGGAAAAATGGGGCACCAGGTGGGTGGGGAACCTGAAGTTTAAACGAACACGCAATAAATTCGCCACAGTCCCAGAAACTGGCTGTCCGTTCTACGGTCATCGCGTAAGTTACCAGCGCGACTGCGAAAACGAACCAACCAGTGAGGGTGTTCAGGCGTTTGAATGACTGCATATAAATGAAGATTAACGGACTGCTTTTGTGTAAGTAGCGTCCAAAAATACGTAAAAAAGCAGCCCAACCGGGTTAGGGCGGGCTGTTAAAGTTTGTTAAGTAGGTCTTAGTGGGCTTTATAATTAATAACAATCCATTATATAGGGCCCGCTAATCGCTAATAAATTTCCTTCAGCGTATTCTGCATGAGCGAGTTGATTGTCATCAGAACTTGACGTTTTTTTACTCGTAGAATGACGACGTGTCAACATCAATCTTGTCCACACCTGATAGAAATAATTCATGATTCAGGTTGTATTTTAGAATAACCTCAAAGTCGAATGGAAACGTATCATCTGTTTCTGTCTGGTCGTCTTTCGAACCATAGTGAAGTTCAACTTCTACGATACCATTCCCTTTCACAGTGATACTTCCATCCTCACTAACAGTTAGCTCGTTGACAACGACATCTGACACATCTATAATTCGTGTATGGGAGGATAATTCATCTAGTTGACTTGGAAAGTGATTAATTAAATGATCTAGAAGCAATTGATCTAGATTGGGTATGTCAATTTTCTTTGGCTTAGGCGGGGTAGCTATTACTACTAAGAACTTATAATTTTTCTGAGTTCGTACATAATCGCCAATTTCAGTAAGCTCTCTTCGTTTCTGGGCTGTCATTCTACCCGTTTTCACTTCAACCACTACTACTTCACCTTCCCGTTTCGCAACTAAATCAGCTTGGTAGTTGCCGACTTTCTCTTCTTTCGTAACCTGATACCCTTTAGCCTGATAGTCAGCTACTAATTGATCAATAGCTATATCATGTAGATAACGTTGCAGGTATTGCTGTCTAATTTCCATTTCTTTCCAGATTTAACCGAATCATATCCATCGTGAAGCTACCACATTCAACATAAAGTACATGCTCCTCAGTTTCTATTGCTTCTAGTAACAAACCAATATCTTTACCAGGTAACCCTGAGAAATCAATAACTGTAAAGTCGTTTGCTGTAAGATCGAAGCTTCCAGCAATACGCATTTTAATCTGTTTGTCATCGTCAAATACGACTCCTTTTAAACTATCCCAAATGGGTTTACTAAGATTATCCGCATCAATACCGATATCCCGCCGAAAGAAATGGTAAATCAATCCATACAACTCTATTTCCAAAGGTGCATGTGCAGGATAGTTTTCCTTAAAAGCTGATACTATTAGACGTTGATAATTCTGCGGTTTTCTACTATTGTATGATTTAGGCTGCGCATTGACAATGAAACTATACATTTAACGTGAACCTTTGAATTAGTGCATTCCATAAATCTCTCCCCGCGCGGCCTTCAGCGTATTCTGCATGAGCGAGCAGATTGTCATCAGCCCAACGCCACCGGGAACGGGCGTGATGAAACTTGTTTTTGGCGCAACTTCATCAAATTTCACGTCGCCTTTCAGGGCAAAACCGCTTTTCTTGCTGGCATCAGGTACGCGCTCTAAGCCCACATCAATAACAACGGCTCCCTCTTTAACCATGTCGGCCGTTACAAATTCGGGTTTTCCAAGAGCTGCAACCAAAATATCGGCCGAGCGACAGATTTCGGCCAGATTCGTGGTCCGGCTGTGCGTGAGCGTAACGGTACAGTTACCAGGATAGGTGTTGCGCTGCATCAAAATAGACATGGGCAAACCCACAATTTGGCTCCGGCCAACCACAACACAATGCTTCCCTGACGTTTGAATATCGTACCGTTTCAGCATTTCCAGTACTCCTTGTGGTGTTGCCGAAATGTAAGCAGGCAACCCTTTGGCCATGCGCCCAATGTTGATCGGGTGGAAACCATCTACATCTTTTGCGGGGCTGATCGTTTCCATAACGCGATCAGGATTGATATGATCTGGCAATGGAAGCTGCACAATCAGACCATCCATATCGGGGTTTTCGTTTACCTCCCGAACTTTATCGAGTAGCTCTTCTTCAGTAACCGAAGGATCGAAGCGGATCAGCGTCGAGTGCATACCCACCTCTTCACAGTTTTTCATTTTCGAGGCTACATAGGTTTCTGAAGCCCCCTTATTCCCAACCAGAATCGCCACGAGATGCGGGATTTTACCGCCCTGTTCTTTAATTTGTGCGACTTCGGCCGCGATTTCCTGTTTGATTTGTGCTGAAAGGAATTTACCGTCAAGGAGTTGCATACGATAGTCAATAGTGATTAGTCGTTAGTCAATAGTTGTTGGTTAATGGCTAACTATTGACCACGCTCAACCCTCAATTATTGACTAAGTCGCAAAGGTCGCAAAGATTGGCAAACTACCCATACTGCTCCTGCCATTCCTTTTTCAACTTCTTATAGGTTTCATCTTCGCGTGCTTCCAGATACTTTCCATAAAAAATCCGGGCCGATTCTGCTTTTATGGGGTCTTCATCACGCGGAAGCTGCTCGCGGCCATGCGCCCCCGACTGACCTTTTTTATCATCCGGAACGGGGCCGTTGTATTTCTGACCACTGGCATGATTTGCGTAACGCCTTGAGCGCGTGTAGCCCATTTGTAAAAACTTCCGAGCCATATCCATGCCAATGAAATCCCCATTGGCTTTATAATCCAGAAAGAGCTGATAAATCTTTTCGGATGACTCACGGGCGATTTCCGGTGTTTTAAACCGCCAATATGGGAGAATTTCGGACTTATAGGGCTGTACCAAAAGTACGCCCATCTCTCCTTTTCCGACCCGATAAAGTTCAGGCTGTTCGCGGAGATTTAGATTTCGGTAATCGAGATCATAGTTAAAGGCACGGTCAGTTGAGGGCATTGGCTTACGGCTAATTGTTGCTACTTTTTATAACAATAAACAGAGTAAAATAGCTATTCTCACGGCAAACGAGAGTTGAGTTGATACGGCACCAATGCGTTTATTTCGGTCAAGCCACGCCAATGGTCTACCGTTTTTTTATACTTTCGTTCTAAAAGATTACCTATGATTTGGTACAATAAACCGGCAATCTGGTCGGAAGAACGGGACTGGCTGTACCTGCGGGCCGAAGGCGACACCGATTTCTGGCGGGTGACTCATTATGAGTTTATCCGCGATAACGGGCATTTCTATTATCGTGAGCAGGCAGGTGATTTTGTAGCCAGTGTGAAGGTGTCTGGCCAATATAAAAATCAATATGACCAGGCAGGGTTGATGCTGAGGCTCGACAATCGCAACTGGATCAAGACGGGGATCGAATATGTTGATGAGCAACAACAGGTAAGCGCAGTAGTTACGCGCGAATTTTCAGACTGGTCGGTGTGCCCGCAACCTCATAATCCACCGTTCGTTTACTTCCGTCTTACCCGACAGAACAACTCAGTACGCATTGATTATTCGTTCGACGATTTTACCTATCAAATGCTGCGGTTAGCTTACTTTCCTGCCGATGTTTCTGTACAAATCGGCCTGATGGCAGCCGCTCCCGATGGCGGAGGATTCGATGTGACTTTTGAGCAGTTCTCAGTATTGGACATTTCGTAAGTTTCCCTTAAAACCTGCTGCAACTCTTGAGCCCATTTCAGGGTCACGTTTGATAAAGCACTAAAATCCATGAAGAACTACGCTGTATTTGCTTTCTTAGTTAGTCTGACACTCACGAGTAGCCTTCTTTATGGGCAAGCGAAAACTGCTACTGAGCCTTTCCCAACCTACCAACAAATCAAACGATCTGATTCTGAAATCATAGATTATGTATCGAAGGATGTGAAGTCTGAGTTTGCTTATAGCTATACTATCAAGATATTCGACTATCCAGACGGTACTGTACTCTATATTCTTAATGGCAAGCCAACGCTCAATGGCAAGTATGCAAAAGAAGTAGTCAACAAATCGGGGAATCACATTACCAACATGGTCATCGAACGCCCAACTGAAAATCGGAAGCAGGTCATACGTATTGATTACACAACAAAGCAGTAATCAAACCATAACAAAAAAGAAATCCCGAAATCCATGGATTTCGGGACTTCTCGTATAGGAAAACCTTAACTTATTGATGACTTTCCATCTCGCTACCTTTCTTGCAGCAGCTGGGTAATTTGTTGTAGCCTACAGGATCGGCAGTTACTTCTTCGGCGTCGTAGCCGGTTTTACTGATATTGGCTTTCAGTTTAGAAATATCCGTCTTGGCAGGATTGTATTTAATGGTAACAACTTTCGATTTTACATCCAGGTCAGCTTCTTTAACCCCCTTTTCGAAGGCCAGATTCCGTTCGATACGGGCCTTGCACATGCCACAGATGGCCGATGTCTTGATCTTAACTTCCTTCTCTTTGTCGTCCCGATTTGGCGCACTGGCAAACGAGTTGCCCAAAAGCACCAATGAGGTCAGGGCGGTTAGAAACAGGTTACGCAACATAGTTGTAAGTGGTTTATAGTGAATTGATAACGAAAACTCAATTAAATTGGTGCCCACGTAGATACACCCAGTAGGCGGAATTTTATTTAGTTACTGATTCATTCCTTTCATTCGACCATGTCCCGAATGATTCATCGTTCGCATTGTCATTAAACTGGGCGACAAGCGGAGGTAAATTTCTCCTGAAACGGGCGTTTTCCCATAAAATGTTTCCAACGATGAAGAAGGCATACTCCCTGTAATTTGTACCCCCAGCACTAAGTCGGTATTGTGTGTCTGTACCAGCCGATAATTGGTGCCAAGTGTCAAATTATTAATCACAAACTGTTGATCTTTAGTAATTCGGCCAATTTCACTAGACGAAGTTGGCTGGTAAAGGCCCATTTCCTCCGCCGATTTCGTCACATTCTCATAGCGCCCGTACACCGCTAGTTTATTCATTTGCCAACTACTTTCGGCCAGAAATGAGTTTTCGCCTGCCCCATCGTGGCTATTTCGCCCCCAGATAAGGGCCGATGTTACGTACTTGTCCGGCCCTAACCCTTTACTATGCAAAATAGATGCCGTTGTTCGGGTTATGTTCTCCTCTGGGTGCGCTTCTTCTGGACTATGCAAAAATCCCTGCGAAAACTGCATGGCAAAAGAAGGCGACGGATTTACCGACAGTCGATAGGAATAACTGTTAAATTGAGGTTTGTCGAAGTTGTACCGATTTTCGTCAGGCTCTCGCCCTTTGAACGTAGAACCTTCCAGCTTCATCCATTTATAGCGAAAGCCAACTGTTGCTACACCAAATAAGATGTGCGTGGCATCCTGCCAGTGATGGCTTAAGGGTGCATCTGGATTGTTGAACGACGAAATGCGGTGCATAAAGGCAGGTGGCCCCAAAGCAGGCTCGCCGGGATAACCAACGTAGCCGAATAAGTCGATGTCTTTGCTGAATGCATGACTGTAGCTGACCGAAAGCTCCGAGACCAGATCGTGCGGGTGTTGTTTATCAATCAGTGGCTGTCCTTTGTAGGATTCGCCAGTTTGAAACAGCAAGGGATAACCACCATTCCCCACGGTAAGTGGATCGAGCGAAATCATAGCCCGCACCTGAAATAGCCCCCGTTGTCCAACTTTCCGCTGTGCCATGCCCATAACCCAGTTCGGTGCCCCAAATTGACTTCCTTGCCCCCGCTTACTGTCATTGTTGATATTTTGACTGGTGTAACGCAGATAAACAGCATAGTGCAGCATGTAACTCCACTTCTTGTTCGCAGGCTGACTCATGTAGGCATACATAGGCGTATTATCTGGATGCCACGACGTACCCGATCCGTTGCGGTTCATGGATAGATTACGAGACAATGAGTGCGTCATTCCCATAGTTGTATCCATCGTAAAGCCAAAATTTCGGGTATCCTGAGCGTCCATCATACCGGCCATATCCATGCCCTCATGCTTACTCATATCCATGCCGCTATGCATCGAGTGGTTCATCGGCTTGGTTGTATCGCCAGCAGATTTACTTTTTATTGGCATAGACATACCTTCGTGATGTTGGTGCTGCGCCATAGCGATGTGTACAAAGCCGAGAAAAAACACCAAAATAAATTTATTCATAACGCTGTAATTCAATAAATTGCTTTGATTCAGGGTACGAATCCTACCTGAACGGTACCTTCTTGCTCCCACAAACAGAGTACCTTATTTTTAGGCATTAGCGCCAACTTAGGATAGCCTCCTGTACTGATAAGAGCAGGTTTTGTCTGACCGGGCGATGTACCCCAAATTTGACCATCCTGTTGAAAGACAATGTAATTGCCCCCGGATGTTGTCACAATCTTTGCATTCTTACCCGTGGCATATTCAGTTTCGGGTTGCCCTGGTTTGGCAATAAATAACTTATCGTTTCGGCGCCATACAGTCGAGAGCTTACCATCTGTAGCCATAAATAGACCTCCCCCATCCATTGGACAAGCCTTTAATGGCCAGGTACCTTCGCCTAGTTTTTCGGCCTTACCAAATGTTTTCCCTCCATCGCTTGACCGGACCAGATACATATCACGGGCACCGTTGATGAAATTGCGAAACATAATAGCAACCTGCTGGCGCTGGCTTACAATCGAGAGCTGACAGCATTCACAGACTGTTCCATCCGGCGATTGGTATAAAACCTGATTGGACAACCACGTTTGTCCACCATCTATCGAGCGTGCTCCTACGATTTTGTTCTGGTTATCTCCCCGCAAATCGAGCCAAATGGCCATATACGTATTATCGGGTCCGGCGGTTAGGGCTACAAAACCCTCTTTGGCTACATCGCCTACATCATTCACCCGAACCCGTTTCTGCCATTTCCCCGTCGCATTTACTCGAGTATACGACCAGACATTGCCCGCTTTATCAATGGCCGTTACCACCACCGACTGTTTAGTAGCCGCGATTTGTGGCCCTCTCGACGCGCCCAGATGCAATCCTGGCAGGCTATCGACCTGCACAGGTTTGGCAAACTGGTCACCATCCGAAGTGTAGGTATAGTAAATAAGTTCGCCTTGACCGTACACGATATGCACCTTTCCGGCGGGGTCGGCGGCTACCGATGGATGCTTGCCTTTACCTACTTGTTTGCCCGTAATCGCTGGCGGGCCGATTAGTAGGTTCATTATAAACAGAAAACTAAGTAATGAATGCATCGAATTGATTGCAGGTTTTGTATAGACTAATTGCTTTAGTACTGCTTGTACCCACGGAGGGAGTGTTTATTGCGAAACTAGCACGCTCTAAAGACCGTGGGTACAAGCACTAAAGCCATCAAACGTTTTATGCACTTGCCGACATAGACCGACATTCTTCGGCACATTTGCGACAGGCTTCAGCGCAGGCTTTACAATGCGCGTGATGGCCCGCGTGTTTTTCACATTCTTTGGCACAGGCTTCACAGACTTCGGCACACAATACCATAAAATCGCGGGAGAAATCGGAGCCCCTGGCATCCAAACGGCCGCACAGTGTACAGATATCAGCACAATCGCGGCAGAGTTTAATGCAAGCCGTCATGTCATGACCTTTTCCATCTTTGTCGCCCATTTCCAGGCAAGCCGTTACGCAGGCTTCGGCGCATTCGAAACAGGTGTCTACATGGGTATGCGTGTGTTGCATCGTTTCCATAATCGTTGTTGTCGTTTTATCGACCACCGTTGGTCTGACAAAATAACTACACACACTCGATAGGGTTTTTACATAATTAGGGACGAACTGTATAAATACAGCTAATAGTGCCTATGCAGTCTGAAGCAAGTTGTTTAGACTTTGCTCCAAGTCGGCAATAGATACAAAAAGGTCTTCCTCAAGGGAATGTCGGCTATTCCCCATCATAATTACATGGTAATAAGCCGAATACCTCATGCCCATTAATTGAGACAGATACCGAAAATGATCGACAACCATCGTAGACGTGAACAGCTCGAAGAGGTGAGTACCCGGCTCACACCAAATAATGTTGGTGAATGAAGCGCCATGCGGCCCAATGATGAACGACGCATTTTTGTAGATAGCCACCTGTTCGGCAACAGACCTGGGCCTGTCATCAATAATGGTGAAATTATACTTTTTCAGTAACTCAATCAGGGCGTCTTCGTTGACCACACGCCGTCGGCCTGAACGGCTTATGTAGATTCGGTTATGGGCCGTTCGTACTGGTTTCACTTGGCTTTCGACCTGCTTTTTCAAGGCTACAATATCAGCCATATTCGGATAAAACCAGTGTCCGCTATTCCCAAGTATACACTCGTTAAATTGAATCTCATACAGGCGACTGTCCAAAGTACGATCTGGTGCAAACCCAATTAACGACAGATACTCACGTTCATACTCCGTATTAAACAAAGGATATGCCAGAACGGCTTCAGCAAAAACAGCCTCGGGTAGCGCTTCCCGGATTCGGCACAATTTTGCCGCCACCAAAATCACAAAATCATAATACCCTCCAAAAGCAATACCATCTAACATATGCGTCCAGGGGGCAATGAGAATATCGTGCACAACTCGGGTCCGGTTTCCTTTTTTCAAGAAGTTTTGCACTAAATGATAGCGCTCGAAGTCGGTGCAAAGTAGTTTAGTATTCGTCAGGATGCCGCCAAACGGCAACTGAGTCGTTTTAGAGGGGATTGGTTTATAATCCCAAACATAGCTCTGGTGGGCAACCGCTTCAATTGGCTTAAACACAAGGGTCGCGGGATGAGCTGTATTGGGGACAGCAGGCAGTACGATCTGGGTTTCCGGACAAACCGCCACAATGTACGAACTTAGGTATTCCTCTGTCTCTTGCTTCGTTAACAAGACAACTCCAAATCGCTTCAACAGCGCTTCCAGAAAGGTTTTTAGTAGATCCCGTAAACGTCTCATCATCAGAATTTATACTGTTAAAGTTACCGTTTACCTAAGCACTCTGTGTCGAACGTGCTGTTCACCATCGCCCTATCGATTATCCTTTCCCCTCACCCGATTCGTTCATGAACAATGCATCCAAATTTCGCCGATTTACCTGAGTCGCCTTCCGAAACTGGCCAGGTGTTTGGCCCGTCACTTGCCGAAATTGGGTCGATAGGTGCTGAACACTACTATAACTCAATCGCCAGGCTATTTCGCTCAGGGTCAGCTCATCATAGCGCAACCACTCTTTTACTTTCTCAATTTTAAGCGCTATAATATACTTTTCGAGGGTGTGTCCTTCGCTGGCCGAAAACAAGTTACTCAAATGCGAGTACTCATACCCGATTTTACGCTCTAAAAAAGTAGAATAGTTTTCGGTTGGCAGCCGTTCCCCTTTCAGATGCTGGATTTCATTTATTAACAGAATTTTCATCTGCTCAACCAAAGCCTGCTTCTTATCATCCACTAAGTCGAAGCCATTCGCCTGCATGACTTGGCGAATCGTAGCCAAATCAATCGTTGACGGAGCATTCATTACGTCCACTTCACCCAGTTCAACCCGGCCTAGTATTAAGCCAAGTTTTTCTAACTCCTCACGTACAACCCGCTTGCACCGGTCGCACACCATATTTCGGATGGTCAGTGTCATTAGTTTACGGGTTTAAATCGAAATCCTACATAAATCATGCGCCCGGTTACCGGCCCCCACGCCCGGCCAGCGGCATCAAAATCGGGTCCGTACGGATTACTGGCATCGAAAATAGGATTCAACTGCCGAAATCCCGTCAGGTTTTCTCCGCCCACATAGAATTCCAAACCACTCCTGAATGCCCGGCTTAACTGTGCGTTCAGATTGGCGAAACTCGGAGAGTAATCAGTTGGCACATTTTCATTACTTGGGTGAACGTAGCCTTCGCGTAGGTAGTGAATACGGCGGGGGCCGTTCCACTGCAAGGTTGCATCAAATTTCCACTTATCGAAAGGCAACGCATACGCTACATTCAGCAATACTCGCTCACGGGCTACCATCATCCTGGGTAGCAATAAGGTATCACCATCAGGCATGGCAGTACTTTGCCGCGTATCAAAAAGCCGATAGGCCAGTTTCACATCGAATCGACGGGCGGGTTGTACGTTCAACTCAGCCTGGAAGCTATTGGCAAACGAGCGGCCATGATGGTATTCGTCATTCAGATTGTAAAAATAGATGCTCGACGAATTCTCAACATTAACCACTAACTGGTTCTGAAAATCAGTCCGATAATAATCAAGCACCAGTGATGCTTTTTTGCCTAACAAAGTAAAATCTTGCGTCAGGCTTATCCCATAGTTCCAACTGATTTCGGGTTTACGTGGCCCCAGCTGCCAGTTGACGTAGGGTCCGGCATTCTGGTTTTCATACATAAAAATAGCCCGTGAACTGACCAGGAAACCCATATTTTCGCTGATCGGGTTAGCTACCCGAAAGCCCCGTCCGCCCGAAACCCGTACGGTCAGGTCCCGATTGACGTTGTATTTAAGGTGCGCCCGCGGAGTCCATTGAGGCCCGAACAAATTGTGGTAATCGAAACGTCCGCCTAATACCAGCGTCAGTTTTTCAGGATATGTATAGGTATATTCGGCAAATATACCCGGCACCGATTCTGTTCGTTTAGTTAGCAGGGAACCCAGCTCTTCCCTGTAATCATCTAACAGATAGCTCAATCCAGCTTTATAGGCGTGATTTGTATTGCCGATGATATTCTGATAAATCAGGTTGGCGTAGATGGTTCGTTGCTGGCCAGTATAGGGTCGAAACCCGATAACGGCTGTTTGATCGTGATGAACTCCGTTAATAATTAAGCCTAATCCCTGATAAGGTTTATTCGGATACAGAACAGCTGTTTTTGAGAAAAACTCCAAGCGTTTTGTGGTATTCCCAAACTTATACCGATTGTCGCCGAAGCGCGACAGTTGGCCACCATCACGGTCTTCATAAAGCGCTTTTACCCCAAATTGCGCCATAAACCGATCACTATTGTATTTGTATCGATTAATGAGGTTAAGCTGTGTATAAAGTGGCAAATCGCGAAAACCGTCGTTGTTCTGGTCAATTTCTGTACGCAGTGTACTGGCATGACCCAAAATACCGACACTCCATTTGGGGGTTGGTACAATCGCTGGCTGCGTTTGCGCACGTCCGGGCCATAGATACTCCGGTTCACTTTTTTTGGTGGACAATACTTTCGACCAATTGATATTGCCTTCAAAACGCCCAAAACTGTTAGCATAAGCATTGAGAAACAGTTTGTTGGCATCATCTGGCTTTTGTAGTTCGACGTTCATCTGGCCACTCATCGACTCATAGCCGTTGACTACCGAGCCAGCACCCTTACCGACATCGATACTCGTAATCCAGGTACCCGGAATATAGTTTAAGCCAAAAGTCGTAGCTAATCCACGCACCGTCGGGATATTTTCAACATTCGTCTGCACGTATTGACCGCCCAGCCCCAGAAACTGGATCTGCTTAGCGCCCGTAACGGCATCGCTATACGACACACTCACCGACGCATTGGTTTCGAAGCTTTCGGAGAGGTTGCAGCAAGCCGCTTTGGCCAGCGTTCGCTGGTTGATGAATTCGGTCTGGATTGGGTTGATTCGATCGACCTGGCCTGGAGCGCCCGATACGGTTACTTCCTGTAACGTTCGGGTGCTTCGTAGCGTTATAGCCACTTCGGCAGTTCGGCTGGTCACCGTAATGGTATCAGATTGATAGCCCACATAACTCACAATCAGCCGATTGGAAGTTGTTTGAAAAGGCAATTGAAAATGGCCTGCATCATCTGTCAGCGTCCCTACCGATGTATTAGCCCATTGCACTGTTGCGCCTACAAGTGGCACTTGCTTTGTATTGACCAATTCGCTTACCCGCCCGCGAATAGATGTTGGTTGGGTAGAATCGGCGGTAAAAATTTGGCGGGGTGCAGCCTGAACGATGCCTGACTGAGTAAGCCACGGAGCAATCGTCAGCACCACAATCCATAAACAGAAATTTTTCATGAATTCGTTGATTGATAAATAAATACGGCAAAACCTGCACCAATAGCTACTGGCGTGGGAAAAACAGATCAATCAGCGTATCAAAGAAGGAGACTACGAACGAGCGTCAGAATATCACGCCCGGAAAGCGAAGGAGGAGATGGGAAAGCCGAAACAGATGACGATTTCCCGGCAAAAATCCACTCAAAAAACCAAGTTAGTACACTAACGACACCCGCGGCAATCGTTTCGGTGATGGTTTTAACAAACTTGGCTACTAATTGACTCAGCGAAGACGAAATGTCGACATTCTCGTATTGCTGATTATCCTGGCAGCATTGTGTCTTTTTAACGAGTGTTTGCTCATCAGGCATAGCTCCTTTGTCGGTAGCACAACCTGTTTGCGTTTTGGCATCGCTGAACGCAACAACCATCGTTTTTTTCTTACCACGCATCTGGCACGAATGCTCCACCAACCCAAAGCCAGTACTGCTCAGCAGCACGACGCAGGCCATTAGTAGGTTGAAGTATTTGAACAGAGTGCGTTTCATGACGGGACAAATATCCGGATTTGCTCCTATTCAACGCAACTATTTGTGAATGAAAGTCCTGAATTTCATAAAAAAAGACGGCCATTCTGTAAAAAATGGCCGTCAAATGGAGTCAGGAGTAGTCAGAGGGTGGTTCAGGGTGTTCAGGTAATAGTCAAGAGTTGTTAGGAATTACCAATCAACTATATCTGACAACACCTGACCATACTTGACAACCGTCTGACTATTTACGTTAAACCGTCTCTGGTTCAGGCTTTATCACCTCACTCAATGGGCGAAGATTACGTTGTTCCTCTTCGTTATATGGGAAAACTTCCAGGATTTTGGTTGTGTTAACGTCCGTAATCTCAAATGGATCGAGGGCCGTTTTCAGGCTTATTTCTACCCGCTCGTAAGCCTCTTTAGGCGTCACGGCATTCACCAACATTACACTCGGTGTTTTTTTCTGTTTACCCGTCTTTTCGTCATCCGTGATAAACATCGCTTTGACTTTGTACCACACTTCGCCCCCATCTTCATTATAAAAGACATCGGCTAATTTCATGCGTGAGATATTCGTAATCTCAAAATCGGGCGTGTTGGCAGCAATTTCCTGGTAAAGACGTCCTTCGGCTTCGGTATAGCTGACGGCATCCACCAGATAAGCTTCGGTCACGGTTTTTTGCTTGATAAATTCTTCATTCCGGCTGCCGACATTCGAGTCGTCAATGGGTTGCTGATAGCGGATTTTTCCGAGAAACCAGTTGGGCATTTTAACGAATTTTAGTACGTAAATAGAACACAAATTGGGCTGCAAAGGTGCCGAAAAAAGAGTGAAAGAGCGAAAGAATGAATGAGTGAATAATTGATGTGCCAGCTACTTTTCACTCATTCATTCTTTCACTCTTTTTTGCTCGCCCGGTTGGCCTGTTTGATGGTTTGTTCGATCATATCCCACTGCTCAGAAGTGACTTTTTCCAGATGACTAAACTCACCTGCCATGAGTACTTCGCCCCCATCAATCGTAATGCTTTCGCCCGTGATGTACCCGGAGTAATCCGACAGCAGGAAAGCCGCCAGATTGGCGAGTTCGCCGTGTTCGCCAACACGATGTAAAGGGATACGGCTCGTTGGGTCCATCATGCTGGCCAGCGGTTCGGGAAACAACCGATCCCAGGCACCTTTCGTCGGGAACGGACCAGGTGCAATGGCATTGAGTCGAATACCGTATTTCCCCCATTCGGCAGCCAGTGATTTCATCATGATCAAGGCCCCACCTTTGGCTACAGCCGACGGAACTACATATCCTGAACCCGTAGTGGCATACGTAGTTGAAATGTTCAGAACGGTACCCGGAATTTTGCTCTCGATCCAATACTTTCCTACCGCCAACGTGAAATAGTACGTTCCGCGCAGGACAATATCGACAATCGTATCAAACGCTTTGTACGACAGGCGCTCAGTGGGACTAATGAAGTTTCCGGCAGAATTATTCAGCAAGCCATCAATACGACCAAATTTCTCAATGGTTTTGGCCATGACGTTTTCAATCTCAGCCGTATTACGAACGTCGCAGGGCACGGCAAGAACGACACCTCCTGTTTCCTCCATTAACTCACTCGCGGTGGCATCAATTACCGCTTGTCTGCGACTGCAAATCGTGACATTAGCTCCAAGCTGGAGTAAATACCGACTGACCGATTTCCCCAAACCGGTACCTCCGCCGGTAACAATAATGGTTTTCCCTTTCAGCGCGTCGTCGCGCAGCATGCCTGTAGCGTTCATTTCTTAAAGAGTGAAAGAGCGAAAGAGTGTAAGAGTGAAGAACATTCGCGTCAGCTTTTCGCTCTTTCACTCATTCACTCTTTCGCTCGTTTAATAACCTCGATTTGATTTCTTATTAAACTCAGCTTTACGTTTCTCCATGGTGGCCTGCATGGCTTCAGAGAAATCGGAGGATTGTAATTGGCTCGAATTCCAGACCGCTACGTATTGCAGGCCATCTTCGATGGATTTGTTTTGGCTGTAATTCAGTACTTGTTTGGCACCTTGCACGGCTGTGGCGGGGTTATCGGCGATCTGCTGGGCAAGTGTTGCCGCGGCCGCAAATAAAGCATCGGGCGTATCGTAGACGTGGTTCACTAAGCCCGTACGCTCAGCAAAAGCCGCATCATAATCGGCACCGGTAAAGGCCATTTCGCGGGTAAATCCCTGACCAATAATGTTAGGAAGAAATTGCAATCCGCCAATATCAGGTGTTATGGCCAGTTTGGCTTCGCGTAAACTGAATTTGGCATCACGGGAACAGAGTCGGATGTCGGCGGCCGAAATCATATTCAACCCTCCCCCAATACACCAACCATGCACAGCCGCAATGACTGGCTTAGGCGATTCATGCATTTTCTGAAAACCCGACTGCATCTGCCGAATTTGCGTCATTAGCTCTACGCGTTGCTGAGCCAATACGGTTCCGGTGGTCATTTTTCCCAGCAGAGGCATCATCTGTGGAATGTTGAGGCCATAACTGAAATGGTCGCCACTGCCCCGAAATACAATACAACGAACGTCGGGCTTCTGGTTGATTTCGTCCATTGCTTTGGGAAGTTCCGCCCAAAACTCTGGTCCCATTGCATTGCCCTTGCCAGGCCCCAGTAGCGAAACGGTCATCACGCCATCGGTCTGCGTGAAGGATAAAGATTGATATGTCTGTTCCATTACTTAATAGTATGCATGCATACGAATTGCGTAAAGGTAGCAGAATTACCAAATGCAATGCAACCCGTTGCCTAAAAGCTGGAACAGGAAAGCGAACAAAAGCAGGCACCTACTTATTCGTTCGTACTAGCCAGTCATTTGAATGGAATAAGGCCCAGTAAAGAGCAGTTTACCTTCGAGTCGAATGTTTTTAACCGAGATCGTTTTGTCGACCGTCAGCGTATGACCTGCATTGACTTTCACATACTCATTGGCAAACGGTACTCGCCCCACAGTCCAGACATTCGGGTCTTTCCAGTTTCCGGTTGTTACGGTTTCGACGGTATTGGAAAACAGCGAAACAGTTGGAAACTCATGAAAGAGCAATGTATTCGTTGTGGTATGCTGCGTACCAAACCAATCGTTGAGAATATCGGTGTAAACTCGCCGGAAATCGATTTGCATGTTCACATCCTTGTTACCCACCTCCCCTGCCAGGTTCGCCAGATCGGGATTTTGCCCAATTGTTCGGTGTTTTACGTTACTACCGAAAACAAACATGGGAGCTGCTATTCCGTGATCGGTACCTTTCGAATTATTGGAATTAGCCCGTCGGCCAAACTCTGAAAACGTCATTCCAATTACTTTATCCTCAGTACCCTGCAATTTCAAATCCTGTTGAAAAGTAGCAATCGCGGCAGACAATTTTCCAAGGAGTGCCGCATGACTACCGGCCGTTGTATCACTGGCATCTACCTGACCCGAATGGGTATCGAAGCCCCCTAGGGACACAAAATAAATCTTCGTCTTTAATCCTCCATGAATCAATCGGGCTACAATCTTCAACTGATCAGCCAGGGAATTCAGGCCGTTATCGGGATAGGTCGCAAGGTTTTGTCCAGCATCGGCAGCCGCCTTTATTTCCGAGGCATACCCCACCGACAAGGCCTGTTGTTTACGGATAAAGGCAATCAAATCGCCCGCATCGCAGCAGGGAAGATCGGTTGGTGAGATCGCACTGGCCGAGCCCACTAATTGGTAAAAACTATTCGGATCACTGAGCGCAATACCCATTGACTGCTGACTACCCAACAAAGCCGTTGAGGTCAGGTAACCGATCTGAATAGCTAGTGGATCTTCCATTTGCGTATTCGGATAGCCTACAGGATAACCCGGAAATCGGTTTTCGAGGTAACGTCCGGCCCAACCCGAATTAGAGGTTACAGTTGAGTCAACGGCAGTCATCCAGATATCGGTAGCCCGGTAATGAGATTGATCAGGGTTGGGATATGAAACTGAATGGATAATAGATAGCTTGCCATCGTTATACAAATCCCGCATTCCCGTCATAGCGGGATGAAGCCCCGTTGCCGGATTACCATCTAAACCAAGAACAGCATTCTGTGGAATCGCAATGTTGCTTCGAAGCCCATTGTATAACGAATACTGGTCAAGTGGAATCACGGTATTGAGACCATCATTGCCCCCATTCAGGTAGACAATGACCAACACCCGATCGCTGGTAAGCGCCGTTGTCCCCAGCAGCGATTGAACCAGTGCCGACTGAGGTGACATGGCTTTCAGTCCAAATCCATCAAGCATCACAGGCAAGACACTCGCCGAAGCTGCCGCTAAAAAATCTCTACGTTTCATAAAAGGAGTTCTCAGTCAATAGCTATCAGCAAAGTTGATACTCAGCCATACGAAGCATATATTTCATCAGGTTCTGTAACCGCCATAACACCGCATTCTTTTTGTTTGTATTCGTCGGTGCAGAGCGGTACGCGTTCCATTCGAACGTCCAGGATGAACGGGGAATCCCCTGCATCATGATCGTGTCAATCAGAAAATCGATTTGCGTCTGGAACAAGTCTGTAGCAAACAGATTTTTGGCAAAAGCCGCCTGTATATCTGCGCAAGAAATAGCAGCGGTTCCAGTTACATCGGCAAAATTTGGCTGCAGAGATGTTCCCCAGGCCACCAAATCAATACCCATATTATAACCTGGCTCCACTTCGAGCCAGCGCCAGATATAGGCATCTGTATAACTACTTCGGAGTGCAATCGTAGTAGTGTTCAGCCATATTTTTGAATAGCCAGTCTGATAATAGGGATCGTACCCAAATACAGAAGGCTGATCGACAAGCGCCATTTGCATATCGCGCATTTGCCAGAACATGAAATCGAAGTACTTTTTAAAGGCTGCGTGATCGGTCTTCATATCAGGCACTGGCTGATTAAAAAAACGCATGGTGCCAACCGCCAGATCGGCGGGAGATTTGATCATCGCTCCCCGATTTGCGTTATCAAAAAAAATCTGACTCGTCAACAATTTGACAATCACTGGCTGAATGGCATAGTTGTTACTGGAACTTGACAAAAATTGAGCCAATGGTATAATTACGTTATCTTCAATTGCTTGCGTAACGTTGGGATTAACATACCAGCGATAGAGTTTTCGACAAATAAATCGGGGCGTTTGCGGATGTTTCAGCAACATCGTTACCAAATCATCTAACTCAGCATCACCGGCTGTCACTGTCGCTGATGGGTTAGCAGAGCGTCCTGTGATGACTGTATTGTTGTACTTCGCTGAAAAGGTTTTATTCGTCGAATCGTGTTTGGACAGCGTAAACGTTGTATTAAAACTGGTTGAACCAACCTTCCAGTAGTTAGTGTATTGCCAGCCAGTCAGTACGCGGGCTGCTGCTTTTACATCGTCCTCCGTATAGTTTTTATTCCCCGCAAAATCGACTGCGCCCACGGTAAACAGCTCCTGAAGTTCACGAGCATAGTTTTCATTGGGTTTGCCTACCTCATTTTCATTGCCGTTCAAATACCGCAGCATGGCAGGCTCTTTACTGATTTTGGTAACCAGAGTGCGGAAATTGCCCAGGGCGTTGTTTCGCAGTACCAGCAAATACTGATTCACAAACCGGTAATCATCAACTACTTCGCGAGTAGTAACGAAATGGTTCTGCCAGAAAAGAGTCAGCTTATCGAGCAAACTCGGTGGACTGGTTTGGGAAGTCATAAGCCCCAGCCACCAGTAACGCAGATAGTGCCCAAAATCGAAATTCCGATCGCCATTGAATGGTTTGTCGAGGTAGGTTTGACCGGCTGTAGCTTGCGTACTATCCAAGTCAATCGGTGGCGACGGTGAGTAGTTCGCGTTGCTGATCAGTTGCTGCACTGCCTGCGCAGCCGTTAGGCCTGTGAAGCTGGTAATTTCGGCCTGTGTGGGCCCAAAGGTGGCGCGCCGAAGTAAATGTGCTGCCGTTTTAGCTGTAAGTACTGTTGTGTATTGATCTAAGTAAGGCATTCAAAAGGGACTAACAGTAAGGTTGCACAGACAAACCCTTACCATACATATACCGTTCAATCAACAAAATAGGTTAAAAAACAGTAATATACCTAATCCCTAGACGCAATTATTTAAATATAAGTTTATATATTAATAAAATCATAAATAAAACACAAAGAACAAGTGCGTTGAAAATCATGATTTAAAATCAGTTTAAGTATCTGTCGTTAATCAGTACCTAGTTAACGACCGGGTTGTTTTAGAAAATATGATACTCAGCCATACGAAGCATGTATTTCATTAGGTTTTCCAGCCGGGCACGCACTTCATAACGCGCTCCCCCATCCGTTATATCGGTTCGGTAGGCGTTCCATTGAAAGATCCAGGACATACGGGGTAAGTTCTGCATCATAATGGTATCAATCAGGAAATCCTGTTGAGACGGCTGTAAATCATAGACAAATAAATTGACCGTGAACCCATTGAGTATATCCACACACGTAATGGCAGGCGTTCCAGCAACATCCGAGAAATTGGGTTGAAGAGCTGTTGCCCAGGCAAGCACATCGATTCCCATCAAGTAATCGGGGGTTACCTGAAGGTATCGATAAACGTAGGCATCGGTATAGTCATACCGAAAGCCCATGGTGGTTGTATTGATCCAGATTTTCGAATAGCCGGTTTGATAATAGGCTTCATAACCAAATACCGACGATTGATCTAAAATGGCCAACTGCATGTCTTGCATGCGGTAGAACACAAAATCGAAATAGGTTTTAAAAGCCGCATATTCTGTGGTTATGTCAGGCACACGCTGATTAAAAAATCGCATTGCCCCAATGGCTAGTTCGGCAGGCGATTTAACGATAGCGCCAATGTTCGTTTCATCGAAAAAAATCTGACTCGTTAATAGCTTAACAAGCACTGGCTGAATCGTGTAATTGCTGTCGACCAGCAACTGCGCCAGATGGGCAATTATCTCGTCTTCAATAACTTGCGTAACATTTGGATTCACATACCATCGGTACAGCTTCCGACAAATAAACCGGGGCGTATGTGGATGGTTCAGGAGCATCGACACCAAATCGTTCAACTCAGCATCCCCGGCCGATGTTGTGCCGAGTAGTGAGGTTGCCCGGCCTAGTATAACTGTATTGTTATAATGCGCTGAAAATGTTTTATCTGTACTGTCGTGTTTTTCATCCGTGAAGGTTGTTGTAAAGCTCGTTGAGCCATCTACCTCATGGTTCGTGTATTCCCAGCCCGTCAATACTTTGGCGGCTGTTTTTACATCATCTTCCGTATAATTTTTATTCCCGGCAAAATCGAAAGCACCCACCGTAAACAGCTCCTGAAGCTCACGGGCATAGTTCTCATTCGGCTGACCAACTATATTCTCGTTCCCATTCAGGTACCGAAGCATGGCCGGATCTTTCGAGATTTGCGTAACCAATGTTCGAAAATTACCGAGGGCATTATTCCGCAACAGTAACAGGTATTGGTTTAGAAAACGGTAATCACCAACCATTTCGCGGGTTGTTACGAAATGATTTTGCCAGAATAACGTCAGTTTATCGAGCAAACTGGGCGGAGCAGACTGCGAAGTCATCAATCCCAACCACCAGCAACGTAGGTAATGCCCAAAATCGAAGTTCCGATCGTGATTAAAGGGCTTATCTAAATAGGTTTGTCCGGCAGTGGCTTGATTTATATCCAGATCGACCGGGGGCGGAGGTGAGTAATTGGCATTGGCGATAAGTTGTTGCACGGCCTGAGCGGCTGTCAGTCCCGTGAAGCTGCTAATTTCAGCCTGAGTTGGTCCAAAGGTTGCCCGTCGAAGTAAATGAGCAGCTGTTTTGGCCGTCAGCAACGGCGTGTATTCGTCCAGAGATGCCATTATATCCAGTTCGTTCCAATGAAAAATAAAAGAGAACCACCGTAGCAAACAATTTGACTTATCGAATGCGGAATTACCAATGGAAACCGAGAAATTCGGCATACAAAAAATGAGCCGTTTTTACGGCTCTTCCGCTTATGCATTTCGATACGCTTGCTCTCCGCGCTACACACCAGCCCGATCCAGTTACGGGCGTAGTGGTACCGCCAATTTATTTATCAACAACCTATGCTCGCAATGAAGCGAATGAGTTGCCAGCCAATTACCTCTACACTCGTCCAAACAACCCCAATCGGGAAGCCTTAGAGAAAGCGCTGGCAACCCTCGAAGGAGGAGCCATAGCTATGGCTTTTGGCTCAGGGCAAGCAGCTACGATGACGTTATTTCAGGCTCTCAGCCCCGGCGACCATGTACTGTTGTCAACTGATGCGTACTATGGCACTCCTGCCCTGCTCGAACAGGTTTTTCACCCCTGGGGGCTAACCTATACGCGCGTCGATATGCGCGATCTGAATGCCGTGCGAGCGTCGATTCATGAAAATACCCGTGTCATCTGGTGTGAAACACCCTCAAATCCGATGCTCGATATTACTGATTTGCAAGCAGTCAGTCAGATTGCCCATGAGGCTGGTGCTATTTGTGTATGCGATAACACCTGGGCTACGCCCGTGCTGCAACGCCCGTTCGAGTTCAATTGCGATGTGGTTATGCACTCAACCACCAAATACCTGAGTGGACATAGCGACGTGTTGGGTGGCGCGCTGATTTTTAAAGAAGACAATGAATTTGCCCAACGCGTGAAGCTACTGCAAGGACTTTCTGGCGCTGTACCGTCGCCATTTGATTGCTGGCTGATTAGCCGGGGAATTAAAACGCTGGGCGTCCGGGTACGAGCACAAAGCATTACAGCACAAGCCATTGCTGAGTTTCTGCAAGGACATTCAGCGGTCGAGAAAGTCCATTATCCAGGCTTGGCCAGTCATGCCAGCCATGCGTTGGTTCAACAACAGATGAAAGGCCCTGGAGCCATGTTGTCGGTACAGGTAAAAGGAGGTGCCGAAGAAGCAATCCGGTTTATTGGAAAGTTGGCCTTGTTTACGCGGGCTACAAGCCTGGGCGGAGTGGAAAGTCTAATTGAGCACCGGGCCACTGCCGAAGGGCCAAATTCTATAACTCCAAAAAATTTACTGCGCATCTCGGTCGGCCTGGAATATGCCGACGATCTGATTGCCGATTTAGCGCAGGCGTTAACCTAATTATCAATAGGTTATCCAAATTTACACAGGTTATATCTTATCGGTATGGCCTATGTAAACTTGGATAACCTTACCCTTATTTAAATTTTTTAGGTATTATTTTGGGCAGTGGTTCAAGAAACAACTGGGGTTGTTGTTGGGGATTTGCATGAAGTTGATACGAGCGCATCATCGTATAATTCGTTGACGAATCAGGCACTTTTATGGGCATATTATCCAGGGTAGCCCGTACAACATTTTTAGGATCTGTTGGGGAACGATAAAACGAGTTGTTAGACCCTACGATTGGCATCTGACTCACAGAAAAACCTGATGGCAGTGAATCCCGACGAACGGCGGTTGCGGGCACCTGGGCATAGGCACAGCTTGTAGAGAATAGTAATAAGTAGACGAGTTTCATACGTTTAGGCTTTCTGTTTGAAAGATGCTTAATAGACTCAAATTCCACATAAGGGTTGCATCTGGCTACGAAACTAAAGATTGAAGGTCAGGGTTAGCTAGATAACTTGCATTGAATGACCTAACACAATGAAAATTACGCTAATTTCAACCTCATCGCGCAAAAACAGTAACTCATTACGGTTTGTGAACTACCTCCGGCACTTGTTGGCCGAGGAAGGCCAGCATGAGGTTTCGATAGTATCATTTGAAGAATACGATATACCGTTAGTTGGTCAGGAATCGGTCAAAAAAGACGCCCTAACTCCTTTTCAGCATTCATTGATTAGCAGTTGGGAATCTGCCGATCTAGTGATTTTCGCGATGCCCGAATACAACTGGACAGCCCCCCCACAGGCTACCAACGCTATTCACCAACTAGGTGGCCCTGCCTTCAAGCATCTATTTAACAATAAAGTATTTGCGATGGTGGGTATCTCAAACGGGCGGGGTGGTCGGCAACCAGCGCTGGATATGACTACGGTGGTAAACAAAATTATCAGCTTCACCCATAGTTATTCCATCGTTTCGCCAAAGCTATATGAGTCGCACGAAACGGATAAAAACCTGGACGAAAATGGTCATTTCATCGGCCACGAAGTCTACGAGCGAACAGCGAAGGCTTTTCTGGACTATACCTTGACCGTGGCTCAACGCTGGATTGGAGTACCAGCGCTGGTAGAAAAATAAATGTGTGTCGCCTTTCTGATTTACTCATAAACGCAAAAGCGGAGATTACGGTCTCCGCTTTTTTGCATTTCATCAGCCTGTTGCTGTCTTCTATTTCAAAATCACCTTCACCATTACGGGTTGATGGTCAGATGGGTATCGTTGGTCTTTAGCATCCGTTAAAACGCCGTATTTCAATACGGCGAACTGCTTACTGACAAAAATATAGTCAATTCGATTATCCATTGGCGCATCGAATTTGAAGCTATTGAATGTACCTTCTGGCCCGTAAGGCGGAGTTTTCGTCACGTTATGCGCATCGCCCAGGAGTGTCTGAATCGTTTTAATCTGCTCCGTTTCGGGCGTCGAATTAAAATCACCAACGAGAATAACAGGGACGTTTCCCGCAATTTCCTTAATCTTTTCCACCATCAGTTTTCCCGACTGTCGACGTGCTTCGACACCCTGATGATCAAAGTGAACACTGAAAAAGTAAAAGTCTTTTTTCGTCTTCAGATCATTGAATTTAGCCCACGAGCAAATCCGGTTGCAGCAGGTGGCATCCCAGCCTTTACCGGGCTTATCGGGCGTTTCGCTCAACCAGAAATTACCTGACTGAAGTACTTTGAAACGGTCTTTTTTGTAGAAAATTGCCGAGTGTTCTCCGGCTTCCTTACCATCGTCGCGACCGGCGCCTAAAAAGGCAAACTCGTTCAATTCAGCCACATCATTTAATTGACCACGCAACGCTTCCTGCGTACCGAACAAGTCAAATTCATGAAACTGAATCAGGGCTTTTACATTCTCTTTCCGGTTAGGCCAGGCATTAATACCATCGCCTTTATTATTGTAGCGAAGATTGTAGGTGGCCACCGTAATAGGTGCATCTTTTTGGGCGAATGTAGTATTTGTTGCAAGTAAACTGCCAAGCAAAAGGGGAATTAGTATGCGCATTTAGGTCGAGTTTAAGGTTATCTGGCGTTAATAGTTTTGCTTTACAGCGCCAGCATATACTACCCAAATCAGAAACTTACGGATTTCTACCAGCCAAGATTCTGACCGATTTCAGGGTTTAATAGGCGATCATTCTCCAGAAATTGGTATAGATAGACTTTCTCGTGCCATTTTCTCTGAATATTGGTCAGCCAGGTTAACCAACCAAACGTATCATTTTTTAATCGTTGAGAAGTGCATTAAACCGGCTTTAATGCCGCAAAAATAGGCTTACTTACATTAAGAAACTGTAAACTATACCTCAGTTATATTAAGCTTTTCTTAGCTTAGAAATATAGCTTCCGCTTAGATGTAGCCTATAGGCAAGTAGAAGAAACTGGGTTTCAGAATCTACGCGGTGTTACTATTTTGAGTAGTCGCTCGTTTTGACTTTTAGAATGGGTTAGCCAGAATTAGCGGGGAAATAACTCCTGGATCAGTAAGGGTATGAGGACTGTCAACGAGAGAGCAATTAACAACATGGACCAGGAGATAATCATTAACCACCGATAGGGCATCTTTGGCTCAATTGGGGTGTCATTAAGTGCATGCACGCTCCGCCTGGCAAGCCAATAAAAGGGAGCAAATAGAAAAAGGCCAAGCAAAATTTTCAACAAAGCATTCTGATCAATCAGCCCTCTTAACTGGTGAGCAGATGATCCATATCCCAACCGGTTTACTGTAATTGCAAAGAATGCTAATGTAGGTAAACTCCAAGACATCGTGAGTAGGGTAACGGCCAGTTCGTTCCCTTTCTGAAGGGCCTCTTCGTGATCATGATTAGCCCTTAACCATTGCAAATAGCCATAATCACGAACGATAAGAATCAATTTTTTCATGTGTTGAGTAATCGTAACTGTGTTAAGCACCTGCTCAATTCGCAGCCATTTCAGAATTGCTTCGCAAACCAGCCAAGGGCATCAGCCTCGTGTTGTCGAATCCAAGTTGATTTTTCCTCAGTATAGGCCGATGAATCAAACGGGTGAAGGGCGGCCGCACGCTGCTTTTCGTTTTGATACGCTTCTGCAATAGCCGGGTAAGCTCGTAAGTAATCCCGAAAAGCCAGGTGTCGTGTAACGCTAATAGAGGTAGAGGGGAAGAAATGGACATGAAAGACTCGGTTAGCCTCCGCGTCGATCAGTTTACAATAGCGCCTTTCGGGAATTCCATACTCGCCATACCACAGATAGCCTAGTCCCTCAATAATTGATCGCTGTTCGTCCAGAATCTCTAACGAGTGTACAATCGGCAGTAGGTCAATAATCGGTTTGGCGGCTAAGCCGGGTACAGATGTTGACCCAATATGTTCGATCGTAATCAGATTGGGCTTCAGTGGCCGGGCAAGCCGGTCAATTTCCTGAAGCGCCCAACTAGCCCAATCAGGATTGTAAGGTGCGATAACGACGGAAGGAGTTGGCATGGAGGTGTATTTTTTCGACAGGATTTACAGGATGAACATGATTTTCTTTGCCCTTAAATCCTGCCTTATCCTGTAAATCCTGTCAAAAAAGAAAATATACTTATTTTACTAACTCTTTCTGATAAAGCCCTACGAGCGTATCGACGGCGTAGTCAATCTCATCTGTGGTATTGTATTTCCCGAACGAAAACCGGACATAGCCACGCTCGGAGTCCAATCCCGGAAGAGCCCCCAACACGTGCGACCCAATGCTTGATCCGCTTGAACAGGCCGACCCGCCTGAGGCAGAAATTCGCGCAATGTCTAAGCTAAACAAGAGCATATCGCTTATCTCCGACGCAGGTAAGCTTACGTTTAACACCGTATACAAGCTATTGTCAACATCAGCCGAATTACCATTGAAACGCACATCTGGCATTTTTTCCCGAAGTTGCTCAATCATCCGGCGTTTCAGGGATGTAATGTGTTGCTGATGCGTATCCATATCACGGTAAGCAATTTCCAGCGCTTTGGCCAGCCCAACGATACCATATACGTTTTCGGTACCACCGCGCATGTTACGCTCCTGCGCACCTCCATACACAAATGGGTGAATTTTCACCCGATCCGCATTAACGTATAAAAATCCGACCCCTTTGGGACCATGAAATTTGTGCCCTGCCCCAACAATGAAATCAACGGGTAGTTTTTGCAGATCGTGCCGGAAATGACCCATTGTTTGCACGGTATCAGAATGAAAAATAGCCTCGTAAGTCCGACACAGCTCCCCTACCCGATTCAAATTCAACAGGTTAGCAATTTCATTATTGCCATGCATCAGCGACACCAGCGAGCGGGGCTGTGTGCGGAGCAATTCTTCCAGATGTGCCAGATCGATATTACCTTTTTCGTCGATGTTGACGATGCTCAATTGAATCGTACCCTGTTCAGCCAGGTGCTGTAGCGTGTGCAAAACAGCGTGGTGTTCCAGCGGTGAGGTAATGGCATGCGTTAATCCGTAGGTTTCAATGCTACTTCGAATAGCGGTGTTATCTGCTTCAGTACCACCTGAGGTAAAGAAAATCTCGGCAGGCGATGTGTTCAGTAACGACGCGACTGTTTTCCGTGCTTTTTCGATAGCAGTACGCACCGCTCGACCGTGGCTATGAATAGACGATGGATTGCCAAAATGCTCCGTCATAAGCGGTAGCATAGCCTCTAGCACTTCAGGATCAAGTCGGGTTGTAGCAGCGTTATCCAGGTAAATGGCAGCGGTGGGTGTCATTGTCGATGAGGTTTGTATACCTTGCAAAGGTACGGCGATTGGTTTATAGATGAAACACATTCCAAATCGGCGTCGTTCTATTGGGATCACTAGTCGTTTTTAGAGAATGAATTTTACGCAGGCCGCCGGGCTTATTTACTCCGAACTATCTACCTGGATTCGTACCGCCATCCGGTATACGCCCAAGCTAGCCGTAGCTTTATTACTCCTTGTATTCTTTACGTTTTTATCGCGCTGGATGAGCCGCTGGGTTATTCGGGGATTGGATCGGGTTAGCACAAACATTTCCCTGATTAATCTGACAGGGGCCGTCATGCGGGTGGTTGTTCTGTCTGTTGGGTTATTTGTGGCGTTGGGCGTACTAGGATTAGATAAAACCGTAACCTCATTACTGGCGGGAGCAGGCGTCATTGCGCTAGCTGTAGGTTTCGCGTTTCAGGATTTAACGACCAATTTTATTTCAGGAGCTATGATCGCGCTGGCCCGACCCATTCAGGTTGGCGATACAGTTGAAACGAATGGCTATACCGGTAAAGTGCTGGATATCAAGCTCCGCTCTATCGTGATCGATAATGGCAAGGGGCAAACCGTTGAGATACCGAGTAAGGATGTTTTTCAGAAACCGATCACGAATTTCTCCCGCATCGGTCAGCGACGCATTGAGGTTTCTGCTGGTATTTCCTATTTAGATGATATGGCAATGGCCCAACGTCTGGCCAAAGGAGCCGTTGCGGCTTTACCTTTCGTTTTACCTGACCAACCTGTTGAACTACATTATCGGAACTTTGCCGATGCCAATGTTCAGTTTGTCCTCTGGTTCTGGATTAAACCAACTGCTACAAATCCCCAAATGGCGCTAAGTGAAGCGATGATTGCCGTGAAAAAAGTGTTCGATGAAAATCAGATCCTAATTGTCTTCGCTGGACAAACGTTTGACCTGAAACAAAAGCTGGCCACAAAGAGCATCGATTCTGATAAGAAATAACAAAAATGAAACGGAGCCACAGAGAACATAGAGTTAAAGCAATTCCTTACATTAACTCTGTGTTCTCTGTGGCTCCGTGTTCGTACCTTTTAAAAAACCTCTCCCAGATTCAGGAATATTCCCTGCGAACCGCCAATACCAAAACCATAGTCGACGGCCAGATTCAGGTTTGAATGTTTGTTGATTTTAATACGTAACCCTACGCCACCACCGGGCAGAAGCTTCCCGAATTGATTGGTATTGGGGTAACCGCTGAAGGTCTGCATATTCGCAAACACAACACCCCCCAACAAGCCGTTATTAAGCAATACAGTCCGGTATTCGGTTTCCATATAGATCATATTTCGCCCCCTGAATCGACCCTGTGTGTAGCCCCGGCCCAAGTTTGAATGGGTATCCCAGCCCGTACTGGGCAAGTCTAGATAAGGGGCCTGGCCACCAAAACTAAGCCAGTTAACATTCCAGAATGTCAGAATATGTCGCCCATCGTTCGACAAGGGTACATACTTTCGAAAATCAGCCAGCACCGATTGCCAATTCTGGTCGCTACCTAACCAACGCATATTGGGTCGGAAGATGATGTTTCCGAAAAATCCATTTTGAGGGTTGTTGGGATTTCGCCGATTCGTGTATTGCAAACTAAACGTTGGCCCCGATGAAACGGACTTTTCACCTGACCCATATTGCTGAAAATCATTGTTCAGCAAAGGCGTTTTATTATCCTCCTGAATTTTCCAGTGGTAATCAAGAGCGTATCCGATACCAATAGAAAAATTAGTGGCAACCTGCCGAAAAACAGACTGATAGAGACGAAGATAGGAATAGGTCAACTGGTCGTCGACATCGGATCGTGAGTTGTCGCCCAAGCCAAAATTATCAGCTGAATAATCATAATAACGATAATCAGTGACAATATTATAGCGATTATCCTTCGTCCAGAGATTTACTTCAACAGGCACAATAACCTGCTGATATTGCGTATACTGCGGAGTAAAATAAATAACTGAAACGTTCTGTTTGGGGTCGGCGCTGGTGAACGACAGGTTCGCGTTTATACCGACGGCAAAGCCAGTTTGCAGGGCGTAGGCAAGTTCTGGAAATACCGACGGATGGAAACCCGGCTTTTGGCCCTCTGTTGGGCGGTGCCCCTTCCGATTAATGAATCGGTAATACACATCCCAGACATCAGCCGACGTATCGGTTTTGGCTATCGGCAGTTGGCTAGTTGTAATCAACCGGCTAGAATCGCTTTGCGCACTGATTTTCAGAGGCAAAGCCAACGTTAACAATAGACTACCCAGCAACAAACGGCTACTGATGCCCCAATTTAATAGGCCGTTAGTCGGCTTATTCATGTCAAACCAGAAAGGGTCAATACTAAATTACTCTGTTGCCTAACCCATTCACATAACATTCCGTTCATTTAAGCCCTATTCGCACCTTACTGCATCACCGTTGCCAGTACTTGTTTCAATTTATCAACACTACCGCCCCCTTGCAGGTTGGCAACTATTTTCCCGGTTTTATCGATTACAATAACTGTCGGAATTGTGGTGATATGGTACTTATTATGAAACCCATACGCATTAAATATGGGCACAAACGGAAGTTTTTTTAGTTCCAGATCACCTATTTCCTGAGGCTGTTCACTATTTAAAACGCCGAGAACAACGGGTGCAGTTTCTGATTTATAGGGACGTAGTACATTTGCTAAATCGGTAGCCTGTTTGTCATCCCATAGCGATTTATCTAAACTGACCCAAAAGCCTAGAATAACCACTTTGCCTAGTAAATCAGCCGATCGATACGATTTCCCGTCTACTCCAGTCATTGCAAAAGGAGTAATCAGTTGTCCGGCTTTGGGTTGTTTAGCTGGATCACGATCGCGGAATCGGTGGGTTTCATGCTCTTCGGGGGTAGCCGGTCGCATTGTATAGGCACTCGGCACACCATATTCATTGTAATCGGGGACTAAATGATAAGCAAAGGGATCAGATTTGGTTAATAGGCTATACTCCTCCAGCGTAATCCGCTGACCAGTAGCCTGATTGGTAATAGGCACGCCGGTATCTGCTTGTCGATTGGCTCGAGCAACAATCGTTTTTTGAACACTCGGTTGTCGTTGAATACTTACCTGGGCCTGGCTTATTGTGCCAGTTGTGGCAATACAGAGAGTTAATAGTAATTGCTTGGAAGGTGTCATGGGGCTCGATTTGGCGATGCTTTTGCAAGGCTCGAAGTGCCATAACCGTGCCATTTTTTCCGTCAACCAACTAATTGAAAATACAGTTAAATTAACAGCATTACATATTAACAAAACAATACATGCCGTTTTAAGAAAAATGCCACAAACCAGCACTCCTATGAAAACTTTACTCACTGGCATACTGCTGATTGTATCAACCTATGCCACCTTTGGTCAGGCAGGACGTACTACGCCCATGTATCGCAGTTATCCTGTCATCATTCCTTCCCGGCCAACTCCATATGTACCGCCCGTTATTTATCAGTTACACGACGGAATTGCCAGACTAACTGACGGTTCTCAGCTACAGGGTCGGTTTTTGTACAATAAGAACAGCTCGTTTACCTTCTATCAGGACGGGCACTCTCCAGGCAAAAATATTCCCGCTTATAAGTTCGAATACCTGAAACTAGTTGGGGCAGATACGGCCGCCACTCCCCGAAATGACTCAACAGTTTTCCTTCGGGTTCGAAACCAATTATGTCGGCGATTAACCGTTGGTAAAGTTGGACTTTACGATAAGACTTATTCTATCAATGAAGATAAGGGAAAGATTGGGGATGTTCTGTTTACCTGGGATAACGATGGCAAGATTAAGCGATTGCAAAATCTCGAGCAGGCGAATCAGTGGTTCTATCAAATTTGCCAGGAGAATAACTGGCCAAATTCCGACGTTTTTTTGAGCAAAACAGAAATTATCAAGCGCCTGGCTCAGCTTGACCCAATTCCATAACAGAACCAGTTATAAACCAAAAAGCCGCTCCCTGACAACAGGAAGCGGCTTTTGCTGTATTTATAGTTACTACTTATCTTTTTTGTACTGCTGAATGATCTTGTAAAGCGCTTTCTGTTTTTCTAGTTCAGGAAAGAACTCGAATAACTGAACGTGCGCATCATAATCAAGCGAAAGAGCGGCTTCCAGTTGAATAAGAGCTTCCCGGTAATGCCCTGCATGAATCAAATACACCGCCGACCGATAATACAAATCGGCATCGGCTGGCATATCGTTGATCCCTGACTGAATAATATCATTGGCTCGCAGAAAATCGCCCTGGTCAAACGGTACTAGTGACCAGGTCAGGTACACATCAGGATTTTCGGCGTCTACCTCCGCTGCTTTCTCGAACGCTTCCACACTCGACAAAACGTTACCAATTTTATATTCCGTTTCGGCAATGGCAATGTAATACTCACCGTTCTGATCATTCAATTTAACGGCTTTCTGCAGAAATGGCAGCGCTTCGTACCACTTGCCGGATTCGCTCAGGCAAACCCCAATACCATACCAGGCCTCATCCCACATGGCATCTAACTTGATTGCTTCGCGGTATTCTTTGATGGCATCGGGCAGGCGATCCTGTTTTTCCAGACTAGCGCCAAGATGGCAATACGTATCAGCAGTAGCCTCTTCGTATTTCAGCGTTTCCCGATAACAATGCTCCGCCTTTTCGAACAAACCCAGATTCATATAGGTATTCCCTAAGTTGAAATGGGCTGATGCAAAGTCTTCTTTAATAATAATTGCATAATCGTAGGCTTCAGCCGCTTCGGCATACCGGGCCAACTTACTGTAGGCAATACCCATGTTATACCAGGCATTGTACGAGTAAGGGTCTGTATCAATCAGTTGCTGATAATACGATAGGCTATTCTCTAATTCACCCGTTACGTCTAAACAAAACGCCAGCTCATACAGCGCGTTTTCATTGTTAATATTCAGCGCGATCGATTTTTTGTACTGGGTGATGGCTTCATCATATTTACCCCAGTTCTGGTAACTCTGACCGAGCTGAAACAGGATATCATCCTTATCTTCTGCTCGGTCCAGCAATTCTTCCAAAATCTGAATCGATTCCTCGTAGCGTCCGGCCATGTTCAGCACAGAGCCTTGCATAAACGGCACATCGAGATCACCGGGGTTAAACAACGAAGCCCGTTCCAGTAACTCCAGCGATTCATCGAACCGTTGAAAATTAGCCAGAATCTGGGCTTTATCAAGCATTAATTCCAGCGCATAGGGAAAATTTTCCAGACCTGATTCGGCGGCTTTCAACGCCTTGTCTAAATCACCCTGGTTGAGATAATGTTCAACCATTTGTTCATAGACATCCAGGTCGAAAAACTGGCTTTGTTGCTGGTCCAGCATCTGCTCAAAACGCCGGATTGATTCTTTAATATCGCCTTCTCGTTCTTCGAACTCTTGCTCCATGTATAAAAAATTTAGAACCGTTGCGCCGTGTTCCGGCATTCCGGCGGCCGGCGCTCCGGTGCGGGTTCGATTTACAGGTTGCGATTTATAGCCACGATATAATCGTACTTCGTAAATCACGGATAGGGGACGCATTAATAATGCGATTTATCCTTTGGTATTGAAATATATAGCCAAAAAAACAAAACTGCAACCCTCGGCCCGAAAATTTACTAACCTATTAAGGTGGGCTAAACGCGGTGGTTATTCGCCGTAACGTTTCGCTTAATGGTCGGTATTGAAAATCAAGTATCTGCTTAATTTTTTGCCCATTGTACTCGTAAAGTGAACTCGCCGATCGGGCCGTTTCACGCGTGATAAGCGGTGCTTTACCGGTCATCCATGCCCGAACGGCCTCAAGTGGCCAGAGCAACCGCGTCAGACCGGGCGCTACCCGCATAGTGGGTGGTCGCTTGTTCAGGGCGGCTGCTATCTGTTCTAACAACGAACGATAGGGAATGGTGCCCCCATTCAAAACGAACCGTTTTGCCGTTGTTGTTGACTGCATTAACTGTACCAAAACGTCCGACACATCGAGCACATCGACATAATTGACCAGGCCAGCTGGGTAAAAGGGCTTTTCGTCGTGCACATATTTAATCAGTTGCAGACTACTCCGATTCCAATCGCCCACACCGAGCACGACAGACGGATTGACCATTACTGCGTTTAGTCCTTCGGCAACGCCCCGCCAAACTTCTAGTTCGGCTCGGTACTTAGTTTTGGCATAAATCGAGTTATTGGGCGAATCCACCCATTTCTGCTCCTCATCAATCACAATAGGCTCATTAGGCTTCCCTCCTTTCGCCACGGGGCGACCTAAAGCCGCTACTGAACTAACGTAGCCTAGTTTTCGTACGCCAGCATTCAGACAAACGTTTACCACATTGGCTGTCCCTTCCACATTGATCTGCTCCATACGGTCGCGCTCTTTTGGGACGAAGGAGACAATGGCTGCGGCATGAATGACGTCCATCCCTGGTAAGATAGCCGCTTCGAGCGACGGGATATCCAGTATATCACCCTCATGCCAGGTGATTTGGTCGGCTACATCGGCCAGCATTCCATGACCACTCTGAGGTCGATACAAAACCGTAACGGTATATCCGTCAGCCAGATACCGTCGGGCAATATGGGAACCAATGAAACCGGTTCCGCCAGTAATAAAAACGGAATTAGGTAGTGATGAGGTCATTCAGGATGCGTTCAAGAGTAAGAAAGCCGGGAGCCTGGCGGGTGTGGAGATCGGTAAGGAGTTGGAGGTAGTTGGGGTCCGTTTCGATAGCTAGACTCTTTAGCTTGCCACCCAACACTCGAACATCTGTACTAAGCCCATAATCGACTACATTTATATTGACTTGCGAGGCATTCCACAGCAAAAACGTTTCGATGGCCTTGTCAATAATAATCAGATATTGATTTGACGCAGGCTTGTGTTTAAAACAAACCTTATTCGACTCTTCAATAGTTTCAAACTCTCGGAGATACCTTGGCTTGTGTTTATCATTGTCAACAATCCCTAACAATATTGTAGCATCCGATCTGACGGTTTGTAAAGATTTAGAGACTTCATTTATCCCAGCGGAATGCTCTATTATTCGATTATCAGAAACAAAATAAGTAATGAGTGCCGTATCAGCGTGGCATTCAGGATATAGACGAATAGGATCAGGCATTAGGCTCGAACTTTCGAAGATTGAAAAATACGTTCGTGCTAAAGTCCAGAATATCAGTCAACTCCTCTTCAGTCAAGGCTCTTACATGAGTTTGGTAATCTTTGTAGTAGGTTATAAATACATTCAGATCGTTAAAGTCCATTTTCTCTATAAAAGGTTGGAGCATGTACGGACTATGCGTCGAGATAAAATATTGATTATCTTCATCATATATCATCCGATACGCCATCTCCTGCGTGTAAGGTGGGAATGAGTGTACTTCGGGCTCTTCAAAAACGATAACTGAGTTTTTATTGGATTCAATAGCTGTTATATAGAACATGAACCGCCGAAAGGTATCAGCGATGGAGAAGAATTCATTCTGAAATACTCGTGGCCCCTTCTTACGTTGAATAAGAAATGTTTGGCCATTTTCATCAAATATAAAATCCAGTTTCTGCTCTCTGAATAACTCTACAAAATCAGAGGCCAAATCATCACTGCGTTTTACAATTTCGTAGAGATTTGAACCATTCGGAGGTAATAAAAAGTCTTGAAAGAGGTTTGCAAAATCCGTTAGATTCGCAAAATCATATTTCTTTACAGTACTTATGTTGGCACGCCGATCTACCGCTCCTGAATAGTCGTGCCCGTATTCACCGTTTTTATCAATTACATATTTTTTCTTTGCAGACCATTGTTCTAACAATTCTATATCCCCTCGTTCTGCGTGTTTCTTTATATCGTCCTGATCTGCTAAAAAATAACTAAAATCTATTTCATGAGTCGTTCCAAGACCTTGTGCATACAGTCCTGCAATTTGATGGTCAGATTGTGCAGATACTGAATTAGTTAAATCACTATCATAAAAAAGATTTTTTATTTCCTTGTATCGCACTAATCCCCCCATAAATTTCCCTATTCCATATTCTGCCCCCAGCAACCCCAGCCCCTCCAAAATATTCGACTTCCCTACGTTTGGCTTGCCAATAAATACATTCACTCGCTTGCAATCTAATCGCAGGTCTTTGATCGACTTGAAGTTTTTGATTTCAACCCAGTTAAGGAAATTATTCGTATTCGGTGCTGTGTTCTCCATAGTAGCCCGGCTCGTTGTTGCGTCGGTGAGTTTGTGTAAACATAACAACGTTCGGGCCTGAATTGCTAATTTTGCTAAAAATTGGGTTTGAAGTCCATAGTTCGATGTTCGAAGTTCACTCTTTCGCGTCAGCTAACGTCGAACCTCAAACCACCAACGTCAAACTAATGCTCGACAATCCCCAACGCTATACCGTTACGGCGGCTCTGATCTACGCCAACGGCCCGATTCACATCGGCCACATTGCCGGATGCTACCTGCCCGCCGATATTTATGTGCGCTACCTTCGCTCAACAGGCAAAGATGTTGCTTTTATTAGTGGCACTGATGAACATGGTGTACCCATAACCATTAAAGCCAAGAAAGAAGGCATTACCCCTCAGGAGGTCGTCGATAAATATTACGTCCAGATCAAACAGGCGTTCAGCGACTTCGGTATCTCGTTCGACATTTACTCACGAACCTCCAACCAGATTCACCACGAAACTTCGCAGGAGTTCTTCACGAAACTTTACGAAAACGGTGATTTCGATGAAGAAGTTACGGAACAGTATTACGACGAAGTAGCCGGGCAGTTTCTGGCCGACCGCTACATTGTAGGTACCTGCCCGGTTTGTGGCAATCCGAATGCCTATGGCGACCAGTGCGAACGCTGCGGTACAGCACTCAGTCCGACCGAATTGATCGAACCCCACTCCATGCTGTCGGGTTCGAAACCCGTGCTGCGCTCAACCAAAAACTGGTTCCTGCCACTGGACCGGATGCAGCCTAAAATTGAAGAGTACGTCAACAGCCATACCGAATGGAAAACGAATGTATTCGGGCAGTGTCAGTCGTGGTTGAAAGAAGGTCTTCGTCCCCGCGCCATGACCCGCGATCTCGATTGGGGCATTAAAGTGCCTTTGCCTGATGCGGATGGGAAAGTCCTGTATGTTTGGTTCGATGCGCCAATCGGCTACATCTCGATGACCAAAGAATGGGCCGCTGAGCAAGGCCGTGACTGGGAATTGTACTGGCGCGATGAGCAAACGAAACTCGTTCATTTCATCGGTAAAGACAATATCGTTTTCCACTGCATTATCTTCCCAGCCATGCTGATGGCCGAAGGCAGCTTTATTCTGGCCGACAACGTACCCGCCAATGAGTTCATGAACCTCGAAGGTGACAAAATCAGTACGTCACGCAACTGGGCGGTCTGGCTGCATGAGTACCTGGAAGAACTACCCGGAAAGCAGGACGTATTGCGGTATGTACTGGCGGCCAATGCCCCCGAGACTAAAGACAGTGAGTTCACCTGGAAAGATTTCCAGACCCGCAACAACGCTGAACTGGTAGGCATTTTCGGCAACTTCGTAAATCGGGCGGTGGTACTAACGCAGAAATTCTGTGAAGGCAAAGTCCCCTCTATTGGTGAGTTGACTGATTATGACAAGCAGGTTATCGATGAGCTAGCGCAGTTTCCTGATCGAATCGGGCAATCCATCGGGCAATATAAATTCCGGGAAGCCTTAGGCTTACTGATGGATTTAGCACGGCTAGGCAACAAATACCTGGCCGAAACCGAGCCCTGGAAAGTAGTCAAAACCGATCCATTACGTGCGAACACGATCCTGAATATTGCCCTTCAAATCTCAACTAACCTGAGTATTGTTTGTGAGCCATTCCTACCGTTCACATCTGAGAAATTGCGCAGTCAATTGGGTATCACGGAGCTATTTAACTGGACAAACGCAGGTCGCGCCGATCTCCTGATCGAAGGCACGGTACTCGGCAAAGGCGAATTACTTTTCGCTAAGATTGAAGACGACGAAATTAATGTACAGATTCAGAAATTACTGAATGCCAAACGAATGAATGAATTAGAAACAAAGACAGTACCTGAACTTCGCTCAGAAATCACTTACGACGATTTTGCCAAAATGGACATTCGCATCGGCACTATTACCGAAGCCGAGCGCGTACCCAAAAGTGATAAACTTCTCAAACTAAAAGTAGACGATGGTTTGGGCGGAAGGCAGATTCTGAGTGGCATTGCCAAACATTTCACTCCCGAAGAAATTATCGGTAAGCAGGTAACTTTCCTTGCCAATTTAGCTTCTCGCAAGATGATGGGCTTCGAATCGCAGGGAATGATTCTGATGGCCGAAGATCGGGATGGCAAGTTAGCGCTTATCGCCCCTGGCAATGCCGTCTGGAATGGCGGAACGGTGAGTTAATTTACTCAGACACAGAAAGCTGTAAGGTCGGGAGCGAAAGCTCCTGACCTTTTTTATTGAACTGCACTAGCTATTTCATTTGTTGACAGTAAACAGGTACTTTTGGAAAATCATCCTCGTAGCCATGGAAACACAGCAAAAGAAAAAAATAACGTCCGAACAGGCTCTTGCCTGGCTCATTCGAAGCCAGGAACGGAAACGAGAGCTACAGAAGCAGTTCCAGAAAGACTGCGACTCAGGTAAAATAGACGCAATAATTAGAAATGGGAAGCCCGTCAATCGGTGAATATGCTTATTATCAGGAGAATGAGAAAACATCCTATTTTATCACTGATGATGGCAGGAGATATTCTGTTACTTTCGAAGAGCAATCCTTCTTTGAAGATCACGAATTTATACTTGCCAACCATACCTATGAAGTTTTCCTAACGCTTCAAAAAGCGCCACCAGCCTATTCAACTGACCCTAGAATTGGGGCTACATTAACGGGTATTATTCAAAACTTCATTGAGAGAGATCCGTTACGAATTGTATTCTTCACCTGCGACACAGCCGATGGCAGACATCATGCCCGTTTCAAACGTTTTAACGACTGGTTCCGGGAAAACAACAATAGGCGCTACTTAAAGCTCGAAGACAGTATCGACTATCCAGCCATCAATAAGTTGTTCCTGATCGCGCTAATCATGCGAAATGACCACCCTTATGGCGGAGAAGTGTTAGCCTCATTCGTTAAGCTTAATGCTCAACTTCGCTCTCGTAAATAACTTACCCCTTTATGGCATGATCCGTTTTCACGTCTTGCCCTGACCAGATTCTTTTTGAAGTCCAGTCAACGGCTGGATTTGACCAGAATGGGTCTGAAGCAGGCAACCCCAATGCCAGAAACGCGACAGAACACAAGTACAAACTTCCCGTTGAAATATAGGTCTCGCCAATAGCTGGCTGATAACCACACAAGCCAATTTGTAGCCAGCCTTTGGCATCAAATGTACTAGGTGCATCCATCGTCCGGTGTATCACCTCAGTCAGCGCCGAACGAACTTGCCCGGGTGACAATTCTGATGGCAAACTGCCCTGCAAAGCAATCTGGGACAACAGTTGAAATGCCCCGCATCGGTAGGCTAACGACCGACCGAATGCAGCAAAGGAACCATCTGGATTAATAAGTCGCTCTTGTATGATGGCGTAGCGTTGGGCACGCGCCAGCAACGATTCGTATAAATTTTTCTCGGCTTTCCCAGCATCCAGCAGGGTTTTTACCACATCCAGTAGCATCGGCTGAATCACGTAGCTATTGTAATAATCCCAATGAAAATCGGGGCCATCACCATAAGCACCATCCCCCTTGTACCACGACTGGTGTTGCCGAATTGCATAGTCCATTCGCAATTCATCGCCCGAGCCGGTATATTTCAACAAAGCCGCTTCGACCATAGCGGAGAACAATAACCAGTTGTTATAACCAGGTTTAATAACTCGACTCGTCTGCAATGCCCTTATCACATTAGCTTGCTCATCTGCGCTTAAGCTTTTCCAAAGTTTTGGTGATCGAACTAATCCATGCGCCAAAAATGCCGCATCGACCAAGGGTTGGCCACCTTTTGTAAAATTCAGGTAATCGGGCGATTGCGGGTTTACCCCATTCGCGATGGCCTGTTTTGCCAGCGTCAGGTACTTTTGCCGAAAACGACCTTCCGGCGACTCATCGACACTTAATTCCAGCCAGGGAGCTAAACCGGCCAACGTGCGCCCCAGCGCTTCGAGATGCGAAACTTCGACACGGCTTGCCTGTTGGCCAGGAGCAGACTCAATCGGCATGGTTGCCTTCAACCGATTCTGTGACAGAGCCGATAAAACTGGATCAGCAATTTTCAGTACTGTTTGAAGCCAATAAGACCGGTCATCAGTAACTAACGAATACGCAGTAAGCGACGTGGCTACTTCTTTGGGAGGAATACTAAAACTAGCAGGTAAGGCTGCAGCCAAACGAGCAAATGTGCGTCTTTTCATTCAATTAGAAAGTCAGGTGTAATCAGGCATAGTCAAGTATTGTCAAGCTTGGCCACTATGACTCCTGACAACAATTGACAATATCTGACAACTCTTGACTATGCCTGACAAGTTTAAACAACTGGCTTCCATCCCTTTTCATACTCTCGGCTCCATAACTTCATGGCTTCTTTATCATGTAGAATATGGCCGTTCGTTGGATCGGTGTGAATGATGCTACCGGTACGTTGAGAAATATTTGCCAGATGGCACAATAGCACCGATTTATGTCCCTGAGCAATGTCGGCATTAGGCTTGGCTTTTCCCCGAATGCTTTCAAGAAAATTATCTAAATGATAGGCATCCAATTGTTCGCCACCTGGGCTAACTGCATTGGTAGACGTGCTGGTTGGCGCATCCCCTTTTACGTCTTTAAGTACTTTGCCCCCTAAATCCAAAATCTGGTAATCGGGGCCACTTTGTGGAGCCGACAATACGCCCTTATCCCCATAAATAGTAAAACCACGGCCGCTTTTTTCAGGGCCAAATGCCTGACAACTTAGCCCTTCCCAAGTAATGGACGCTTTATCGCCGAACTCAAAGGAAGCAATCTGTGTATCTGGCGTCTGCCAATCATCACCTTTGTACGCATAACGACCGCCGGTTGAGGTGGCTTTTGTTGGAAAATCTAAGCCCATCAACCAACGGCAGCAATCGATTTCGTGAGTACCATTGTTGCAGGCTTCACCCGTTCCCCAATTCCAAAACCAATGCCAATTGTACGGAACAACATTATCCTGATAGCCTTTCCGGGGAGCCGGGCCTTGCCATAAATCCCAATCGAGAGTAGCCGGAACGGCAATGGATTTACCAGCTCCAATCGGTTTCCGGTTATTGTAGTACCAGGCTCTGGCAAAATAAGGTTTACCAATGGCTCCTTCCCGAATATCCTGCGCAGCCTGCTGGAGCGTTGGCCACGACCTGCGCTGGCTCCCCATTTGTACAATCCGATTATGCTTCCGAGCGGCTTCCAGCAACCACTCCCCTTCCTGCGGATTATGTCCACAAGGCTTTTCAACGTACACGTGTTTTCCGGCCGAGCAGGCCAGAATACCCGCAGGCGCATGCCAATGGTCGGGCGTTGCAATGGCTACGGCATCAAGATCTTTTCGCTCCAGCAGCTTGCGTAAATCTTTAATAACGGTTGGTTTTCGTGTCTGACCCGCTTTTTCAACAGCTTTGAGACCGTTAGCTATCGCACCGTCTTCAACATCGCAGATATAGCCCACTTCGGCGCCCGGCAGCTTTGAGAAAATACCAGCCAGCCAGCTTCCCCGCGACTGAACGCCGATCAGACCAATGTTTATTTTCTCACTCGGTGCATTCCGGCCAAAAATGGGGAAAGGCAAAATCTGGGTCGCCAATCCGGCAACGGCGGTTTTCTGAACAAAGTCTCGGCGGTTCATCATCATGCTTGATTACGTAGATAACTCTAAAAGCGGCAACCCTTGATGTTCTTACTGTTTCCTCAAGTAGTACGACAAATTGGGAAACGTTCGGCCGAAAAATGCTGTTACCTTTTTGAACTCGCCATTTTGCTTTCCGTGAACGAAGAACAAAAAAGTGGCCGGATATTCGATATTGCTATCCTCCGGCGCTTATATGCATTTGTAAAACCCTATCAAGCACGCTTTTATCTTCTGATAGGGATCATTTTGCTGGCGGCCTGCCTAGCCCCCTTAACTCCTTTGCTCATTCGGTATACGATTGATAACGTCATTGCTATGGGCGATTACCAGAAGTTAACCGAGATGCTGATTCTCATGATCGGCGTGTTGGTGGTACAGGCGGTTGTCCAATTTTTAAATACTTATTTATCAGGCTGGTTAGGCCAATACGTCATCCGTGACATTCGAACACAGCTGTACCGAAAAATCCTCCACCTGCGTCTAAAATTCTTTGACAATACACCTATTGGTCGTCTGGTGACGCGGTCAATCTCTGATGTTGAAACCCTGGCCGATGTATTCAGCGAAGGCATGGCAGCTATTGCGGGCGATATTTTGCAATTAATTCTGATTATCGGGGTAATGGTTTATACCGACTGGAGGCTGGCAGCAATCAGTTTGTCGACAATTCCGCTGATGCTGTTCAGTACCTATGTCTTCAAGGAGAAAATCAAGAAGTCATTTAATGAGGTACGGACAGCTGTTGCCAACCTGAACTCCTTTGTCCAGGAGCACATCACGGGCATGAACATTGTCCAGATTTTTGGGAGTGAGAAAATCGAAGCTGAAAAATTCCGCGTTATCAATGACGAACACCGGGCTGCGAACATTCGATCAATCCTATACTATTCGGTTTATTACCCCGTCGCCGATATTATTTCGGCAGTAGCGGTTGGTTTAGTGGTGTGGTATGGGGCAACTCAGATTATCCATTCCGACGTTACATTCGGGACAGTTACGGCGTTTGTGATGTTCATTAACCTGTTCTTCCGGCCAATACGAATGCTGGCCGACCGATTTAACACGCTCCAGATGGGTATCGTCAGTACCGACCGAATTCTGAAGTTGCTGGACAGCGATGAATTTACGGTCGACAACGGCACCTATGCCCCCGCCACTATCCAGGGGAAAGTAGAGTTCGATAACGTCTGGTTTGCCTATAACAACGAAGACTGGGTACTTCGCGACATTTCGTTCCGGGTCAATGCGGGCGAAACCGTAGCGTTTGTTGGGGCAACGGGCGCTGGTAAATCGTCAATTATCAACCTATTGAGTCGATTTTATGACATTAACAAAGGTGAAATCAAAGTTGACGGGGTTGATATTCACGAGTATGAACTAGGACACCTGCGCCGAAACATTGGCGTCGTCTTGCAGGACGTTTTCCTGTTTTCTGACACAATCGAAAACAACATTACTCTGGGAGACAAATCGATAAGTCATGAAACCATAGTAGAAGCAGCCAAACTGGTTGGCGTTCACGACTTCATCGAGCGATTGCCTGGTGCCTATCAGTATAACGTCATGGAACGCGGCTCAACCCTATCGGTTGGACAACGTCAACTCATTTCGTTTGTACGGGCAATGGTCCAAAACCCTAAAATTATTGTTCTGGACGAAGCGACTTCATCCGTCGATACTGAAACCGAGGAAATGATTCAGAATGCGATTAGCAAACTGATGAAAGGCCGAACAGCCATTGTTATTGCCCACCGCCTGTCAACTATTCAGAAAGCCAACAACATTATTGTAGTCGACAAAGGGCGGATTGTTGAGCAGGGCAATCACGAAGAATTGTTACAGCACGAAGGTTTCTACGCAAATCTCTATCGAATGCAGTACAAAGAAGTGGTGTAGCTATTTTTTATTTTTTGTATATTTGACAAAAGAGCCGTACCTATGCCTACTCCTATCACAACCAAAACTACTCCAAAACGGAAACGGAAAATACCAGATCATCTGGTATACGAAGTCATGGACAATAAGCCTATTTATTACAAGGGCTACCAGTCTGTGCTCAACAAGACCAAAACTTTGGAGGACATTATAGGCTGTAGTTCGCTTCAGGCAGCATTAGTTACGTACTTACTGCGAATTATTTTTAGGGTATTTGACGAAAAGAAATACCATGTATTGACCAACGAAATCGGGAGCCATATTGACAAAAACAATAACCTCTCAAACGATATTGCCATCTATGATAAAGCTGTCTTAACTCCCGATAAGATTAATAAAAAATACCCCGACGTTCCTCCTAAAATTGCCATTGAAATAGATACGGAAGCCGACACGTCGGAACTGACAGGTTTCGGGTACACCTACAAAAAGTCGAAGAAATTACTTGATTTTGGTGTCGAGCGTGTGATCTGGATCATGATTAACACCAAAACAGTTACGGTCATCGAACCTAACCGTGATTGGCAGGTACGCGAATGGAACACGGATATCGAATTAATGGATGGTCACACCTTCAACATTGCTCGTTATCTTGATGACGAAGGCATTGTAGTCGAGGATTAAATTGGTTACTTCCCGAAAATCCGCTCCTCTTCTTCGGGTCCAGCCCCAGAGGTCCCTTCAGTAATCACATCATGCCCCGAAACGTTAGGCTTGGCATTTGTCGGGCCAGGGCCACTACCGTCGAGAGCGTAAGCAATGGACTCGGCCAGGTTATCGGGAGCAAGTTTGGCTTCTTTTACTGGTTGCTCCTCAACTGAATGCGGGTAAACTTCACCATCCTTCTGGCTGACAACTTCTTCATCAGCAGCAGGATCGTTTTCCATACCAGTTGGTACATGACTGGAGTCTGCGCCGGTTAATTCGCTAAGGTTGGGCATCAGATATCGCATAGTTATCGATGAATTAGTTTTCATCAATAACCTGCAACAAGGCCTGGCTGTTTAGAAAGAAAAATTATTCCTCGATTAATTTCTTCACCAGAATCTTATCAATTCGACTTTTATCCATATCCACAATCTCGAACTGATACCGGTGCCAGACAAAGGTTTCGCCTGCTTTGGGAATATCTTTCAGGATATGCAGCGCAAACCCACCCAATGTGTCGAACCCGGTCAACTCTCGGCGAGTCTGGGTATTTATATTTAGCGAGAAATAAGAAAGAAAATCCTCAAATGGCAATTGGGCATCAATCAGGAAGCTACCATCCTCGCGTTCGCGGATTTCATAATCTGAATTAATGTCGTCATTGATGTCGCCTACCAGCACGTCCAGGATATCATTGAGGGTAATGACACCCAGAACCCCACCATATTCATCAACAATAACGCCTACGTACTGCCGCCGTTCCCGGAAGCGCTCCAATACCTGATAAGCCTTGTTGTTTTCAGGAACGAATAAGGCATCCCGCTTCATGTCGTTCAGGCGGAGAATTTCGGTATCAAGATCTTTGCCGAGCAGATCTTTTGAGTAGATCAGGCCAACAACCTCATCGACCCCTCCGTTACAAAGCGGATATATCGAGTGCTTGTATTCCAGAATTTTAGCCTTGTTTTCAGCGGGTTCGTCTTCCAGGTCAAGGTAGACGATTTCCTGCCGATTGGTCATCAGCGACGTAATTTTCCGATCACCCAGTTGGAAAACATTCTGAACAATTTCCTGCTCAATTTCTTCAATGGCCCCGCCCGAGGTTCCTTCCTGAATCAAACTTTTGATTTCTTCCTCCGTAACTGCACTTTCGTTTGGCTTGATATTCAGAATTTTGAGTAGCAAATCGCTCGATACAGTAAGCAGCGCGATAAAGGGAGACGTCAACTTAGAGAGGAAAATCATCGGAGCGGCCATTGTTTTGGCAATGCCCTCTGGATTCGACAAGCCGATCCGCTTCGGCACTAATTCCCCAAATACCAGCGAGAGATAGGTCAGTAGAAAAAGCACCAACACAACGGCTATCGAATTGGCATAAGGCCGTAATATCTCGATTTGAGCCACGAAATTCTGAACATCGTCGGTCAGTTTATCGCCGGAGAAAATACCTAACAAAATGCCGATCAGCGTAATACCGATTTGTACTGTCGATAGAAACCGATTGGGTGAGTTCGACAAATCAAGCGCCACCTGCGCGCGCCGATCGCCGTTCTTGGCGGCTGACTCTAACTTAGACTTACGGGACGAAACTAAAGCGATTTCTGACATCGAGAACACGCCGTTCAGGATCGTCAATAGCAGAATTATAAGGAGTTCCACAAAGGAAGAAAGTTGACCTGTTGCAAAAATATAGAAACTGAATTGGTTTGCAACAGCATTGACTGTGCGACAGACCATCAGTTTTACTACTTTTACGGTTTGAACCGACCTTTGTCCTGATGATTGTTTTCATTAACGACCGCCCAATTCGGCTCGTTGGCCCTAAAGCCGCTGCTCAACTAACTAATTCAGGGGCGGGTAATACCCCGACCTTTGCAGATTATGATGAGGTGGTAGATGCTCGCTTAGAGACACTTAAAGCCGATGCACTACATGGTCATCTACTGATCCTGAACACGACTCCTGCCACGGTAAGTAAATTACTGGGGTTGCTCCAAAAATCAGATGCCAGCAATTTGCTCTCCATTACGCTGGGTTGTCTTGACAAAGAAGATTGCGAAGAGGCCATCAAAAAACCATTTAAGATTATTAAAGCGGCTGGTGGTGTTGTTTTTAAAGGCGACAAAATGTTGCTGATGTTCCGACGCGGAGTTTGGGATTTACCAAAAGGTAAACTTGATCTTGGCGAATCGTCGAAACAGGGAGCAGCCCGCGAAGTAGAAGAGGAAACTGGTGTTCGCGTATCGGTTAGTGAGCGTATCTGCACCACCTGGCATACCTACAACCTTAATGGCAATCGGATTCTGAAACGGACGAAATGGTACCGAATGGGTGTCCTGGACGACAGCCGGATGACACCTCAGGCTGATGAAGACATTGAAAAACTGGCCTGGCTCGATCGGCGCGAAACAAAATTGGCGCTTACCAATTCGTTTAGCTCAATTCGGTATGTAATTGACGAAGCCGGCAAAGGGTACAAAGTCTAAATAGAGGCTGCATTAGCCACTATTTTCGCCATGCCAGATACTATGCCTACCTTATCGGCATAGTATCTGGCATGGCGAACAAATCTTGAATTGGGTAACCGGCTAAAAAATCACGTCTGAGCCGTAGGAGTCTTTGCAATGGGTCGTCTAATCTCACAATTAACGATCAATACCTAACAGGTAAACTAAAATGCAGAGACTAATCTTTCCAGTATTGCTATTGAGTCTACTGGCTTGTAGCAAGAGCGACGACGCATCCAGCACAACCAATCCCACCACTACTACGGGCAGCGTGGATATTACCAGTGTGGTAAAGGCAAAGTTTGCAAGCGGGGTTACCATTACCACCAGTGGCGACAACATCATCCTTAAGTGTGATGGCAGGCCCAACCATAAATCGCCTTACTGGGGTGTTGGTAACGCCTTGTACGAACCCTTTCCATCAGGTCATGCCGCCAATCCGAACACGATGGTTGCGCAAAACTATACCATGACTATTCCCGCCAAACCAGCTGCGGCAAGCACCCATGAGGAAACATCGCTTGGCGCTATTGGTCTGGCTATCACTGGCGCGCCAATTTTTAATAATAACGAGGGCGGTAATGTAGCCTTAAATGCAGGCACCATCACCTCGTTTGATGCTGCAGGAGCCCACCCAGCTCAAGCAGGCGATTACCATTATCACGTTACCGGCACGTATACAACCACCGACGATGCTAATCTGGTAGGCTTTTTACGTGATGGCTTTCCCTTATACGGACGTAAGGATAAAGATGGTACGTACCCAAGCAACCTTGATGCCTATAACGGCCATACGGCTGCCACAACCGAATTCCCAAATGGTATATACCACTACCATACCCGGAATGAGAACTATCTAAATACAGGCTATTATATCCTTAAATCGGGTAGTTATTATGGCACAAAGGGCACATTCACTCAATAGAGTCTTTTTGTTTGCAACTACTTATTGCTGCCTTTGGATGGCAATAAGCAGTTGCCATAATGCCTCAACTAACACCCCCCTTCGGGTAAAGGATTATACCATTGATACTAGCGGCATTCCACCCGATACGATTGTGGTAGGCAGCGACCAACGGTTGGCTCTGATTAACGGAGTTTACTGGCTGGGCAACCAAAAATATTCCGGCATTCTAAAAGAGCTTTACCCGAATGGTACGACAAAAACATATGCGTCTATATTTCAGGGAATGCTACACGGCCTTTATAAAAGCTTCTATGAAAACGGGCACCCTTATGAGGTGCGGCTTTACCGAAATAACCTGAGTACAGGCAGGCATTATGGTTACTGGCCGGAAGGTGGAATTCTTAAGTTTGATTATACTTATTTTGAGGAAAAACGAGAAGGTTTACAAAAACGATGGTACAAAAACGGTAAGCCTTACTTATTTACCAATTATACTGACGATCATGAGGATGGCCTGCAACGGGGATGGCGGGAGAATGGGAAGTTATACCTGAACTATGTAGCAAAGGATGGGCATCGATACGGCCTGCAGCAATCTGCGCTTTGCTATACACTCATCAAACAGAAAATAAAAGCCCGTTAACTGGGCCATTCAGTCAGGTCATACAGTTTAGTAAACGATGTTAACTCCGCTCCTACTACGCATTAAGGCTAGCTCACTGGCTGTATTCATCGTTTTGTTTACGGCATGCGAACAACCAGAAGAACGAAAATTACCCTATTATAATACCTCCGACTTTACGCCCCATTTTGAAAAAGACGTATCGGACAATTTCCATCGCATCCGCCCTTTTTCACTTACTGCCCATACAGGACAAGCATTCACTGAAAAAGATATGGACGGGAAAATATGTGTAGCTAATTTCTTTTTTTCGACCTGTCCGGGTATTTGCCCCCGTATGACTGTCAATATGAAGGTATTACAGGACACCTTTCTGGTCGATAAAAACATTCAACTTATTTCCCACTCAGTAACACCAGATAAGGACAGCGTGGCCCGATTACAGGCGTTTGCTAAATCCAAAAAGGTCGATGCTACCAAATGGCTCCTGCTTACGGGGAACAAAGAAGAAATTTATAATCTAGGACGAAAATTTTATTTCGTTGAAGAGGATCTTGGCGAAAAAAGAAACAGCGACATTTTTTTACACACTGAAAACTTTGTGTTAACCGATAAAAAACGGCGCATCCGTGGTATCTACAATGGCTTGAGCTTACCTGCTATGCAAAACCTTATTGCTGATATACGTGCTTTAGAAAAGGAATAGCCTCGCTTATCTCATTTCGCTTTCTCCAGCTGATAGGGTAAAAATTCGTCAACGTGCTGCCCATAGCGATGTAGGTCTCGAATAATACTTGAGCTGATTGGGGCAAGATGGGGCGACGTAATTAAAAAAACCGTTTCAACATCCTCATAAACGTACCGATTCACCTGCGAAATGCCATTTTCGTACTCAAAGTCGGTCGTGTTACGCAAGCCACGAAGCAGAAATTTTGCACCAATCTCCCGAGCTACATTGGCAGTCAGCCCTTCATAACTAATAACACGCACAGTTGGATAGTCCGCAAATGCTCCTTCAATTAACTGGATCATTTGCTCCAAAGGGAAATAGCGCTCCTTCCGCGTATTATGTCCAATACCAATCACAACTTCGTCGAACAGCCGTAGGCCTCTCAACACAATATCTTCATGACCTTTGGTAAATGGATCAAATGAACCGGGGAATAGAGCAATACGCTTCATACTGTTGAGTTGGCGAATGAGCAGGTTTTGATTAATCAGACCGTAAGCGCGGTAAATTTCAGCAATTGCCAACTCTAGTCCTAATCATTCACTCAACAAGCCTAATCCGTATAAACTCAGATACCGGTGGGCCGGTAAATCGTCAAATTCAGTGGCCAAGGATAGCCCAGGAGGTGCTTGGCCAAATGATAGATTCGGCAGAAACCGGCTTAACTCTGTGTACGCTTCAGCAAAAGGAGTAATCGCCCCGTATAACGAAAGGCTAACCGTATCTGGCGTTAAGCCTTGTTCATTAAGTACGTAGAGAATATAATAAGCCAAATCCTGGACATTCTTATAGCCAAAGCGATTACACAGACATAATTGATGTGATTTTCGACATAAGATTGTCACAAACTCATCTTCGAAATACAAGTAAACAGTACTGGGAGCGAGAGAAACACGGTCTAAATCGACTGTTGCTTGTATGAGTGCGCTGGTTTGATGGACGAATGTTAACGGTTGAAGTGGATACACTTCCGAAAAATAATCGGCCAGAGGATGCTCCAGATTAAATACGGTAAAGAACCCTTCGGCATCGTGAGCATACGCCTGAGCAAATTCATGAGCAGGAAGGGAATTACCTCGCATGAGCGCTAAATAGCTACCCGCGTATTCTTTACGATAAAGCTGCTGTGGAATCAGGGTAAACGACGGAGAATTGACCCCAATCCGAATTTCCTGCCACGGACCTGCCGATAACACCGCATGGTCCCGGAATACATCGGGTAAAATGCTCGTCAACGGACGATCCGTCAGCAAAGACGGAAACATGTAGTCCTCCAAATACACTGCCCGACCGCGCTTATCCTGTACCAGCAATTGAAACCGATCCCGTCCAACTTCGAGGCATAAGACCGATTTATCAGTCTGCCTCGGGTCAAACGCGTTGGCATGTATGGTAACAGTAGGTGCGAGGGTCACAGCGATTTGCACAAATTCAGCGAGCTAACAGATGAAGAAATAAATACTAAACTGATATTAACTTGGTTTAAACGGTTCGTCGGTAATACCAGGCGTACCTTTTCATTTACTGCAAATAGCCGCGAAGGCGGAATACATCGTCGAGTGAATTGCAATACTGAAATAACGCATGAACCTCGTTGGGTGGATAGCGTTTAATCTCCTCAAAACTCATCAACCTGACTTCTTCAATTATTTGTCCATCAAGGCTCATTTCAGGATCGATCCCCAACCGTAAGGAACCGCCTGTAGCCCGAACAGCAAAAAACAACTCCATAGCGTGAAGCGGTGGCTGTATGAATTCATTTACGAATAACATTTCACCAATCTCCACTTCTAACCCCGTTTCCTCCATAAACTCCCGGACTAACGCCTTAGGGGCCGTTTCATTAAACTGTGGGCCACCTCCCGGCGGACACCAGAAGGTATCGGTTAAACCAATGCCTCGGTGGCGAACCATTAATAGGCGATCACCTTCACAATATAAGCCACAAACCCGCAGACGAAGGCGATTTCCATACAATTTTTGTACCTCTTCGCGGGTTGAATCCACTGCTCTGGCAGAATCAGATGTAGGCTGATCTTCCAATCGGCCAGGCAAATCCATTACTTGCGTCATGGTATAATCGGTATTTGGGGACGCAAAGGTACAGGTGATTTACGAAATACGATGTACGAATTGCGATTTGCTTATAAGTCAGCCTAAATCGTAATTCGTACATCGTATTTCGTAAATCAATACGGGCTTCCCGAAATATAACTTTCCAATGAGTCAATGCGGGTCTTTTGGTCAACGATAATCGCTTTCACGACATCGTTAATCGAAATAATACCCATTAATTCACCCTCATCCATCACGGGTAAGTGCCGAATATGCTTGTCGGACATAATTTGCATACACTCTTCGATCCGTTGATCGGGCCCAATGGTAATTACATTCGCTGTCATAACATCAGCAATGGTCGTATCATCGGAGTGCCGATCTTTCAGAATAATCTTACGTGCATAGTCTCGTTCGGAGAAGATTCCGGTAAGTACTCCATTATCGATAACAAGTACCGCGCCAATATTCTTTTCGGCCATAAGCCTAAGCGCGTCCAGAACGGTTTGATCCGACGAAACGGAATAGAGGGCGTTCACTGGTTTACCCTGAAGAATTTGACGAATTTTCATCTGAGTTAGAAGGATTTAGTGTTGTGTGAAAATAACAAAAAAGCACAAGGGGTAAAAGGGAATGTGCAGAAAGGGTTAAAATTTTCTTAAAATCATCCTTCTTTAGCTTTAAAGAAGGCTATGTTTTTACTTTTTCCTTAGCCTCTTTTTTTGTAATTTAGAAGCATGAACGATACCCAAACGGCGGCTGATTTGCTGGCCAAACGTTTCCCTTTTAAGCCTACGTCTGGCCAAACCCAGTTTTTCGAACAAATTGGTGCGTTCATCGCCCAGGAAGAAGTTGAACATTATCGCGATTGCTTTTTACTGCGAGGGTACGCAGGTACGGGAAAAACTACACTTGTTGGTACACTCATTAAAGTGCTTCCCCGCTTTGGATATAAATCGGTCTTGCTGGCCCCTACGGGCCGGGCGGCTAAAGTAATGACCAATTACGCCAAGAAATCAGCACAGACGATTCACCGAAAAATTTATCGGCAAGTGGCCGATCCCGGTTCTGGAACGCTGGCATTCCAACGACAGAAAAACTATCACGAAGACACCCTTTTTATTGTCGATGAGGCCTCCATGATTTCCGATGAAGCCGATTTTGGTGGAAAAGGTTTATTGACCGATCTAATCGATTTCGTCTTCGAAGGTCCCGGCAACAAACTGATGCTCGTGGGCGACACGGCGCAGCTCCCCCCTGTTGGTCGTGATTTAAGCCCCGCACTAGACCGTGGATTTCTGGCCAGCGCATTCGATATGACCGTGTATGAGCAAGAGCTTACGGAAGTAATGCGACAGGATGAAGAGTCGGGAATTCTTTACAATGCAACTGGGCTGCGAATGTTGCTCATGGAAAACGGCACACCTACCCCTAAGGCAGTTGGCTTTGATGCGCTTCTGAGTGATAAGCCTACAATGACGCCAACAGATTCGCCCGAGATTCGCCTGAATGTTCGGTCGTTCACGGATATCTATAAGATGCCATTAACCAAATTGGAAGATGGCATTCGATATGCCTACGACAAATATGGTCGCGAGAATACGGCCATTATTTGCCGGTCAAACAAAACCGCCGTTCAGTACAATCAGTTTGTTCGGCGGATGATTGATCAGTGCGAAGAAGAACTTGATGCAGGCGACATGCTTATGATTGCCCGAAATAATTATACGGTTCTTGATGAAGACTCTCCCGCAGGCTTTCTGGCGAATGGCGAGTTTGCCGAAGTGCAGAAAATTCGAAATAAAGAAGAAATGCATGGTTTTCGGTTCGCTACGGTTACGCTTCGATTAGTCGATTATGAAGAGCAGCCCGATTTTGACGCTAAAATCATGCTCGATACACTGCATTCGCCCGTACCGTCGCTGACATCAGAACAATACAAAGCTCTGTATGAGAGTGTTGCAAAAGATTATTTCTACATCAAAAGTAAGAAGGAGCGGTCTGAGGCTATTCGGCGAGATCCGTACTTAAATGCACTACAAGTGAAATTTGCCTATGCTCTTACTTGCCATAAAGCACAGGGTGGACAATGGAGTGCGGTGTTTGTTGATCAGGGATTCCTACCAGATGGGCAGGTAAACGATGAGTTTGTCCGGTGGCTCTATACCGCCCTGACCCGCGCGACTGATGAAGCGTTTTTGATGAATTTCAATCCGCAGTTTTTTAATTAGATTGAACACGGTTTACCGTATTCAGTTTACAGTTTACACAGGCTGACACAACTATGCCCCAGCTATAAACCGAATACTTAAAACGTTCACTAATTATGTCCTTCGAATGGATTATGAGTGCCTGCATTGGCGTTGGTTTAGCCGCTTGTTGTGGCTTCCGGGTTTTTGTACCCTTGCTGATTGCCAGTGTAGCCACAAAGCTTGGTCTTGTTGGTGTAGTAACTGGCTTTGAATGGATTAGTGGTTGGCCAGCCATTGTGGGCTTAACCGTTGCAACAGTCTTTGAAATCGGAGCTTATTATATTCCCTGGCTCGACAATGCACTCGATGCCCTTGCGACTCCCACATCAATTATTGCCGGAACTTTACTGAGCACTTCGTTTCTACAGATTGACAATCCCTTATTACACTGGGGGCTGGGCTTAATTCTGGGAGGAAGCTCAGCTGGAATTATTCAGGCGGGGACCAGTTTACTTCGGATAGGCACAACAGCCACAACCGGCGGAGTAGGCAACCCAATTGTTGCCACCAGTGAAAATGTAGCCTCTTTTGGACTATCTCTGTTCAGTATTTTTCTGCCTTTACTGACGGTCGTAATTATCGTCCTTATCTTAATTTTTATTCTTGGCCGCTTAGTAGCCAAGCGAAAGGTATGGTTTACTAAAAAGGTCTAAGCCGGGATTTTTGTGATTTAACTGACCGACTGTGAATCTGCTTTCTCTGAAAGCTATTTTAAAAATCATAGTCGGTCAGTTAAATCACAAAAATCCCGGTTCGGATTACAATTTCTCCACCGTCCGGCGTACAAACGCTGTTAGCTCTGCGCCAGTGAGCATGTTTTGCGAAAGCAACGCAAGATCATAAAGCTGCTTCACCAACAATTTCTGAGCATCGCCATCAGCCTCAGTCAGAATTTTATTGATCAGCGGGTGGTTTGCATTCACAACCACATTATAGGTCGCAGGTAAATTACCATAGAAAGATTGCTCACCCGAAAGAGCCGCCATGTCTTTCATCCGACGCATAAACTCAGGCATCGTAATCGTTACAGGCAATTCATCGGTTGGCTGTGCCTCTACGCTCACGTTGAGCATTTTGTTATCCAAAACCTGCTCGAACACCTCTTTCAACTTAGTCTGATCAGCCTCCGATAGTACACTTTCGTTGTTCAGCCCTTTGTCGATCAATTTATCAATCGAATCAGCATCTACACGCTGGAAATGTACTTTTTCAAGTTTTTGCTCCAGTGCATTGATAAAGTGTGAATCAATCACGTTATCCATCAATAACACATCATATCCGCGACGAGTCGCCGATTCAATGTAGGAGTGTTGCTGTTTGCGATCGCTGGTGTACAGAATCACCAACGTCTCATTTTTATCGGTCTGATTGGCCTGAACTTTCTCGCGATATTCGTCTAGTGTCGTATAAACGCCATCGGTATTTTTAAGCAACACGAAGTTTTTGGCCTTCTCCCAGAACTTCTCATCACTCAGAATACCATACTTGATAAACAGACCGATATCATCGAATTTGTCTTCAAACGCTTTCCGATCCGCATTGAATAATTCGTTCAGCTTATCAGCAACTTTCCGCGTGATATATCCATTGATTTTCTTAACGTTCGAATCGGCCTGTAAGAAACTCCGCGATACGTTCAATGGAATATCGGGTGAGTCGATAACGCCGTGAAGCATCATCAGGAAGTCGGGAACAACATCCTTCACCTCATCAGTAATAAACACCTGACGGCTGTACAATTGAATCTTCTCCCGTTGGAAACGCAGTTCGTTTTTAATCCGTGGGAAGTACAGAATACCAGTCAGATTGAACGGATAATCAACATTCAGATGAATCCAGAACAGAGGTTCTTCGCTCATCGGATACAACTCCTTATAGAAGTTCTTGTAGTCCTCGTCGGTCAATTCCGAAGGCGACTTCGTCCAGATTGGCGCCGTGTTGTTGACGATCTTACCATCAAATTCAACCGATACGGGCAGGAAACGGGCATACTTGTCCAATATAGACTGTAAACGCCCTTTATTTAAGAACTCTTCTGAGTCGGAAGCGATGTGCAGAATGATATCTGTTCCACGCTCAGCTTTTTCGGCAGCTGTCAATTCAAACTCGGTTGAGCCATCACAAACCCAACGAACTGGCTCAGCATTGTCTCGGTACGACTTCGATACGATTTCAACAGTCGAAGCGACCATAAAGGCCGAATAAAAACCTAAGCCAAAGTGACCAATGATCTGGCCTTTGTCGTCCGTTTTGTCTTTGTATTTTTCCAGAAAATCAGTTGCTCCCGAAAAGGCAATCTGATTGATATATTTCTTAACCTCATCGGCAGTCATACCGATACCATTATCACTAACGGTAATGGTTTTGGCTTCTTCATCCAGCGAAACTGTCACTTTCAGATCACCTAATTCGCCACCAAACTCGCCAAATGACGAAAGTTGACGCAGTTTTTGGGTTGCATCGACAGCATTAGAGACCAGTTCTCGCAGGAAAATCTCATGATCGGAATAGAGAAACTTCTTGATAATCGGGAAGATATTCTCGGTATGGATCGAAATCTGCCCTTTCTCGTTCTGTACGGCTTCCATATGGTATAGTTAGAGTAAGTATAATAGTTGATTATTCGTCAAATCTTGTTCCAGTGTAGCCAGGTCTGACAGATTGACAGTTTGCCTTTATAGGCAATTATTTAAATTTAGCTACATTGCGTCGATGAAAGCCCGTCATTCAAAACAATCTAGCCAGTACGATAAAATCCTTAAAGAAAATCTGGAGGCTACAATTCCTGGTTTGATCGAAAAAGTACTCGGTATACATCCTATTTTGTCAGAAGAATTACCAGACGATTTACAGCACACAAAAGAACGAAAGCCCGATGCTCTCAAACGTATTACAGATCAATCTGGGCAGACCTTTGTACTCCACCTAGAATTTCAACTGGCAAATGATCCGAAAATGGTGCATCGAATGCATAACTATTGTGCCATGTTGCTGGAATTGTATGAAATCCCCATCCGACAGTATGTTTTTTATTTAGGCCCAACTGCCAGTAAGATGGCGACGAGTCTCAATGTTGGTGATTTATCGTTTCGTTATATGCTAATCAGTTTTCAAGACCTTGACTATCAACTATTTTTGACATCAAATACCCCAGAGGAAATTCTGCTTACGGTATTAGCCAATTTTAAGCCTCAGGAATCTCCTATGGTCTTAAATCAGGTTCTTCGCCAGTTGGATGAAACTGCCAGAGGGCCGCTGGTGTTTCAGAAATACATAGCGCAATTGCGGGTTTTAGTTCAATTGCGTAATTTTCAACCACTACTAGAAGCCGCTATGGATAACCTAACTAAATACGTAAACGAGGAAAATGATCCCTTTTATGTTAAGGGGCGTAATCTAGGATTCTTACAAGGCGCGGAAGAAGGAGAAACCAGAGCTCAGTTACAACTGGTGAAAAATTTACTGACTGAAACCGATTTTTCTAACGAAAAGATTGCCCATCTGGCAGGCGTTTCACTAGATGTTGTACAAGCAATTCGGCTTAAATAGACTCCTGTGCCAACCAATTCTTACTCCGATGTTTCGTTAGCTGAACTCAAACTACTGCGTCAACAGCCTCATACTGCTGTGATTGATGTACGCGATGAATGGGAGTTTGACGAGTTCAATATAGGTGGGCTGAATATCCCGTTGCCGGACATTCGCACCCGAAAAGCGGAGCTTCTCCCCTACGACACCCTGATTGTGATTTGTACAAATGGCGTTCGCAGTCGTGTAGCCGCTAAAGATATACTACGCCAGCCCGAACTGCAGAACAAAACGATTTATCATTTGCACGGAGGCTTTGTAGAAGATGTATGAAGTATGGTGTATGATCTAAAAAGGCCATACACCATACTTCATATATCATACATCCTTACGTCACAATTGTAAACCCAGGTCTAGCGGCCTGTTTTTCGACGTGTGGCAGGTATATCTGCAAAATATCATGAACGTTTACCCGAATCAATTGACTTAATTGATTCAATGGCAAATCGTTACGTTCCATTCCGAACGGTTCCTCAATCTCTTCACCGATCATTTCGAGTCCTACCAGAATGTACGATGTTAATACAACGGCCGGAATAGTCAGATACCCAAACGCAGTAACCACCGTAAATGGCAATAGGGCAACGTAGAGCATGATGAACAGCTTGATAAACAGCATGTACGAGAACGGAATCGGCGTGCTTTTTATCCGCTCACAAATACCACAAACATCCATCAACGTTGTCAGGTGCTGATTCAGATTAATGTGTTGCGATTCAGAAATGTGCCCCGCCCGATAGAGTGCCTCGGTCTTCACCCAGAGTTGATTGGCTACTCCGGCTGGTTTATGATCAAAATTACTTAAGTCGCGACGCTCGCCTTCTTCCACAATATCCAGTTCATTCTCATTCATCTTCGACATATCGCGCAGGTGATTTTTAAGCGCAAACGGGAAGTTAGAGATCGCCTTGGCAAAGAATAGGCGACTGTCTTTATCACCCTCTGGCAAAACGGCATTAAAGAAAATGGCCAGATTGCGACAATTGTTCACCAATTCACCCCATGCCTGCCGCCCTTCGTAGAAGCGATCATACGCCGTATTCGTCCGAAAAATCAGCAACAGACTGAGCAAAATACCCATAGCACCCAGGAATGAACCGGGTGTATCTTTCAACCGAAGATCTGTATAGTGCATTTCAGCAACTGTAACAACAGTTACATAGATCCCAACCACGACTAATCGACGGAGTAACGATTTGGCGGTAGGACCTGTATGAAAATGCCAGATGGATGGCAGTATTCCTTTATTCTTATAAAGAATCATTTGATTGGATCAGTATTCTGCTGCCAAGTTAACCAGTCTAAAGCCTAAACGGTTATCGTGCCAGCAAAAACACGCTTGGCTGGTCCAATTAGATGAATGGAATCAAACTGTTCTTGTATTTTAGCATTAAACGACACCCGAAGATTACCACCAAGTGTTTTAATCAACACCGGATCAGGCATATTTAACTGTTGATGAGCCACCAGAGCAACGGCTGTTACGCCTGTACCACAGGAATACGTTTCATCTTCTACCCCACGTTCATACGTCCTGACAAACAATGTGTTACCATCAATCGGCTGCACAAAATTGACATTTGTTCCGCCCGGTTGAAAACGCACATCATACCGAATAGCACGACCTTCTTTAACAACATCAAGGGATTCCAGGTCATCGACGAACTGAACAACATGGGGTGAGCCTGTATTCAGAAATGTAAGCCCACCTCGATTATCGATACCAGTCACGTCACTCATTTTCAGCGAAACAGTTTCTTCCGTAACAAAGGCAATGTGTTCCCCATCTACAGCCAGAAAGCGGGTTTCTCGCTCAAATAAGCCTAAATCATGCGCAAACCGAACAATGCACCGGCCACCGTTACCACACATGCTTCCTTCGGCACCGTCGGCATTGAAATAGACCATTCGAAAATGATACTGAGGATCGTTACGAAGCAAAATGAGTCCATCAGCTCCAATACCGAATCGCCGGTCGCAAAGACGCTCAACAAGTGCCTGGTCAGAAGCAGGGAAAGTTTCGTTTCGGTCATCGATCAATACAAAATCGTTGCCGGTCCCCTGATATTTAAAAAAATCGAGAGTCATGATGGTAAGTTATGCAGTTGTAGAGTTATAAGGTTGTATAGTTGTAGGCACTGAAGTCTCAAATAGTTCAACTCTATGGCTTTACAACAGTAGAACTCATAAAAAAAGCCACCTTCTCAGGCAGCTTTTGATTTTTGGGGCAAACAGACAATTAAGCTGCTGCAACTGCCTTTGGTTTCCGCTCTTTAACACGAGCTGCCTTACCTTGACGACCACGTAGGTAAAACAAACGAGCCCGACGAACTTTACCAAGACGTACAACCTCAACCTTGTCGATATTAGGCGACAGAAGCGGGAAAATCCGTTCAACACCTATACCGTTAGACACTTTGCGAACGGTGAATGTTTCACCACCGCTGCTTGGGTTCCGGCGTTGGATCACCGTACCCGTAAAGACCTGAATACGCTCTTTATTTCCTTCGCGGATTTTAACGTGTACGTTCACCGTATCGCCGGCCCGGAATGTGGGCAATTCACTGCGACGCTGCGCGTTGTCTGCCTCCACTAATTTAATTAACTCGCTCATGACCGTATATAAATCGCCAGATAAGTATTTGCGAAATGAGCCGCAAAGATAGCAAATTTATCAGTAAGAGAAAATACTTTTGTAAAATTACCTTGAGTACATTGCGACACTTTTATGAAGATCTTAAACGTTGACCAAATCCGCGCCCTTGATCAATCGACAATAGAGCATGAACCTATTGCCCCCATCAATCTGATGGAGCGTGCATCGCTTGCTTTTGTCGACTGGTTTGTCGATCATTTTCCAAATACCACTCCCGTCAAATTATTCTGTGGGTTAGGGAACAATGGGGGCGATGGTCTGGCGATTGCCCGCTTACTGCTGGAACGGGAATTTCCGATAGAAGTGTACGTGGTACGGTATGCCCGCCGGGAGTCAGACGATTTCATGCATAATCATCGTCGCCTAAAACTACTTACCGAACACATTCGCTATGTTGAATTAGCCCAGGAGATTCCGGGTCTCCGCCACAATGAGGTCATCATTGACGCAATTCTGGGGTCGGGACTTTCGCGGCCAACCGAGGGCATTGTTAAAAATGTTATCGATGTTATCAATCGGTCACCAGCAACGGTTGTGGCGGTAGATATTGCCAGTGGTTTGTATGTTGACAAACCCAATGCCCCTACCGATACGATTGTTGAACCTGACTATACGATTACGTTTCAATTGCCCAAACTGGCCTTCCTGCTTCCCAAAAATAGCCGCTATGTAGGCGATTGGCACATTGTTGACATCCAGTTACACAAGCGTTACATCGATCTGGCTCCCACCCCTTATTATTATACGCAGTCGCGGGATGCTCGGTTGTTGTTACGTAAGCGGGATAAATTCTCGAATAAAGGGTCATTTGGCCATGCCCTGCTCATGGTTGGTAGCTATGGAAAAATGGGTGCAGCTGTTCTGGCAACCAAAGCCTGTCTGCGATCAGGGGTTGGCTTACTGACGGTTCATGTACCTAAATGCGGGTATGACATCTTACAGATAGCAGTCCCCGAAGCTATGTGCCGGCCCGATGGTAATCCGAATGTATTAACCGGCACACCCGACCGAGGGGCCAGTGAATTAGGTAGCCCCACGCCTGCCGACTACGCTGTAGTTGGAATCGGCTCGGGGATTGGGCAGGCTCCTGAAACGCTGGATATGCTAAAAGGATTGCTTAAGACATTGAAAAAGCCGATGGTAATCGATGCTGATGCGTTGAATCTGCTTTCAGAAAACCGAGAGTTGCTCAAGCAGCTTCCACCCAATAGTATTCTGACACCTCACCCGAAAGAGTTTGAGCGGCTGACGCAAAAGTGGGATAACGACTATCAGAAATTAGATATTCTTCGAGAATTTGCTCAGAAATATCGGGTCGTTGTGGTCTTAAAAGGGGCTAACTCTGCCATAGCAACCCCAGAAGGAGATGTCCATTTTAACTCAACAGGCAACCCTGGCTTAAGCACAGGCGGTACTGGCGATGTACTGACGGGCATACTAACAGCTCTATTGGCCCAGAACTATGATTCTGTCGAAGCCGCTGTACTGGGAGTATTTGCTCATGGACTAGCTGGCGATCGTGTAGCTGCACAACGAGGGCAAATTGGCATGGTGGCTACTGATATAATCGAAGCGCTCCGTTGGGAGTAAATCCATAAAAAAAGTTTACGAACTCCGTTACTTTAGGTATGAGGTGATGTCTTATCAACACGCTACCAGAATATTGACCTGTTAGAGCAAGATCAGGTAGTTATACGCATCAGAAAAATCCGGGTTTTTGCGCTGTTATAAAGATTAATCAAGCGCCAATTTTGTACCGGGATATAACCAACTCTCATACTAACACACCGATGAAACAAGTAACGAATCGAACCTGGCAGGGTAGCCGTCCCTCACGAAGAGAACGGACAGGTTTCGATCAAACTACCGCCTTAGGAAGTCTGACAGTAGCCTTATTAGCCTACATAGTCTACCACATTTACCCATTGATTTCGAATGGGTTACTTTGGTAATAGAAAGTACACGCTAAACATGACAAGAGCTAAACGGGCATCCGTTTAGCTCTTGTCATGTTTAGCGTGTACAAACTCTTTATTGCATGAGCTGGTAGGTAAAGAAGGCTGCTATATAAGCTAATCCCATCATGTATACCAGTTGCACAGCAGGCCATTTCCAGCTTTTGGTTTCGCGTTGTGTGGCCGCTAAAGTGCTCATACACATCATGGCAAATACATAAAAGATCAATAACGACCAGGCTAAGGCTGGTGTATACATTGGTCCACCCGTTTTAGGGTTCCGCTCCTGTTGTAGTCGTTCCCGAATAGTAACACCCTCTTCGTCATCGCCACTACCAATGCTATAGATCGTCGACATGGTCCCGACAAAGACTTCGCGGGCGGCAAATGAGCTTAACAGCGCAATACCGATTTTCCAATCATAACCAAGGGGGTGAATGACGGGTTCGATAAAATGGCCAAATTGCCCCGCATAGGACGCTTCGAGTCGGTCGGACGCTACACGATTTGCTAACTCATCGGCCGCCATCGTTGGGTTATTCTGCCGAACCTGCGCTTCTGCCTGATCCATTGAGTCGCCGGGACCGTAACTGGCCAATACCCAAAGGACAATCGAAATAGCCAGAATAACCCGGCCTGCTTCCCAAACAAACGCCCGAACACTTTCCCAGACGGTCAGCCCGACGTGGTTCCAGCGAGGCATTTTGAACGTTGGCAATTCCATAATGAAATACCCTCGCTCTTTTGTTTTAAGAAGCAATTTCAGGATATATGCAGCTAGCAAAGCGCTCAGAAGCCCCAACAAATACAAGGCCATTAGCGCCAGCCCCTGTAGATTAAACAAGCCCAGAACTCGTTGCTTAGGAACTACTAACGCAATAAGAATGGTATAAATAGGCAATCGAGCCGAGCAACTCATCAACGGTGTTACCAGAATCGTAATGAGCCGGTCACGCCGGGTACCGATGCTGCGTGTTGCCATAATAGCGGGAACAGCACAAGCAACCCCTGAAATCAATGGCACTACACTCCGACCATTGAGCCCAAACTTGCGCATGATCCGGTCCATGATGACCATCACCCGCGACATATAACCCGACTCCTCGAGCAGGGCTACCAGAAAAAACAAAAAAGCAATCTGTGGAATGAACACTAAAATACCGCCTACTCCCGCCAGAATTCCATCGGTTAGCAAATCGGTCAGTGGGCCAGCGGGCAAACTTTCTTTTAACTGACCATTGATCCAGGCCACACCCGCATCGATCCCGTCCATGAAGGGTTGAGCCCAGGCGAAAATAGCTTGGAAAATCAGTAGGAGTATGAATCCGAAAATGGCATAGCCCCAAACGGGATGCAATAATATCCGGTCAAGTTTCTGCGTCCAGGTAGCTTGATTGACTGGCCGCTGGTTAGCTACGACCTCTGCTGTAATCGTCGCAATACGCTTATAGCGCGTAATGGTTTCACCCGCCTGGAACTTCTGTTCATTGAACGCATATTTGTCGATAAGTGCATCCAGACCAATCTGCTGGGAGCGACTCAAAAACGAGAACCCATCGTGTTGAATGAGGTATTGTAACGCGAGATAATTGTTGTCGAGTTGGTATTGGTTTCGGGTATCGGTAATGAGGCCATCGGCATCGTCGGCCGGATCGAAAAACAATTTACCTGATAATACGGGTTCTCTAATTTGCCCCAGAACAGCCTTCTTTAGTTGGTCTAGGCCTTCTCCCGTACGCGCATTGATGCGCACAACAGGCACACCTAGCCGCATCGCTAATCGAACCGCATTGACTTCTTTCCCCTCTGCTTTGGCTACATCGAGCATATTCAAGGCGAGTACAACGGGAACGCCAAGATCGGCTACCTGCGTAAATAACAGCAGGTTCCGATGCAAGTTAGAAGCATCCACAACGACTACAGCTACATCTGGATAATCGGTATGGGCAGGATTAGCCAGAATATCGGTAACAATCTGTTCGTCTAAAGACTTCGGGTAAATTGAATAGATACCGGGAAAATCAACAATGGTAGCAACTGTTTCGGCATTAATCGACCAGGGGCCTGATTTTTTATCGACAGTAACTCCAGGAAAATTCCCGGTTTTCTGACGTAGTCCTGTCAGTTGATTAAACAAGGACGATTTACCGGCATTTGGGTTGCCAATCAGAGCAATGGACGGAGACAGTTTCAAGACGAAAAACAATAATAGCTAATTAATAATGAGTCATGTAGATGAGCTTATCTAATTCATCACCCCTATTAATTATCAATCAGAATAGTGGCCGCTTCGGATTTTCGTAGCGCCAAACAATAGCCCGATACACTCAGACAAATCGGATCACCAAGTGGAGCCTTAGCCTGTAAGCATACCTGTGCTCCTGGCAAACAGCCCATCTCGAGCAATTTAAGCGACATCAACTGATCACTAAACGACTGAATTACAGCCTTCTCTCCAATTTTCAAATCAGCTACACTCCGTTTACTCATGTGCCGGCAGGCGCCTGGCCATATAGACCACCAGGCTTATTTAGATTCAATTTAATTAATGCAAGATTACGTCAGAAAGTTCGGGGATGCAAGCGCTGGAAATACAAAATGTAGCGGCTTGGATTCCAAGCCACTTTTAGCCAGCCATAAAGGGTGCAGGACAAGTTCTTTTTTTGACAGGATTAACAGGATTTTCAGGATTTATTGCGTTAACTATTGGTAAAATAAATCCTGAAAATCCTGTTAATCCTGTCAAAAAAACAGTTTACAAGCCCATACGCTAAACATGTCCTACACCCGCCATAAACACGGTCCGGCTGCCTCTCTGATGCAGGCACGCGGTATCACAAAAACCAACAATCGCCTAAACTCAATCACTTATAAATTTCAAACTTATGCTATCTCCCTAACCACAGGCAATCCCATAGATCAATTTATAACGTCTAGACACCTCGTGTATGTTAAGTAAATGGACAATGCAAAATGGAGAATGGCTATGCGCTAAAAAACAATAATTCACCATTTTTCATTATCAATTATTCATGGTCCATTCACTTAACCATCAATCAAGTAAAATTTTGAGATTGCCCGGCTTACGCTAGCAAATCCCACGCAAACCGCAGAATGGTAGCAGCAATGACCAGTAGGAAGAACACTCGAATGAAACGATTCCCCTTCAGAATGGCCAAACGAGCCCCCAGAAATGCTCCGGAGAGATTTGCCAATGCCATCGGAAAAGCGAACGAATAAAGTATGAGGCCCCTATTCGCAAAAAATAGTACGCACGACAGGTTAGTAGCGGCATTCACTAATTTGGCGTGCGCACTGGCTTTCAGGAAGTCGAAGCCGATCAACGTAATAAAACCTAGAACCAGAAAACTGCCTGTCCCCGGTCCGAAAAAGCCATCGTAGAAGCCAATTATGGCCCCCATCAGCCACATGCGTACCCGCTGTTGCTGTGCTGTCACGATCCGATGCGATACCTGCCCAAAGCTTTTCTGGGTAAGTGTATAGATGAATACAGCGACCAGAATAACCAGTGCAAAGGGTTTCATAAAGCTGTTGGGCACCCTTGTCAGCGTCCAAGCTCCCAACCAGGACGCTCCAAAAGCGATGGCCATCATGGGACCAATGAATCGTCCGGCCACAGCTACTCGGCGGCTATATTGAAACGCCCCCATCAGGCTCCCGCTCAGTGAAGGAATCTTAGTCGTGCCAATCAAGGTCGGAACGGGGTATTGTGGTAGGGTAAACAAAATAGCGGGCGTTTGAATCAGTCCTCCCCCACCTATAATGGCATCGATAAAACCGGCTAGAAATGAAAAACTACAAAGCGTTAAAATTGTCGAATACTCCATCAATACCTACACGAAATTAATCCCAGCACTCCATTATCAGTAAATCGCCAGTCTTAGCCTCAATGCGCACAAAGCCATCTTCGGCGGCTTCATTGCTGCTGCTGGTTCGATACCCCAATGTTAAGGTGGCGTCCTGTAAATTGTATTTCAGCCCCTCTGATGTAAAGCCGGTTACGGTTCCAACCGGAATCAATGAGATGGGCGTTCCTGCTTCGTACCACTTTTCAAATTTGCCAACAAGCGGAAAAATTTTGGAATGGTCGTCGATCATGGTAATCCGAATCTGATCTTTATACCGAACAATACTGGTCATATTGACAATGGTATGATCGGCCCGGCGACCAGTTGCCCATACGATGTTGACCGCCGGGTAACCACGCTCAATCAGGTATTCAATGCCTTTATCAAGATCGGTTTTCTCCTGATCGGGTGTATGTATAATCTCCAGCGGATATTGCTGCTCCCGAATGCTATCGAGGTCCAAATCCCGATCAAAATCACCGAGTAGTACATCCACTTTAATGCCCAGATCGAGTACCCGCCAAATGGCACTATCGAGCACAACAACCGTTGGACTCCACTCCAAAAGCTGACCTAGTAATTCGGGGTCACAGGCTTCGCCGTTGGCAATCAGAAGAGCGGGCTCCTGTTTCTCGCGAACAATATGATGAGATGACATAGTTAACAAAGATAAATGGGCAATTCGGATGAATCCTGCTTAATTTTGTTTTTGCTAACGAATCTATTACGCTTTGCAACGCCTTCTTCGCTTTCTAAGCCTTCCGCGCTTGTTGGGTTTATACATCGTGCTGTTCATTGCTGCGGCACTTCAGAATTATCTGCTGGGCTATGGTAATTACAACAATTACCTGATGTTCGCCAAGCCGTTTCATAACCTGCTTCTGGACAAAAGCATTTACGGATACCACCCCAATCTGTACTTCGATAACTATAAATACAGCCCAACCTTCGCCTGGTTGATGGGCCCTTTCTACTACCTGCCGAATCTGCTGGGTATGATTCTGTGGAACGTGCTGAACACCGTGGTGCTATTAGCAGGCGTGTGGTTTTACTTATCCGACGAGAAAAACCCGGCTCGTGCACGTCAGGTAGCGCTCCTCATCATTATTCTGGAAGCCCTGATCACTGCTCAGAATCTACAAAGTAATAACCTCATTGTGGGGTCTATCCTATTGGGTTTGTATTTCCTCCGCAACGAAAAGGTATGGCAGGCGGCTTTTTTCTTTGTACTTTGCCTGTTTATTAAATTCTATGGCGTAGCGGCTGCCGGGTTCTTTTTGTTCTATCCAAAGAAGCCACAATTCATTCTGGCCATGATCGTCTGGACGGCACTATTCGCCATTGCACCACTCACGATGATTCCCCCCGACCATTTAGCGTCTGAGTATCGCGAGTGGTTTGCCGTGATTGTTGAGAGTAAATTAGGTTTGCAGGTTTCCGTAATGGGCATTGCGCAAGCCTGGTTCGGAATGCCTAAAACCGACGCCAATTACCGCGTTATCGAAGCCATAGGCGCTACGCTATTTCTGCTGCCATTCCTCCGGTTTAGCCTTTGGCAGAATCGATTGTTTCAGCGACGGATGGTTGCTTACTTCCTCCTGTTTATGATCGTGTTCAACAAGATGGCCGAATCGCCAACCTACGTGATGGCCGTTACGGGTGTGGCTTTATGGTGGGTTTCGCTCGAACAACCTACCCAGCTTGATCGTATTTTACTGGCGCTGGTTGTTATCTTCACCTCGCTTTCCCCCACCGATATTTTTCCGGCCATTATACAGCGAGAGTTTTTCCAGCCCTACAATATCAAAGCGGTTCCGTGTTTGCTGGTATGGGCGCGGGTGCAATACCAAATCTGGACACAACCGAATTCAGCCAGCCAATCGTTACAGCCCACTTTGTAGTATTTTCTCAATATCGGCCGGACTATCCACGCTGGGCGTCTGGAAGTTCGTCGATACGAGTTTAATTCGATAACCTGCTTCCAGCCAGCGTAGTTGTTCTAACGACTCAGCCTGTTCGAGTAATGAAGGCGGCAATTGTGTAATCTTTTCAAGCACATCGGCACGATAGGCATACAGTCCTACATGGCGATGGTAAGCATGATGCGCGTGCCACTGATCGGGTTCAATCCCCCACAAATAGGGTACAGCCGAGCGACTGAAATAAAGTGCTTCGTTTTGTGAATTGACGACAATCTTGGCTTCCTTAGGATCATGCAATATAGCTGCCGAATCGACTGATGCCATTTGCGTAGCCAGTTCTACGGTTCCGTCCAGAATGGCCGCGAGTTCGTCAATCTGTGCAGGATCGATAAACGGTTCGTCACCCTGAATATTGAGAATATAATCTGACGAATCACCCGGAATAAGGCCATCGCCAATGAGTCGGTCGTAGGCTTCCCAACAACGGTCGGTGCCGCTGGGATGATCGGTACGGGTCATGACCACTTCCTCGCCCAATTGCCGAACAGCTTCTGCAATGCGCTCATCGTCGGTCGCTACCACGACTTTATCTAATGATTTAGCCTGCTTGCACTGTTCCAGCACACGCTGAATCATTGATTTCCCACCAATATCAGCCAGTGGTTTTCCCGGAAAACGAGTTGATCCGTAGCGGGCAGGAATAATACCGATTATCATGAGTTACTGTTTGAGTCTTTACTATTTCCGAACGGGTCCATCTTTTTCTATCACCCAATAAGTCGGCTCAACAGCCTGCCGTTGCTGGTAATATTGGTCGTAAGCAGGGAAGTAACGTAGGCGCTCATTCATGACGTTATCGAACTGACCAAGCAGTCCCAGCAAGAGTTCGCAGCCTTCGCGAACAGCAAACTGGCCACTTTGGCTACCTGTTACATAATCGGCAAGACCGTTTTGAATAACGTACTGCATGAACAGCGGATTGGCATTTCGACGAATCATAATCCGCACCCCAGCGACTTCAGACACAGATAAATCCAGGGCATCATCGAAGAAGAAAGCAACTTCGTGCGGTTGCAAATTATGTTGCTCCAGCAAATGGTGGAGTACGTCGATCTTATGTTTCGCCTGCGAATAGCTGGCATGAAAGTGCTCCCGGCGAACCAACGTTTCGGAGAGGGTATTAATCACACCGGTAATAATTGCAGCTACTGGCAACTGGCCACCATGATGCAGCCAAAGCCCAAATCGAAGCAGATTCGTCCCCATCGAGTCCACCTCACTAAATGAACTGCTCCCGGCTTCGGTTTTGATACCGTCGTTAAAAACACCATCCCAATCAAACACGATAGCCCGAACAGCTTTCAGTTTTTCGGTAAGTGCATCGATGGGAGTTATAAACTGGCCACCGAGGGCGGTGAAGATTTGTTCTATGTCAGCCATAAGGATGTATGATGTATGATGTATGATATATGGCTTTTGCGCCAGCTACATCATACATCATACATCCTATATCATACATTCTAATTAAGCCAGTTCTGGCAATGTATTCCGGTATTTAACTTCTACGGCGTGTAGCTCCAGCAGGGGTTTCAGGAATTCTTCCAGGTAGCGAATATCCAACTGGCTGGCAGCATCACAAAGCGCTTCGGATGGGCAGGTATGCGTTTCCACAAACAGGCCATCGACACCCGCAGCGACACCCGCACGAGCAAGTACAGGCAGGTATTCGCGAGCACCACCTTTGGCATCGGCCGACGGAATACCGTACTTCCGAATGGCGTGGGTTACGTCGAACACAACGGGGTAATTGGTACGCGCCATGTGGTAGAACGCGCGAGGATCAACTACTAAGTCATTGTAGCCAAAGGTGAAACCGCGCTCGGTTAGGATAATCTGTTCGTTGCCCGAATCTTCGATTTTTTTGACCGGGTGCTTCATGTTCTCCGGTGCCAGAAACTGCCCGTGTTTCACGTTGACCACTTTGCCCGTTTTAGCCGCAGCAACCACCAGCATCGTCTGCATACACAGATAAGCCGGAATTTGCAGAACGTCAACCACGTCGGCAACGGGTGCACACTGATCTGGGTAGTGAACGTCGGTCAACAACGGGAAACCGAATTGCTCTTTCACTTTGGCCAGAATCTTCATGCCTTTGTCGATGCCGGGACCATTGTAGTAGTTCAGGCTGGACCGATTGTCCTTTTGGAAGGATGATTTATAGATGATCTTGATGCCTACGCGCTCCTGGATTTCGCGGAGTTGCTCGGCAACCGTCATCATAATTTTTTCATCTTCAATAACACAGGGGCCACTGATGAGGAATAACTCATCCGACCCACATTCGATGTCGCCAACGCGAACGATTTTCTGAGACATTACTTTGTTATTTTAAGCTTCTATTGATGCTATAGGATACGTTGATTCTCTTTTTAGTTTGGCAGAATCAATAGCAACCCTACTTATCATATACTTAATTGGCCGTCATCCTTCTGGTTTTTCAGGAAGGAATTAAGCAGAATAAACCCGGCACCCACCATAACCGATACATCAGCCATGTTGAAGATACCCGTTTGAAAAATACCGAAACTGATATGTAAAAAGTCGGTCACCGACCCATACGCCATTCGGTCGATGAGATTCCCGATGCCACCGCCAATGATAAAACAAGCGCCTGCCACAAACAGCCGGGGCGTATTAAATCGGAATAGCAGATAACCAAAACCCAGCACGATAGCCAGCAAGGGCAAAATTTGTAGTAGCAAGCTCTTTAGCATCGGTGGTAACGACTCGCCTACACTTAGGAAAGCCCCCGTATTTTCCACTTTCGTGAGCGTTAGATGGCTATCCAATAGCGGAATGCTTTCGCCGTAGTTTACCTTCGTTCTCACAATATTTTTTGACACCTGATCGCACCCAATATTCACCGATACGGTCAGTACAATGAGCAGGATTCTAAGTATGTTTTTCATCGATCAGTTATCAAAAAACCTGGGCCTACAATCTGCGGAACAAATCTTTCAGCAAGTCAATCGTAATAACTTCCTGCCAGTTGTCGCCGATGGCGTGCAACCACATGTGCGGCAGATTGTACGATACATGCGCCATTTGGGTGATGATGTCGTCGCTCCAATCTTTCGATAAACCCTGTGGCAAATCAATCTGGTGATAGGCGACCATCTCCTTGAACTCGGCTACTCCTTGCGGATAGTAGTCTTCGAGATGATTCATGATCAGGCAATTGGCATAACAATGCCGAGTTCCCAGAATTTTCGACAGGCCGTAGCTCAACGCATGACAAACGCCCACTTCAGAATACGTCAGGCTAAGACCACCCATCAACGAAGCCACCATTAGTTTGTCGTCGTTCTCCGGTGTCTGACCCGATTTTTCGCCCAGATAAACCTCCCGGCAAAGTTTCATGGCTTGCTCGGCATACGCGTGCGAATAGGCATTGTTCATTCGCCCATTCTCCGATTCAATGCAGTGAATATAGGTATCCATACCTGTATAGAACCACCAGTTGCGAGGTACGCTGGCAATCAGGTCAGGATCGAGGACAACCTGGTTGAAAACGGTCCATTCGCACTTCAAGCCCAGTTTTTTAACGGGGCCGGTCAACACCGCCGTCATCGATACTTCAGCCCCCGTTCCCGAAATCGTTGGAACACCCACGTGATAAACACCCGGCTTTTTAATCAGATTCAGGCCCTGATAAAGCGTCGATGAACCTTCGTTGGTTAGCATGAGCGACAAGGCTTTCGCAATGTCCATGATGCTTCCGCCACCAATACCAACAACCCCCGATGGCAAGCCTTTTTTAGCCAGAATCTCATCGCGAAGCTGGTCGATCTGTTCGGTGGTTGGCTCGTGCTCCTCAACACTAATGTAATAAGTCAAATCCTCGGCATGAGCCGGAACCTGACTTTCCAGGGTTTTGCCTTTGAAATAATTATCGACCAGAAAAACGAAGTAACCTTCATTATCGGCCCGACGTGGAGCCAGAATTTCGTCGAGTTGTGAAAAACTCCCCCGACCGAAAACTGTCTTCTCGATGCCTTTGAAATTTTTATGCGTGGTTTGTATTGGTGCTGCTACCATTGTATTGTCAAGCCATAATGGCTAAAAATTACGCTTCTACCAGTGTTGCTTTCCGAACGGCGGCTTCAATGTTTTTCGCCAAGGTCGCCACTTCTTCTGCCGTCCAGCTTGCCCGAATGCCGAACGAAATCAATCGACCAATTGTCGCTTGTGCGTTTGGGATATCGAGGTTTTTATAATCCTGTGGAGCCCCAAACTTCTCGATGGCTAAGGGCGCAGCCGTCTTCATTTCTTTGATGTGGGTCCACTGGTTTATAAAATGGTACATGTTGGTGTACCAATAATTGAAACCGCCTACACCAGCCGCATTTAACTCGGCAACAGTGCGTTGCGCGGAATCGGTATCGGCCATCAACAGGTTCAGGAAGGTAGCCGAGTCACCATCGGCGTCAGGAATCGTTGCGAACGATACCCCTGGAACCGTTCCCAGCGCTTCCATCAATTGTTTTTTGTGTGCGTTGTTACTCTTGATAATCTCGGGAACCCGGCGCGTTTGCACCAGACCAACAGCGGCATGAAGCTCGCTGATTCGGTAGTTAAAGCCCAGAATTGGGTGCTGCTCCATCCCCCGGTTCGTACCAACGTGATCGTGACCGTGGTCAGAGTAGGAATCGGCGTGTTTGTAGGCCGTCTCGTCGTTCGTAACCATGATGCCACCTTCACCCGCTGTAGCAATCTTAAAAAAATCGAACGAGTAAGCGCCCGTTTTTCCCCAAAGGCCCGTTGAAACACCTTTATAGCTCGCGCCCATTGCCTGACCGGCATCTTCAACCAGCACCAGATTATGCTCATTCACGATAGCCATGATGTCATCCATGTTCGCCATTTGGCCACACATATGCACCAGACAAATCGCTTTGGTTTTCGGCGTAATGGCTTTCCGAATTCCCTCGGCGCTTAAGCAAAGGGTCTCGTCGATATCCGCGAAAACGGGTAAAGCACCGGCCATCAATACGGCTTCGACCGTAGCGATATAGGTAAAAGGCGGCACGATAACTTCGTCGCCAGCACCGATTCCGGCAGCGGCCAACGCACACAAAACCGCCGTCGAGCCACTCGATACGGCATGGGCGTATTTGGCACCAACTACCTTAGCAACTTCAGCCTCAAACTCACGGGCTTTGTAAATATTATTGCGTTGCGCTTCGTGATTATACCGAAACAGGATACCGGTCTCAAGCACATCGTTGATTTCCTTGCGCTCGGCCGCTCCAAAAAATTCCATTCCTGGCATGACGTAGACTAGTTTAGTTAGTTGCTTCAGCAATCAGATAATCAGAAGCGACTTTTTTTCTGCAAAAGTACGGCTTTTACACCGAGAACGAATACTTCGTTTTAGATGGACGCAGATTGCGTCTTCTCTTTTTCTGACAGGATTGACAAGATTTACAGGATTGTAGTCATAGGGCATCTTGTAAATCTTGTCAATCCTGTCAGAAAAATAAACTTGTCCTACACCCTTTTAGATTGGTACGCGATTAATACAGAATTCGTTTCTCCATGGCAATCCATTCCTGAAAAACGGCTCCGGCTTCTTCGTGCAAAAGTTGATGCATCGGAATATGGCGCTCCTCGCGGGGCTTATCTAATTCTTCGTAGATAAACTGATCGTCGAAACCGGCTCCTGCTGCATCAGAATGAAAGGCTCCGTACACGATTCGGCTGGGACGCGCCCAATAGATAGCTCCCAAACACATAGGGCAGGGTTCGCAGGACGCATATAAGGTACAATCATCGAGCTGAAATGTGCCCAGATTTCGGCAGGCATCCCGAATGGCTACGACTTCGGCATGAGCTGTCGGGTCGTTTGTTGAAGTAACCTGGTTACAGCCACGCCCAACAATTTCACCATTCCGAACCACAATCGAACCAAAAGGCCCACCCTTGCCTGTTGTCATACCCTCGCGAGCCAGTTGAATAGCTTCACGCAAAAAATACTCATCTTGATTAGTCATAATTACTTTTGTCAAGGGTTGTCAGGAATAGTCAGGTTGTTGTCAGAAATGGTCAAATTTTGCTTGCTTTTCGGTAACAATTACCTAACCATACTTGACAACCACCTGACTATTCCTGACCATTTTTAAAGTGCAGCAAGATACTTGGTAACCGCTATCTGAGCAGCTCTGTTTTTCTGAAATGTATCAGGGACCAGCGCGTCTCGCAGCGATTCGTAGAGGTACATGACTTCCCATAAACTACTCAGCAACGTTGTTCGATCAGGCATTGACACCGTTTTACGAAGCTTCGTAAGCTCAAGCGAGCCAAAGGTCGTTTCGGCCCGACGAACTCCCCGAGGCAAGCTTTCATTTTTAAGATGCAGCATTGGCCCCAATACAGCATTTCTGACAAAGGCCAGAAAATCAATAGCCTCAAAAAACTCCCCACGCCCTACTTTAAGCGCGGCATAGTGTGTCCAAATCCAGAATCGATCCTCGGCCCATTGAAAATCAAAAGGTGGGTATTGCGCCGTTGATTCCTGAATAATTGTACTCAATGCCTGATCACGCTCCCAAAGTATGGTTGGATCTTCAACACGATGATAAAATTCATCGGGTGTCAGAAACTTAATATCAACGTGCAGCAACGCGTTTTCGTAGAGAACGATCAATAAGCGGGGTTCGCCTACGTGATCGCCCCGAAAAGAGGCCAATACGGGTCCAAGTTTTGCTGCATACGCCTGCATCTTTTCAACGTCGGGTGCAATTTTCTGGGCTGTCACCAATACCAAATCAAGGTCAGAGTAAGCATCGATTTCGCCCGATGCCCATGAGCCACCAGCCGCTAATCCAATCGCGTCGGGGTCTTGTTGAATATAGACAAGCGCATTGGTAATGAATGTTTGAAAGGGTTGTAAATGGGCCTGCATTGCTCAGTAGCGCCGGGTCGCCGGTGCGATTAGTAAATTATCGCAGAACGGCTCCGTATCAGGATTAGTTCGGACAGTATATCAATCTATTCATTTACCGAATCGGCAAAACTACCCCAACGCCTGCTGGACTGACGGAGAGTAGTAGTCGCTCCTGCTTATCGCCCCGATTTTTGAAAATGAAGTAGTTCACTAAATCGAACGCCAGCAGAAAACCGCCTTGCACCATAATGGATTTGCCATAGCCTCGCAATTGATCGGCCTTATCGGGATGAGATTCGGCACGTTCCCGCAAATAAGCCCCACCAATCACATAGGCAACATCTAAACCAGCATTGACGAGCAAAATCTGCTTCATGTTCTCATGCTTCCGAACGGCATCGGCTATCGTTTCGCCATTCGACGGCCGTTTCCGCGATGCTAGCAAACCAGCCCCAGCAATGCCAAGATTGACCAGATTCCAATATACATTCATTTTATGGAAATACTTCGTCTCGCCCGTTGTCTGTCCAGAGGCTATAGCTCCAACCGCAATATTGGCAAGCGCAAAGCTACCCAATGTTAATCCCAGAGTTTTTTGATGTTTAATCCGCTGTTCGCTAAACGAGCTTAATTCGGGCGGAGGAGACTGGCGCTGGGCTGTGGCCGCACTCCCCAATAGAAGCGAGCCAGCAGTCAGCAGGAGATGTCGAAGTGGGTTCATACCAACTGGTTTTAAGTATGAACCTGAATTCCAGACCGATGTTTTATAAACCCAACTTCGCTCTGGCCACTTGGTCATTGATATTGGTTAATTCCCGAATTTCTGGCGGAGTCAGTAGCTGGACATCATTTTGTTGAAGCAATTGTCGTGGCGAATAAACTCCATCAGCAATGGCCTGATGTAAAATTGGCCCAAAAGCAGGTTCATAAATACCCAACAGAGGTTCAGGCAATTGCCCATCCGAATCGTAGAAAACCGTCGCTTTTTTTGCCGTGTTCCGGCCTTTTACAAGTGCATCGAGCGATTGAACAGTCAATAAGGGCATATCACAGGCTACAACGAACCAGGCCGCTTCGGCATCGTATTGAAACGCCGACAAAATTCCGTTGAGTGGCGTTGGAATATCAAACGCGTCGACAATCCGAAGTTGATCAGAATCCATCAGTTCATTGGCCTGCATTGCATTCACCGACCAGAAAACCACACTACAATAGGGCCTGAGCAATTCGGTCAGGTGCTCACGTTGGGGTTTTCTATGATAGACCAACTGCGATTTATCCTGACCCATTCGGGTGCTTCGACCACCAGCTAAGACAAGTCCATTTAGCTTACTCACGATGAAAATCGCGTTTACCGCCCGTTTTTTCCATGAGCTTGGTTTCCTTGATAATGATGTCGTGCGAGAAGGCTTTGCACATATCGTAAATGGTCAAAGCCGCAACCGATGCCCCTACTAACGCTTCCATTTCGACTCCAGTTTTGCCTTCGGTCGAAACCAGGCAATCCACAATAGCATCCGTTCCTTCGGTCGTGATTGTAATCTGGCAATTATCCAGGCCAAGCGAATGACAAAGTGGAATCAGATCGTCGGTTCGTTTGGCCGCCATTGTCCCCGCAATGATAGCTGTCTGAAATACGGGACCTTTCTTCGTAGAAATATCGGTGCCTGTTAGGTGTTGCATAATATCTGGCCCCAATGAAACGATACTCTGGGCGCGGGCGGTTCGACGAGTAACGATTTTCGCTCCTACGTCGACCATTGCCGGATTTCCTTCGGCATTGAGATGCGAAAATTCGCTCATAAAAGATAATCCCTTATTTAGGTGGAAATTTCTTGTAAATATCTCCTCTACTCAAAATTGTAATGACAATCGCAGCGGCAGTTTGCTCGTTGGCCGGGGGCATATACTCCACTCCCATTCGCCAGCCACCAATCCGAATCCGGTAATAATTCTGATCTTTTTTCTGCCCTTCCAAGTATTTGTAATCGACACCAGAACTTTCCAGATCAGTAGCCTTCTCCAATTCGTCTAAAACCTCTCGAACAGATTGCTGAATTTTAGATGGCAATTTTTGTAGTTCTTTAACGAAAGATTTACGAACAGTTATTTCCATCCCATCTGGGTTTTTAAGTCAGCCAGAGAGATGATTGGCTCATCGGCGCGAGCTTCCATAATCTTAGCCATCAAATAATCATCAACATCCTCGTTTTCAATTAGCTGAATTATCTTTTCCACTTCATCAACAGAAAAGTTATTTCGTTTTTTTTTCGTAGCAAAGCTAACTGGCGAGATTCCTATTTTCTTCGCGATGTAATCATTTCGATAACCGGCAACGTCAATAAGGCTTCCGATATGAGCGACCAGATTTTTATAATTACTAACAATTTCCGTGGCCATCCGTTAGTTCTTGTTAATCGTACATGACAAATATAAGCATAAATTAGGCACAACTACCCTGCATCGAGTTTAACTGGATTACATTCTGCATTGAGGTTCATAAACTGAATCCTAATTTCGTCGGCAATAAATCGTAAATCATACCCCGTAAATCGTAAATCCTTATGCTTTCCGTTTCCGACGCTTTCTCTATTACTCAACAACACCTGCTTTCACTCCCAACCGAAACCGTTTCGCTTCTCGATGCCAACGGCCGCGTTCTACGTGAAGCTGTTCGAGCCGACCGCGACTTTCCTCCCTTCAATCGAGTAGCGATGGACGGAATTGCCATTCGATTTGCCGATTACGCAGCGGGGCAACGTACGTTTCGGGTTATTGGTATGCAACGTGCGGGTCAGCCTCAGCAAACGCTACAGGATTCGGGTACTTGTCTGGAAGTAATGACGGGGGCTATGTTGCCTATTGGCGCTGATACGATAGCCCGTTATGAAGAAATTCGCATTGTGGATGGGCAGGCAAGCATTGTTGTTGAAAACACGCCTTTTGGCCCAATTCAGATGGGTATGCACATTCACCCGCAGGCTACCGATCGTCGGGCGAACGACGAACTCATGTCTGTTGGTACACGTCTTGGTCCTTCCGAATTAGCTGTGGCCGCTTCGGTAGGTCAATCCACGTTGCTGGTTACGGCACTGCCTCGTGTTGCTCTCGTCTCAACCGGCGACGAATTAGTTGACGTTTCCGATACGCCCCTACCCTATCAAATTCGCCGATCGAATACTTATATGCTTCAGGCAGCACTACTGTCGCTGGGTATTCAGGCCACTTTACATCATATTGTGGATGATGAAGAGCAGTTAGAAAAAGGCTTAGAAGACTTACTCGTGACTAACGATATGTTGATTCTTAGCGGTGGAGTTTCGGCGGGCAAAGCTGATTTTGTGCCTGATACACTGGAGAAACTGGGTGTCCAAAAGCATTTTCACAAGATCGACCAGCGCCCAGGCAAACCACTCTGGTTTGGCACATCGGCATCCGGCAAAACGGTCTTTGCACTACCCGGAAATCCTGTTTCAACCGTACTCTGCGCATATCGATATGTCCTGCCTTATCTGCGCGCATCACTTGGGTTAGCTCCTGCGACAATTCGGTATGCTCAATTAGCTGAATCTGTGACATTTAAACCGAATATGACTTATTTTCTGCCCGTTCGACTAACATCCGAAATGGATGGTCGGACGTTAGCCCATCCATTACCAGGCTCGGGTTCTGCCGACTTTGCTAACTTGTTGGCAGCCGATGGCTTTATGGAGTTCCCCCCCAATCAGTCAGAATTTGGTGTGGGCGATAGTTTTCAAGTTTGGGAAACATTGCAGTAGGAACTTGAATCGTATACAGCTTTTTTTGTCATGCTGACGAAGGAAGCATCTTAAATTTTCCTGAATAATGTGTTTGGATGCATTAAGATGCTTCCTTCGTCAGCATGACAAAAAAACAACTGTAAATAGCCCTAAACAGCTTTACTTTCTCCCTGTTTCTAATTTTGCCGTCTGCGCAACAACCAGCCCTTCGTTAGGTTTCCATTTATCATACTCCATATAACGGGCTGTCTGTGTAGCAACAGCAAGTCCTTTCAATTTAGCCACGACGTGGAGCGCGCCGTCAATACCAGCCGATACGCCAGCCGTTGTGATCACTTGACCATTGTCGACAAAGCGGGTGTTACGGAGTATTTTGGCTTTGGGCGTTGCCTTTTGCAGGTTGTCGATATAGTTGTGAAAAGTGGTAGCTTGTTTACCATCCAGCAAGCCCGCTTTCGCTAGTAAACCAGCTCCTGTACAAACCGACAGCATAATTTCGGCATCCTGCGAACAGGCTTTTATCCAGTCGATCAATATTTTATTCTCAATAAACGGGCCGGTTTGGCCACCGGGCAACACCACAATATCTGGCTTTGGGCAGTCGGCAAGGCTATAGTTGGGTACAATTTTGATGAAACCCTGGCTGGTAATAGGCTCTTTCGTAAGCGAAACTGTATACACATTGAAACCTTCTGTTGAGGCAAATACCTCGCTTGGCCCCGAAAAATCAAGCACCTCAACGCCGTTGTGAATAAAGATAGCCACGTTGCGCTTCGTCGACTTTTTCTGATTATTCCGAAGTGAGTCCATCAGGGCAACACTGCGTTTGACCAGGGGCATGCCACAATGCTTACACACACCCGGTCCGTCATGCCGTTCCAGATCGCAGACATTGTTGCAAGGTTCACAATAATAAGCCATTAATACCTCTTTCTTTCCAGATTTCTGAGCGAACGTGTAATCGAGAGGCATTGCCAGCAAGCAAGTCAACAACGTGTAGCGGGTGTAATTGATTAGGAGCTTCATTAGTATAATTGTTAGGAGGTAAATGACTGTCTTACAGTAGCTGTATTATTCGATTTTTGCCAGATTCGGCGGAGTTGGCGTGCATCCTGAAAGCCACATTTAGCGGCAATAGCTTCCATAGTCATGCCCGGATTATGTTGTAGCGTTCGGGCCAATTCCAACCGTAATCGGGTTGTGTAATCGTGGATGGTTATACCGGTTTCTTTGCGAAAGGTTCGCGTCAGGTTACGGGTACTCATATTAGCGATTTCGGCCAGATCCTCCAACGTTGCTTTGGCTTCCAGGTTGGCAATCAGCCAGTCCTGCATCTGGTGAATAGCCACGTTCATGTGGTTTCGGTAATCGAGGTAAACGCTTTTCTGCGTATGCTCAGCCCCTCGCCGAAAATATACGACTAACTCGCGGGCTATTTTCGTGGCAAACAACGGCCCCTCCTGCTCTTCCAGAATTGCTAAAGCCAGATCGATACCTGCTGTGATGCCTGCGCTGGTATAGAGATTTCCATCCTTCACAAACAACCTGTCAGTTTGGGCCATCAATTTCGGATAGGTTGCCTGCAGTTCATCAATCCGTTTCCAGTGCGTCGTACATTTTCGGCCATCAAGCAATCCGGCTTGTGCCAGGATAAAAGCGCCTGTACACACCGAGCACAGGTACACGCCTTTTGCCTGTTGCTGCTGAAGCCAATCAAAGAAAATCGTCTCCTCTTTTAGCTCCGACCGAATATATTCCATTTCCATACCCGGCAGAAAAATGTAATCTCCCGGATGGGTTTGGACCTCATTGTAGGGCAATACAGCACCGAAATTCAAGCCTGCCGAACTGGTAACAGAGCTTTGAAAAGAACAATAGGTCAGTTGATAAGGCGCCCCATATTCCCTAGCTTCGTAAAAAACCTGAATCGGTCCCGTCAGGTCAAGAACGTGTACGCGTGGCGGTACAACAAAAATTACTTGTGCACTACGAGCCATTGAATCACTGAATTAGACCGTAAAAGTACAAGGCTATTTTCGTTTACAATGGCCAATCACCGGACATTTTGAGCCATCCGCTATTAGACGCCAAGGAGTTATCCCGTAGGGATTAAACAGCGAAGCGTTGGTAGTAAATATCGTCCCGATCCTTTCTTGGCGTGCCGTCAGGTACGCGGCTAGTTACGTACCTGACGGCACGTTTGCAGACTCAAAAGATTACTTGATCTACCGACGCTACGCTGTTTGATCCCTACGGGATAGATATTCGATTTAATACATAAAAAAAGCGCTAACCCCGAATCGGAATTAGCGCTCTATCATAGAGGTGGGCATTTTTAATCAAAAATCATCTCATCGGCCAGGTAACTCTTCAATTGGCCAACCGTCTGGAGTTTCCACCAGTCTTCGTCGGGAATACGAATATTAAAACTGGTTTCGACCTGAAGCATCAAGTCTGTAATATCGAGCGAATCAAGCCCCAAGTCCCGAGCAAAACTGGCCTGATCGGTCAGAGCTGTCAAGCTGATGCCAATGCTGGCAAGAATTTCCTGTAAGCGGTTATTTATTTGAGATAGTGTCATGGTTTTTAAAAGGAGGAGTTTTTTAGGGTTGTGGTATCTTGTTTACGGTATTCAGTTTACGGTCAGCTGACCGCACCGGCGGATCGGCGAAAGCAACTACGCGTCAGCCAACCGTAAACCGAATACTGTAAACCGTAAACAATTAAGAAACGGCTACTTCTTCAACAAATTTCGCTGGTTTAGACTTAGCTCGGAAGTTCGTCCATTTCTCCTGAATGCGGTCTACGATGTAGTACATCATCGGCACCAGGTAAACGGTGAGCACCATCGAGCTAGTCAAGCCGCCGATCAGTACCCAGGCCAGCGAGTTTTTCCATTCGGCACCCGCCCCCGACGCGGTGGCAATCGGCACCATCCCGATAACCATCGCAATGGTCGTCATCAGAATAGGACGCAAGCGTTCTTCGCCAGCGTGCAGAATCGCTTGTTTGAAGTGTACCCCTTCGGCTTTCTGCTGGTTGGCAAAATCGACAATCAGGATGGCGTTTTTCACCACCAGACCAATCAGCATCAGCATACCCAGCATGGCGAAAATACCGATGTTCGACGAACTCAACGCCAGAGCCAACAGGGCACCAATGACCGCTACTGGAATCGAGAACAACACGACAAACGGATACACAAAGCTATCGTAGAGCAAGACCATGATGAAGTATACCAGCATCAGACCCGCCAGCATCGCGATACCCAGCGAGCCAAATCCTTCACTTTGGTTTTTGGCATCACCACCCCAGCTCACCGTTACACCGGCAGGTAAAGGGTTCTTTGCCAGATCAGCCTGAATAACAGCCGTTAAGGTTCCTGAGCCCGTTCCCAACGTATTGGCGGTAACCGTAACCGACGAGCGACGGTTTTTCCGTTCCAGCAACGAAGGACCATTGCTTAACGACACGTTGGCGAACTCTGCTAGTCGCACCGAACGATTGGCTGATGGACTGAAGAAATTGATGTTCTTCACATCATCCGGATTTTTGCGGTCGAAGGCATCCAGCATGACACGGATGTCGTAATCTTCACCATCATCCCGAAACTTGGAGTCATCGTTACCGGCAAAGGCGTTTTGTAAGGTCCCGCCAACGGTTTGAATGTTCAGCCCCAGTTTTGCCATTTTCTCCCGATCAATTTCTACCTGAACTTCAGGGTTTCCGGCCTCGACCGATACGTTTACGTCGTTGGCACCGGGTGTCCGACTAATTCGATTGGCCAGTTCCTGAGCCGCTGCCAGATTCTGGTTTACATCGTTACCACTCAGGAAAATTTCGATAGGTGCTGTACCCGAATTAACGATCCCAATAACCGACGAACCAAATTCAATAGCCGGGAAATGAGCTTCCAGTTCTTTCCGAACATCGATCATGTACTGCTCCGTTGGCTTATGACCAGGACGTTCGGCAGCGTCAGCCAGTTGTACGGTTAATTCGGTACGGTTCGTTGAACCTTGCCCGGTACTGTTGATCCCCGTGCTTGCTCCGCCCACGTTGGCGAAGATCGTTTGAACTTCCGGTTTCTTACGGAGGTAGTTTTCAATAGCTCTGGATGTAAGGTTGTTCTGCTGCAACGACACACTCTTATCGAGTTTTACGGTGAGCAGAAACTTGCCCTGATCGCCTTGGGCCACGAACTCCGAACCAATAATACCAAGGCTCATTACCCAGCCTGTGGCAACGAAAATAGCGATTAGAATTCCGGTGAACGCCAGTTTATGGCTCAATACCCAGGCAAGGCTGCTATGATACCCGGCGATCAGGGCAGTAAGTCCTTTTTCGAACCACAACAGGAATGCCTGAAATGGATTCTTTGGATTCAAATGTTCCAGCTTGGCCAGCATGGAGGTCAACCAGGGTGTCAGGGTAAAACTGACCAGCAAACTAACCAGTGTAGCGAAGGCAACGGTCAGTGAGAATTGGCGTAATAAATCGGCGATAACCGCATCGACGAACGTAATCGGCACGAATACTACCACAATTACAAGGGTAATCGCAACGGCCGCAAAGCCGATTTCGCTAACTCCATCGAGCGTAGCTTGCCACCGGTTTTTACCCATTTCAAGGTGTCGCTGAATATTTTCGAGCACCACGATGGAGTCATCGACCAGAATACCAATCACGAGCGACAGAGCCAGCAACGTCATCAGGTTGAGCGAATACCCCATTACATACATGAACAGGAAAGCCGAAATCAGCGACGCCGGTACCGACACCATCACGATGAAGGCATTTCGGAGGCTATGCAGGAACAGCAACATTACAATGGCCACCAGTCCAACGGCCAGAATCAAATCGTGCGTAACGGCTTCGACCGAGGCCAAGGTAAATACGCTACTGTCGTAGGCAATGGCGAAATTGACCTTGTCTTTGGCGTTTTCCTTTTCAACTACAGCCAGTTTTTCCTGAACCAACTTACTGATTTCGACAGCATTGGCATCGGATTGTTTCTTGATAAACAGACCAATACCGTTCTGACCGTTGAAACGGCTGATACTGGTTGGCTCGGTGATGCCATCGGTTACGTTGGCAACATCACTCACGCGAATAGGACTGCCATTCATTGGGGTTGCAACAACCAGTTTGCGTATGTCATCCAGCGATGAAAATTTCCCAGCGAGACGAAGCGTCATGTTCTCCGTTGTGCTTTTTACTTTCCCAGTCGGGAAGTCAAGGTTCGCCTGGTTGATTGCCTGCGTTACTTGTAGCAGCGATAGACCATAGTAATTCAGTTTATCGTCATTGACATTGATCCGAATTTCGCGCTTGTCGCCCCCAACCATCGTGATGTCGGCAACCCCTTTAATCTGCTGAAGGATAGGCAAATACTTATCTTCTACCTGCTGGTAAAATACTTCGTTTGGCAAGGTGGAGGTGGCCAGTAACTGCATGATGGGCTGGTCACTAGGCGATATTTTCGATAGCGAAGGCTGCTCGGCATCGTCGGGCAAATCGCTGACCATTTTATCGATTTCACGCTGAGCATCCTGTAAAGCCAGGTCGATGTCGGTTCCTGCTTTAAACTGAACAACAACAACCGACGCGTTTTCGAACGAGTTAGCTTTCACATCGTCAAGGTTATCCAGACCCGATATGGCATCCTCTATTTTTCGGCTAATCTCCGTTTCAACTTCCGACGGAGCCGCACCCGGATAAACCGTGGTGATCGTAATAACAGGGGTAGAAAATTCCGGTAGCAGCTCGTAGCTCAGCATCCGGTATGAAAACAAGCCACCTATGGTCAGAATCGCAAACAGTACGATAATGAGCGAGGGACGTTTGATAATGGTTTCGACAAATTTCATTTTTCTGATTAGTTGAGATAGAACGCAGATACTTATGAGCTTTAAGATTAGCTATGATTTTCTCTATAGATCATAAAACATCATAACAATCATAGAAATCAGCGTTCTATCATATCATTGAGCAGTGACCAGTGTGCCGTTTTGCAGGTTGATTTGACCGCTTGTAACCACTTGATCACCAGCTTTCAGGCCCTTCGTAATTTCGTAGTACTCGTTCGTTGTCGCGCCAATTTGGACTGATTTCAAGATCGCTTTCCCATTTTCGACTACGTAAATCTGTGGTTCTTTTGCCGATCCGATAATGGCCTGACGGGGCACACTCAACGTCTGGCTTTTCACTTTATTGGTATTGGCAATGGAACCGTACATACCCGCACGAAGCTTGTTTTGACCAGAGTTGCTAACCGTAATTTCAACAGGGTAATTATGAGCAGCATCGCCTTGAGCCGCAATCATCGAAATACGTCCGTTGAAATGAGCATCGGGATAAACTTCTGTTTCAATTGGTAGTGTTTGGCCAACGTGGAATTGATTGATGGCTTTTTCAGGGATTTGAACCACTAATTTCAGCGTCGAAATGTCGGTCACTTTGGCAATAGGCGATCCTACAGAAACAACAGAACCTTTCTCCACCATTTTCTCGGTGATAATTCCCGAAAATGGCGTTGTAACGGTCGTATTAGCAACCTGTTTCTGGAGCTGTTTGATTTGCGCCTGCGTCGATCGGATGTTAAGCTGTGTCCGTTCCAGATTGACGGCGGGTGTGGCGTCACCTTTTACCAGATTTTCGTACCGTTTGAGGTCGTTCTGATAACCTTCTAGCGTCACCTGAGCTGCTTCAATCTGGTACTTAAGCTGATCGTCATCTAATTTGGCAATCAATCGACCTGCGCCAACGGTTTGGCCTTCTTCAATCGGTAGCGCAATAATTTGACCGCCCGCTTGTGGCCGGATTTCAATTTCCCGATTTGGTGAAAATGATCCCAAAAACTCGGTTTCCTGCGACAGGTTGCGTAATTCGGCAACGGCTGTCCGCACCCCAACTTTTTGATCAGCGTTGGGCTTGTACACTTTTGCTTCGACTTCTTTTTTGTTGTTGACTAATGTCCAGGCGGTCAGGCCAAGCGTGCCAACAAGAGCAAGTACTACCAAAATTCGTTTCATGGTGTTGTTTGTAAGATTTTAACAGGTTGCGTAAATGGGGTTGATTTAGCGACTGATTAAGCTACCCGTCGCTTTTTTCCAGTCTAATTCGGCCGTGCGAAGATTGACCAGCGTAGTTAGGTAGTTGTTTTGTGCATCGCGAAGGGAGTTTTCGGCCTGGACAACATCGGTAATGTCGACCGTGCCTTCCTTGAATTGGAGCTGAGTTTGCGTATAGACCTTTTCGGCTAATGTTACCTGACTTTGATTTGTCGACAGGTTCTGTTGTTCGACCAGGAACTTGGTACGGGAATTGGCAATGTCCATCGAAATCGACTCACGAGTTTGGCGCAGTTGTACGTCCAGTTTCTGATCGTCGATTTTCTTCTGGCTCAGTTTGGCTTTCCGAGCGAGGCCATCAAACACATTCCAGTTCAGTTGCAGACCCAACCAATAACCGGGCAAATTTTTAATGTATGAATTATCACCACCAATGGCATATACTGAACTGTTCGCCACACCATACGCATTCACGGTAGGCACAAAAGTCGATTTGACGTTTTGCTGTTCTAATCCGTTGATTACTTTCTGCTGATCAATCAATTGCAAATCAGTCCGATTGATTGTGTATTCGTTACTGGGTGCAACCGGAATCGTTTTTTCAATACCTGTTGCAACTTGCAGAGAATCGGTTTGGGCCAATCCCGTCAGAAATTTCAAGTTATTAAGTAACTGATTATAAGTCGCCTGAAGGGATTCAATCTGGGTCTGTGACGCCGTTTTGCTGAGTTGCAGTCGGTCTACGTCGATACCCTGGGCTAATTGATTCTGACGACGTAATTCGGTGATTCGAATAAGGCGCTCGGTAGCAACCAGATTACTTCGTAGAAAAGCGATTTGCTGGGCTGTCGTTTGAAGATTGTAATACGTTGCCGATACGTTGTATGCCACATCCTCTTTAACTTTCTGTGTTTGCAGCGCCGACAAATTCCGGCTGGCTTTGGCGGCTTTTGTTGCAATCAGCAACGACTGATTATACAGGGCTTGTGTAGCCTGTACGCTAGTCGACAGGTTATACGGCAACCCAAATGCCACTGCCGCATACGACCCTTCTGGACCACCGAATACGGATGCCGGAATAACCTGACCCGGAATTTTTAGATAGCGTCGGTAATCGCCCGACAGGTTCACCTGTGGCCTTGCACTAGCTCTTACTTCGGCAATTTGGGCTTCTGTTTTGATTTCGTCCAACCGGGCCGATTGCACACTGAAGTTATTCGTCAACGCTTTGTTGATCAGTTGTTCAAGTGTCTGATCCTGCGCCTGGACCAGCGAACTCCCCAAAAACAGAGGAACAGCAGCAAGGTACCATCGAATGGGTCTTATGGATGATGTTAATAGATCCGTTTTAAACATCGTATTTAATTGACAATTTTAAAAATTTGTTTAAAATAGGAGTAAAAAAAAAGCCCTTAAGCTTTTTCGTACTCAAATAGATAGTTGGTAATCATGTCAGTGACTAAATTCTTATGCTTGTCGGCAAATTCATCGAATTGCTCGGCACTCATCTGCCACATTTTCATGTGCATAGACTTACCAATAAACAGAAACTGAATATTACAGAAGATCATGGGCAAGAGATGCATCGCACTAATATCCCGGATCGTTCCAAGCTTAACTTCCTTCTGGAGTTGCTCTTCGAACATTGAGTGATGAATTTGTTTCATGACACCCATGCAAGTGGCCATACGCTCCGGATTGCGGTGTATTTCGTTCATGACGAAGAGCGAAAGAGTTGGATTCTCTTTCATCAGTTGGAAATCATGATTGATCAACTCCGCAATTTTTTCCCGCAGACTAATTGGATGATTCATGATATCAATCATTCCGTTGAAGAACAATTGAAGCATTTCCTCAAAAATGTTCATGAACAGCTTTTCCTTACTACGGAAATAGTAGTTAGTCAAAGCAATATTAATATTAGCAGCCTCAGCAATATCCCGAGATGTAGCACCATCGAATCCTTTCTCCAGAAATACCCGCTTAGCAGCTTCCCGAATGCGCTCTTCGGTTGACTTTGACGGGAGGGTGATGCTACAATCCATGTTCTTTTTCATGTTGACGAATCAAAAGTATGTTGTTCTTAAGTAACAAGCAATTATTTTAAATAGTTTTTTTAAACAATTATTTAAAATAATACTTAAACCTAAGAAATCAGCGAAATAATACAAATATAGGCATTATATGCCAAACCGTTCTAATGACATATTGGGAGTTAGCCTGATTGTAATCACAGGCATTCCGATCAAAAACCTATATCTTTGCAAACGATTAATTGCCTATGAACGCTACGTTTGCTAACGACATTTTTCGGCAGAGTATTCAGGATTACCACCTGACCGATTTTGTTGATACCCCTATTCAAAATCCGTATTCATCGAATGATATTGCCTTTCTGTTATATCAAAAGAATTGGATCGATACCGTCCAGTGGCATCTCGAAGATATTATTCGTAGCCCAACTATTCAACCTAGTGAGTTAGTGATGATCAAACGGCGGATTGATCAGTCGAATCAGGACCGCACCGATACCGTGGAGTTGATTGACAGTTGGTTTTCTAACCTGTTTTCGGATACTACACCTAAGCCAACTGCCCGAATGAACTCCGAAACACCAGCCTGGCTTCTCGACCGCATGTCGATTCTGCAACTCAAGCTCTATCACTTCCGCGAGCAAGTCGACCGAACGTCCGTTTCCGAAGAACACCGCCTGAAAGCACAACAGAAGCTGACTGTACTACTTGAGCAGGAAAGTGATTTGGCTCGTTGCTTTGATGAGCTGATCGAAGACATTCAAAATGGCGATCGGTACATGAAAGTTTACCGCCAGATGAAGATGTACAATGATCCTACATTGAATCCTGTACTTTACGGACAGAAATAAAATGATGTATGGTGTACGATATAGGATGTATGACAACTGTCCAGCCAAATACATCCTATATCATACACCATACATACCATACTCCTCTCTTGAAAAAGAATCTTCTCCTTCTCCGCTTCTCGGCCATGGGTGATGTTGCCTTGCTGGCTCCTGTGGTGCAGGCATTCACACAACGGTATCCAGATGTGGGAATTACACTGGTGACGAGAGCTAAATTCGCCGTCTTTTTCAAGCAGTTCCCAAACGTTCGAATCCTTGAAGCCGACTTTGATAGTCAACATAAAGGCTTTATAGGGCTGGTTCGACTATTCAATGAGCTACGGCAGCTCGCTTCGTTTCTAGTTGTCGTTGATGCTCATCAGAATCTTCGATCAAGCGTCCTGAAAAGTTTGTTTCGATTCGTGCGGGTTCCGTCAGTGACTATTGATAAAGGACGAGCGGAGAAGAAGGCCCTCACGCGAAAAGAGAATAAAATCCGTGGGCAATTACAGCACAGTGTAGAACGATACGCTCAGGTATTTGCGAAAGCGGGTTTTCCACTTCAACCTGCGCAACCGTTTCAGTTTCCGCCCTTTACCTCGAGCGACGAAGAACTGCGTACTTTTCTTAGTAGCCAGACCATCGTCCCCAACGTACCCTGGCTTGGCATCGCTCCTTTTGCCCAACATGAGCAAAAAATGTGGCCCTTCGACCGATTCGCACCTTTACTTGAAAAGGTCTTCGCAGATCAACCGTGTACTGTTTTTCTATTTGGAGGGGGAAGTGCCGAAATAGCTCAGCTCGAAACCTTACGCCAACAATTTCCGCAAGTTGTTCTGGTAGCAGGTAAACTGTCAATGTCGGCAGAGTTATTGCTCATTTCGCGGCTGACGGGGATGCTTTGCATGGATTCTGGCAATATGCACCTAGCGGCTCTAAGCAGTGTGCCCGTATTATCAATCTGGGGAGCTACCCATCCCGACGCTGGTTTCGGCCCCTGGGGTCAGGGAGATGAGGCCATTCTTCAAATTTCCACCGATGTACTTACTTGCCGCCCGTGTTCGGTGTTTGGGAACAAACCTTGCTGGCGAGGTGATTTAGCCTGCCTGAATGACATTTCAGTTGATGTTGTGGCAGAACGAGTACGGAAGATGCTGGATGCATAAATCCAGATTTTTTAATTTCTTCAATCCTTATTCGGTCAGTAGCATTAGGGAAGTTTCTCACGTAAAATCTGCAAAATCAAATCCTGACCAGCTTTCAGCTCTATTTGACCGGCTTTCAAATTCTCTTGGCTAGCTGTTAATTTTTCATGGCTAATTTTTAGCTCTTCATGGCTGGCCCTCAACGCATCTTGGCCAGCTTTCAGTTCTTCATATTGTTTCTGTGTAGTTACAGTCAGATGGGCTACGGCTCTGGCAGTGCTCTCTCCGGCAGCTTTAAGTTCTGCTTTGGTACTAACAACCATCTCAACAAGTTGGCCGTGGCCTTCAATCAGGCGATCAACTTTTTGAAGTACATCGGCCATTACTGGCTCAATTTGGTCAAGGCGCTTATTGGGGTTCATAGTATCAAACACAAAAGGAATGCCCAAATATAAACACTTTTACCACATCCGCCTACATGTGAAATCACAAATTTTGCTCTGATCGTCTACTCGAATTTCTTTTTTGCTCTTAACTCTTTCACTTCAAAATCGAACGGGAGGCTGTTCATACACTTGAAGTGTTTCATAGGGCAGTTACCCGAGTTGGTAGCTGAACAGGGACGGCAACCCAGGCTGGGAGTCTCGAGCCGGACATGGGGCGTTTTATAGGGATAAAATCCAAACTGGGGCGTTGTGCTTCCCCAGATAGAATATACTTTCTTGCGAAAAGCGGCCGCAATGTGCATCAGTCCTGTATCATGACTGAACACTACTCGGGCTCCTCGCAATAGAGATGCAGATTGATTGAGGTTGAAGTGGCCACAGGCATTATAAATCTGCCGTTCACCAAGGGCTTTTACAATATCATTTCCCCTCTTACGGTCAGCTTCGTCGCCAAGCAGGACAATTGGGTAATTGATCTTAAGGCATAACTCAATCATACGCAAAACCGGCAGTCGACGGGTTGGGCTTTGGCCGCCAATGGCATAAGCCACAAACCCATTCTGATGCGTTTCGGGAAGCCAGTCTCTTTCAACTTCGTCTTTGTAGGGAATGAAATAATCCAGCCCTCGCCCGTCGTTTTCAACGCCCAACGGTTGTATTGCTGCCATGTATCGGTCAACGATATGTTGCTCAGGCATAGCGTTCACTTTCCATCGAATATATAGCCACTCTCGAAAGGGTTGTTTGGCAACACTGTAGGATCGGCACCCTAAAGTTGCTTTGATTAGGCGGGTTTGAAGCGTGTTTTGCAGATCAACCACATAATCGAACTGTTCGGCGCGAAGCTCTTTGATTAGTTTAACCAGACTATTGTTGCTATAATGCGTTTGGGCAATGTATGGGTTGTAGTCGATGATTGACCGATAGGACTGTTGTGTGCAGAAATGCACGATCGCATTTGGAATTTGCTGCTTTATACAGCGAATAACAGGCGTTGTAAGCACAACATCACCGATAGATGTAAACTGTAGAATCAGGATTTTTATCGGTCGTTTCATGTTGTGATTATTTATACAAAACTATCTTTTTTTGTCACAACTTCCCAACCGATTAATAAGTCCACCAACGAGGTTTTGTTGGGGTTTGGTAAAGGCTATTTTCGCAGGTGATACAGGGAGGATTTGTTGGATAAGGCACATTGACGGGCAAATCGACTAAGGGATTCCCTTTACCCGAACTCCGATCAACATACAGATAAGTTACCGAAACGCCCATAGCGCCAAAATAGCCATAGACCACTTCACTGGCATTGCTTGTGCAACGCAAATTACCCTGCACCGACGACGGAGCCGCATCGAAAAGTCCACCTGTATTGCTCGTCAGTTGCTTTACGCTCTTCCAGAATACATACGTGCCCCGACTCAACGCCTGTTGCTCGATTTCGATATAATAGCGACTTAAAGAGGTAAATGGGACTTCCGCAATCGGCTGCCGACTAATGGCTTTTCCGTTGATGTTCTGATCTGAATTGATATTGATACAGTTATAACAGCGGGTAATATTCCAGCAATCGGTACAGCAGGAAATGCCTGTATAACTATTGATGCGGGAAACGTATGTTTTCTGGCACACATCCGTGAATTCATAATGCGTCCAGTTCCATTTATAATAGTTACCCAAGGTATCAGGGTCTTTCGTGTCTAAGTAGACATTCCAGATTTGCTTTGACGCAGTTGTTCCTGTCGCTGGTGTATAAACCGATTCCGAATAGGTATTTAAAATAGGTGGAGCGGCCGATAATAACTCGGTATCCGACTCATACCGTTTACCTGCCTTGGTCTGAATGGTTAATTTATAGCGTCGACCCACCACGCCCTGAATACCGCTAGCCGCAGTCTGATAGGTACCAATGGGCGACTCTTTCAATACTTCCTGATTTCCCAGATTATCAGCGATGCTAACCGTTGCCCCAGATTCTACCAGATTCAGACTTTTAAACGAATAGTCGGCTGTATTGCTCAATTTAATAATGTACGGACCAGGCTGGTTAGTAATCTGGCCTTCAACAACTAACGACGATGGAATGCTGAGTGTGTCGGGCTGAAAAGGTGTTATGCAGGAAAACACAACAGCAATCAGCCCCAGTAAGCTACTTAATGCGGTAATACCTCGTTTATACAAACTCATTCGATTTTTGAAACTAGCTTAAAACTGCCACCAGCGTGGTTGAATAGGGGTGCGATACAAACTATTCTCACAAACAACGCAGGGAGAAGGCGTGGGAATGACAACCGGAGGGTCCAGATCGGGAGTGCCTTGTCCGGTACTTCGATCCACATTGATATATTGCTCAGCTATACCTGTTGCTCCAAAGTAGCCGTAAACCAATGTAGCTGGGTCATTTACACAGTGTAAATTTCCCTGAACTGAAGACGGAGCCGCATCGAAAAGTCCACCTGTATTGCTGACCAACCCTTTCACACTTTTCCAGAATTCATAAGCCCCTTTACTGATAGCTTGTTGCTGCACTTCGAGGTAATACTTACTGGTTGATTTATAGGGAACCCGCATGATAGGCTGGCGGCTAATGGCCTGTCCGTTGATATTCACATCGGAACTTAGATTGATACAGGTATAGCAGCGGGTAATATTCCAGCAGTTGGAACAACACCCCAGGCCTGATAAATAGCTTTGGCCAGTAATTTCCTTCGTTGAGCAGACAGCCGTGAACTCATAATGCGTCCAGTTCCATTTGTAATAGTTGCCTGGCGCTTCGGGGTCTTTGGTATCTATATACACATTCCACCCCTGATTTTGGGCAAAATTTACCCCTCCCGACTCGATGGAATACTCATAATACAGTTTCGTAATTGGCGGAGCTGCCTGTAACACTTCGGCCTCCGATTCATACTGTTTCCCCGCTTTCGTCTGAATCGTCAGCTTGTAACTACGCCCTACAACGCCCTGAATACCATTGGCTGCCGTTGTGTACGTTCCTCCGGGCGATTGCTCCGTTAGTGTTTCCTTATTGCCAAGATTATCAGAGATCGTCACAACGGCCCCGGTTTCGAGCAGGTTTAAACTCGCGTAGGAATAGTCGGCTGTACGCGTCAGTTTCACCGTGTAGGGGCCAGCCTGATCGGTAATCTGCCCTTCTACAATCAATGACGTGGCTATGCTGACCCTGTCGGGCTGGAATTCCGTTATGCACGAAACGACCAATACCATCAGCAGCAAGACCGCGTATGGCCAGATTCCTTTTCCGAAACTATTCATTGTTGCCTTTCTCATCTTAGTCAAAACGTAATGAACCCTACCACCAACGCGGCTTTACAGGAGTCCGATACTGGCTATTCTCACAAACAATACAAGCTGATAGCGATGCTATTGTATACACCGGGTTGGTGTATACTGGCCGGCCAATGGCATTGCTCCGGTCTACCAATACATGACTAACCGACTCTCCCACAGCCCCAAAATACCCGTAGGCAGCGGCTCCTGAACCAGAAACCGAATGAATATTTCCCACTATACTTCCTGGCGCTGCATCAAACAAACCGCCCGTATTCGTCACTTGCTGTCTCGCTGCTTTAAAGAACTCATAAATACCCTTACTCAACCGCTGCTGGGTTACTTCGAGATAATATTGTTCGCCGGAAGTATAAGGCACTCGCGTAATAAACTGTCGACTGATTGAATTTCCGTTGATGTTCACATCAGACATAATATTGATGCAGTTGATGTAACAACGGGTAATATCCCAACAGTCGGAGCAACAGGGAATCCCTTCATAATGGTTTGTCACATACACGAGCTTACAAACATTTGTAAACTCGTAATGAGCCCATTCCCAGCGGTAGAAATCGCCGGGCGTTTCGGGGTCTTTACTGTCAATGTAGACATCCCATCCATTGGCCTGTCCATTATCTGATGCTCCCGATTCATACCGATATTCGTAATACAATCGACCAATCGGTGGCGACGCTTTTATCTGTTCTGGCTCTGACTCATATTGTTCACCATTTTGGGTTTTGATCATCAGTTTATAGGTTCTACCCGCCACGCCCTGTATACTCGATGTTCTATAGTTTCCGCCCGGCGATTGTTCTATTAGTGTCTCCCGGTTACCCAAGTCATCAGAGATCGTAACAACGGCCCCTGTTTCGAGCAGGTTTAAGCTCTTATATGAGTAGTTGGCGGTGCGAGTTAATTTCACAAAATAGGGACCCGGTTGATCGGTAATCAATCCTTCAACAACCAAAGCGGGCAGTATACTAATACTGTCTGGCTGATACTCGGTCACACACGAAATAACCAGTACCAAAACCAGCAAGAAGGGTGCGTATAAGTAGCCGCGCGACCACATCAGAATTTAAAATTATAGGTCAGCGATGGAAAAGCTGTTCCGAAAATTGATAGCTTATACGCATCGGTAGCAGAGGCAGGACTCAGTTTATAGAAGATAGAATACGCGTTTTTGTGAGCGTACACATTGTAAACGGAAAAGACCCAACTGCTCTGGTTTTTCTTTTTCTTGAGCGGGTTTTGCTCAAACGTCATCGAAAAATCGAGCCGGTGATAATCAGGAACGCGCTGCTGATTTCGGTCGACATAAATCGGAACCAGTACCCCAGCTACACGGGCAATAGCGGCTGGCTGCGTGGTTGGACGGCCCGTGCTATAGGTAAAATTGAGCGACATGCTAAACCAGGTCGTTGGCCGATGCGTAGCCAGAACGTTCAGTGTGTGCGGCTTGTCGTAATTCGCCGGATATGGATTTCCATTGTTTACCCGCTCGCTGGTGTAGGGGCTATCCATAGTGAGGAACGTACGGGCAAAGGTGTAGCTCATAAAACCCGTCCAGCGGCCTTTGTTTTTTCGTAGCAGTCCTTCAAATCCGTAAGCTTGCCCCTTTCCCTGTACAATCTGCGTTTCTACGGCCTGAGCTAGTTGCAACTCAGCACCATCGCGATAGTCGATGGCATTTGTCAAGGTTTTATAATATACTTCGCCCGATGCTTCAATGGCATTGTCTGATGTATTTCGGAAATAACCTAACGACCACTGATCGGCAATAACCGGTTTTGTGTACTGATCACTCAAATGCCAGCGAGAAGTCGGCAAAGCGGCCGTCGTATTCGTCACTTGCTGAATATACTGACGCAATCGGCTATAGCCCGCTTTGATAGCTTTTCCCTCACCTACCGACCATCGAATTGCCAGACGAGGCTCCAGCCCGCCCATAGAATGGTAAATTTTACCAGCTCCATACGTTTGAGTCGATGTGACGGTTTCATCCTGACGAGGCCCGTTTTCCTGATACGTTCGTACTGTGGCAGGCCCTCGATTCAATAATGCCGAATAACGCAAACCGGCTACTAAGGCTACGTTTGTATTAATTTTCCACTCGTCCTGAATATAGGCCGCCAGTTCGTAGGCTCGTTCACGGTCAATATCTACTGGTAGTACGTTGGAGTATGGCCCCGGCGTCCGGGTATTGGGCTGGATCAAGTAGTCAATACCGCTAAGGCCCACCTGCCACTGATGCGTCTCGCTGGGTGTAAACGTCAGATCTGATTTAATCTGTTTGTGCCACACGCCTGATTCAAGCTGGAATGCATTCGATGAGTCGGGCGATGATAAATTGGCCCTATATCGACTTAGAATAACTGCCGTGGCCAGATTGACTTGCTTATTCATGAAGTAATTCCAGCGCAATACGGCATTCGACGTTTGATAATTGAACTGGGTCGACGACGCGTTGATCTCCTGCCCTGATAGCGAATCAGACGCCAGTTTGAAAATATCCTTGCTGATATAACCCGTCAGGGTAATCGTGTTTTTCTCATCTGGCTGATACTTAAGTTTCGTCGTCACATCATAGAAATTGGCCTTTGTTCCTCTCAGGTTCGGCGGAGCTATCTTGAACAGAAAATCATTGAACGACGCCCGGCCAGCCGCCAGGAAAGACAGTTTGTTTTTGATCAGTGGGCCTTCAACCGCCAAGCGGCTTGAGATTATGCCAATTCCTCCGTTGATGCCCCATTTCTCCGCATCCGGTTCTTTGATTTTCACATCTAGTACGGATGATGCCCGACCTCCATACGAAGCCGCAACGCCCCCTCGGTTCAGGGTTACGTCGCGCACCACATCGGGATTGAATACCGAGAAAAACCCCATCAAGTGGCTGGAATTGAAAACAGGGGCATCATCGAACAGAATCAAATTCTGATCGGCGCTTCCTCCACGAACATTATAGCCAGGGGCGCCCTCGCCTACCGTTGTTACCCCTGGTAATAACAGAAGGCTGCGCACGATATCTACCTCGCCCATCAACGGCGGGATGCGCCGGATGCTTTTTATGGTTAATTGGGAAACACCGATTTCAATCTTACGCACGTTGCGATCCGGTGCTTCGCTCGTTACGACTACCTCTTCCAGGTCTTTCGAATCATCTTCCATCGTGATTTCGCGGAAGAGCGTCTTTTGCAGCGAAATCGTGTCTTGCTTAGACCTATAGCCTACGTGCGAAAACCGCAGAATGTAATTCCCTGGCGGAAGCTGCACCGTGTAGAACCCATCCTTTGCCGTTACGTAGCCTTTGGATACGTTCAGCACCACGATGTTCACTCCCTGAATAGGCTTACCCGTTTTTACATCCTTGACATAGCCCGTTGCCGAAAACGTAGGACCGCCAGGATTCACTCGTTGCTGGGCAATTGCCCCATTGATCAGACAAAACGACAGTAACAGTAAACGTAAAAAACGCATAGAGCCAGGTTTAGGAAGCGTGGATTAGCCAGCAGGAATATTACTAACGATAGATAGGTTAATCTTATAAAAGGGATAATCTACCCGATTTACCCTATTTATATTGTTATTAACCAATAATTAATATCCCTTAGCTAACCTAACTTATGCTCTCTTACGCACGTTCTCCCGTCGTTGTTGCAGATAGTCGTTCATTTCTATGCTTCTCAAAAATCTACAGTGTATCACTCGTTGGTGGCAACAGTAACTTCTCCATCAACGCGTATACTTTCGTACATGGATTGTGATTAGCATAGTCGGTTCTGCCAGCAAAGGCAGCCTCTAGCTGCTTGGCTCGTATAATAGCCTGTTTCAGATCACCATGCTGTAGAAGCAGTTGGAACATCTCCTCACTATTCTTTTGATAGGCATACGGGCGACCTATTTTCAATGATAGTTGACCCTCTAATTTATCTTTATAGTCAGTACGAGACATTCCATTTTCGTAAAGCTGGAAGTGTAGCAAATACCACAATTCAAATGCTTCATTTGTCCACGCACAGTGTATGCCAACTGCTTGTCCTTTGAAAATTGCACTGTTAAAATTCTGCTCAGGGAAATCATCTCGGTCAAAAACGGCCCAGACTTCATCGAATAGCCTACCTGAGAATTTTTCCAGACGCACCCGCGCTTTTTGAGCGTCGTCAATTACTGTAAGTGTATTGTGACCGGTTCCCTCTACTTCAAGATCAACAGTATCAATTACTCCTGGCGGCAAGTTCTTTTTGAGGCTTTTGAAATAATTGGGTTCAGTTTTAGTGCCTTCGCAGACGATCAGATAATATCGACGCTTAGCTTTTATATCTTGTTTCCGGCGAGTTTCCTGTCGGGCGAACCGCTTTTGAATCTCATTAGGAATCTTTTCTTTTCGAGCCATCAGGATGCTAGTTTCGACAGATCACCAATGAACGGAATAGCTCCATATCGCCCCTGAATGTAATCTTCCTCAAATGAACGGTCTTTACGAACCTTGGTACCGTCTTCTTCCTGATACTCAACTAACGAGTAGAGCGATGTGACGCCATATTGGTCTTTTTCAGTGAAATAAATCTGATCGCGTCTGAATAGCTTGCCTGAGAGAAGATTTGTATCGTGAGTCGCAAAAATTAATTGTGCATTCTTTGGATTTAATTCGGGCTGATTGAATAAGCGGATGATGGCTTGGGTCATTAAGGGGTGTAACTTGGCATCAAGTTCATCTACGACTAAGATACCGCCAGCTTCCAATGTCTCAAAAATTGACCCCGATAAATCGAATAGTTTATTTGTTCCAGACGACTCATTTTTATCTAAATCAAAGGATTCGTAGCCTATTGGCTTTTTCGCTGCATCAAATTTTTGGTGAATGGTTTCAACTTCAAACTTCAAATCCTCTAAACCTAATAAGCTATTCTTAGAAGGTTTTCTATGTATACCGATTTCATCAAATCCAACATCCACTTGCTGAAGAAACAACACTAGATCAGGGAGAGGATTTCTCTCTATATTTTTAACGGTAAGGCCACGAAGCTTTTCATGAGACAATCCAGAAATAGATATAAGCCGGCTAAACCAGTTTAGAATTCTCTTAGATAATTCCCCATTAAATTGGTCGCAAACAGCCAAAAATAAAGCGTTATCGCGAGTCTTTTCTTCTAATCCTCGTCCTTCTTTAAAATCTTTAAAGACCTCAATTAAATCATAACTTTCTCTTATAAACAATGGCTTCTCTTGTTCCTTTCTAGCCATAAATAGCCATTCAGCCCGCACAGCCACCAAATCAGCCTCAAATCCATAACGATATCGGACGTCGTCAAGCCAAAATAACACTTCAAAATAGCTAGGCTTCTCTTCCGTTTCCGTACTAAGTCTAAATGGTTCAACTTCAATCGTATCTCTTGAAGAATGTCTCGAAGATGTTGTCACAATCTCTCGCATAGCCGCCATTGCCTTTAGTACATTTGATTTCCCACTAGCATTAGCTCCATAAATGACCGCACTACGTAGTAATTTGTATCGTCCTGCATTAATCAACTGGTCGCGATGTTCGCTGATCGATGAGGCATCTAACCGTAAAGTCTGTCGGTCTTTGATCGAAAGGAAATTACCAACGCTGAATTCGATAAGCATAAAGAGGTCAAGAAGTATTATAACCCAAAAATGGTTAAAATTTGAGAAATTTTCTCAAATTTTAACCATTTGACATATTCCCATAACAAATCCTCTAAAAGCATTAAGCATTATCGCTTAATCTTCTCCCGTCGCTGTTGCAGATAGTCGTTCATTTCTGTTAGGGTCAGCGCATTAAAGGTCATGGCTTTTGTTAGGCCGCCTTTTCGGCCAACGGCCACGCCGTAGTGCATGTCCAGCAAACCAGCCAGATCGTGGGCGTCGGGATTGATACTGAGCATGACGCCTTGTTGCATGGCATATTCGATCCAGCGCCAGTCGATGTCGAGACGGTACGGGCTGGCGTTAATTTCGATAACGACGTTGTGTTCAGCGCAAGCGTCAATGATGGCTCGGTGATCGATGGGGTAGCCTTCACGTGCCAGTAGCAATCGACCGGTTGGGTGACCCAGGATAGTCGTGTATGGATTTTCAATAGCCTTAAGCAAGCGTGTGGTTGCTTTTTCAAGCGACATCGTTAGCGTTTGATGGACGGAAGCCACGACATAATCAAACGTGGCCAGTGTGGCATCGTCGTAATCTAAGGAACCGTCGCTTAAGATATCTGACTCAATACCTTTAAATATACGGAAGTCATTGCCAAAACCTTTGTTAAGTTCATCAATCTCCAGTTGTTGCTGTTGTACCCGTTCGGCATCAAGGCCACCGGCATAAGAAGCCGTTTTGGAGTGATCGGCAATTCCAAAATAAGTCAAGCCCAACTCGCGACAGTAAGCCGCCATGCCCGCCACCGACTGCTTTCCATCCGACCACGTACTATGGTTATGAAGTGTTCCGCGAAGGTCTTCCCAGGTTACGAGTTCTTCGTTTTGATGGCGATTTGCCCAGCGAAAAGCGAAGTCATCCTCCCGCATTTCAGGAACGATGTAGGGCAAGCCCGCCCGTTCATAAATCGCGGTTTCGGCTGTATCTGTCGTTGTGTAGGCCGCCTGCAAAAGTGATACACCCGTAGGGCCAGCCTGTTTCAAATGAGGTTCGGCAGCGCTATGAATAAACAATTGCTGGTCGATCTGGCTGGCCGGATAAAACAAGATTTCCACCTGTACATCGAATCCATTAAGCTGTCCGCGCCATGCAAACGGCGACGATTCCCGTTCATTTTGAACCAGATTTGGCAAGTTGCTCAGCGTCAGCATGGCCGATATGGGATCGCTGGTTTGCACGAGTAATTGTATCGTATCAACTTCCTGCGCTTTCAACCGAACTTGTCCGCTAATTTCGACACGCTCAAAGTACTTGACGAGTTCGTCCTGTAATAGATTGGCAATCATAGCCGCTTTATCCATCCGAACTTTGCCCTGTTGCTCCTGCAAAAACTCCAGAGCGGCCAGGATTTTCTCCTGCGTGCTAGCCCCAAAGCCTTTTATTTTGGCAATCTGACCGTTCTCTCCTGCTAACTGTAAATCCCGAAGATTATCGATTCCCAGCTCGCGCCATAATGTGCGTACTTTCTTGACACCTAGCCCTTTAATACGAAACATATCCAACACGCCCGACGGTGTTTCAGCCAGCAGTTCATCAAGTTCAGTCAGGCGACCTGTTTCGGCAATCTCCCGGATTTTCTGAGCAATGGATTTACCAACACCCTGCAACTTAACCAGCTCGTCTACAGGTAGGTTAGCCAGATCGGCAGTGGATTTATCCAGGTTAAACGCGGCTGTCTGGAATGTACGAGTCTTAAATTGATCGCGGTCGTGGAGTTCCATTAACCGGGCCGTTAGTTCGAGCAGGTCAACGATTTCGGAATTAGTCATGAGAAAACGGTCATTTACTCCGCAAGTTAGGCAATCGGTCAGATTTTCGGGGGAATCACTACCAACGTGCGTCTACCTTTACTTCGTCAGCACGCTAATTCACTGACAGTCAAACCAACTTAAACTTAAGATTATGGAATCGACGACAACAATGCCTGAGCGCGATAATTACCTCTGGAAAAAAGCCAAAGCCCGTGTCGGCTTTCGGATTCATCTTCGTACGTATCTAATCATCAATGCTGGCCTGTGGCTCATCTGGGCCTTTACCAATTTTGCATTCCGTTCGTCGGGGCACTACGGCTCTATTTTACCCTGGCCTTTCTTCCCCATGATTGGTTGGGGCATTGGCCTAACTTCTCATTATTTGGGCGTCTATCACAGCAATGAACGCTCGATGATTGAGGAAGAATATCAGAAGTTAGTGAACCAGCAACGCTAGGAAAATCGATGGCGATCAACACGAAAAAAGCAATCCTGATTGGGTGTGGAATTGCTGGCCCTATGATGGCGCTGTTTCTCAAACAAATCGGAATTGAAGCCACTATTTATGAAGCCCAAACACAGCATAGAGATGATGCTGGTGCTTTTTTAGGAATTACGCCCAATGGCTTAAACATCCTGAAAGAATTTATTTCGCTTGAATCCATTCTCACCGATTTCACACCGGGGAAAATGACTTTCTTCAATGCCAAGAATAAGAATATTGTGGAAATTGATAATGTAAACCAAAAAGAATTATACGGTGCCGAAACGGTACAACTAAAACGAGGTTTGCTGAATAAAACTATTCGAGAAGTTGCCACGGCCAATGGAATCAATATACAATTAGGCAGGAAACTGATATCAATTCAACAGAATGAAAAATCAGCGACGGCTTTTTTCGAAGATGGAACAAGCGCCACTGCTGATTTTATACTCGGTTGTGATGGTATTCATTCAGCAACTCGAAAATCAATATTCCCGAACGGGCCTAAATTATCGTATACCGGTTTACTCTCGACGGGTGGTTTTACGAAGCTGGCAAATGTGCAGCATTTGTACGGCTCAATTCGAATGACGTTTGGCGAGAAATCTTTTTTCGCCTATGCCGTTTCTAATTTAGGCGATGTCTGGTGGTTCAACAATATTTCGCAGGAAAAGGAACCAGCTAAAAATGAGTTAAGCAAGCTAGAGCTTGATCAACTCAAAAACACCTTGCTGGATCTGCATAAAAACGATCCTGCTCCCATTGCTGACATTATTAAATCGGCTCAGAAAGTAGAAATTTATCCGATTTATGACATTCCGTTTTTAGAAAAATGGCACAAGGGCCGTGTTTGCCTGATTGGCGATTCGGCCCACGCCACAGCACCACATATCGGTCAGGGAGCCTCATTAGCGCTGGAAGACACGATCGTTTTAGCCAAATGCATCCGGGATTTGCCCTCTCTGGAAGAAGCGTTTGTTACATTCCAGACACTACGACAAAGTCGAGTACAGAAGATAGTCAAAGAAGCCCGAAAAGTTGGCGACAATAAAACCGTTCCCAATAAATTCCAGCAATTTTTCCGGGATTTACTCCTACCCTTCTTCGTTAAGATGGAAGCAAAAAAAATGGATTGGGTCTATTCGTACAACGTTGATTGGGAGGAGAGAATTAGTTAAAATTTTTGTCATTCCTCCTAGCGTCGGAATGGCAAAAAAAGCATCAGCCTCTAGCCCTTAATAACCAGATCATATTTGGTTAACAAACCGGGCAAATTTTGCAACGAGAACTTGGCCTTTTTCAACTTATTTTCTTCTGGATTCAGTTCTAAATTATAAGAACTCGAAAAATCGACCTGGGCTAAGTCATTGCCGTCAAATTTGGCAAATTCCAGGTCGCAGCTTTTAAAGATGGTTCCAGTCAGTTCACAACGTATAAAGTGAGCTTCCCGAATGGAGCAGTCGATAAACTTAGCTTTCTTCAGTTTTCGATTCAGGAAAGCCGTATTATCAAGCTGGCATTCCTGAAAGTTAACGTGAAATCCGAAGGCATTGCACTGACCGAAATCGACATAAGCCAACTTGCAATTGAAAAAATTGACGTCGTAGAGCTTTACATTTCCCAATCCAACTCGCGTTAGATTGCATTCCTCGAAACGGCAATTTATAAAGTTTGAATTGGCAAACTCAGTCCGGGACAAATCCAGTTTTTTGAATGTACAGTGTTCAAATTCCTGATTCGTCCATTGCTCGGGCAAGTCCTCAAGTTGAGTAAACACCTGTTTATAATACTCCATTCTTATTTATCAAAACCTGCTCGCAATGAGCTATAAAAGCCTCTCAACTATGAACCATACTAAACCGCAACTGGCGCTTTGATAGCCGGATAAGGATCATAGTTTTCGAGCGTGAAATCTGCATAAGTGAAGTCAAACACCGATTTCACATCCGGATTCAGGCGCATGGTTGGCAAAGGACGTGGTTCGCGGGCGAGTTGTGTTTCGACCTGCTCCAGGTGATTCAGGTACAGGTGCGTATCACCGCCAGTCCAGATAAACTCATGAGCCGTGTAGCCGCACTCCTGCGCAATCATCATGGTGAACAATGCATAACTAGCAATATTGAAAGGCACACCCAGAAATACATCGGCACTGCGCTGGTAAAGCTGGCAGGAAAGCTTGCCGTCGGCCACGTAAAACTGCATCAATAGATGGCAAGGCGGCAACGCCATGTTCGGCACATCGGCGGGGTTCCAGGCAGAAATAATCATCCGGCGCGAATCGGGCGAGTTTTTTAATTGCTTCAACAAGTCCTGCAACTGGTCGATAACACGCCCATCGGGAGCGGCCCAGCTACGCCATTGTTTACCATAAACAGGCCCTAAATCACCATTTTCATCTGCCCATTCATCCCAGATCGATACGCCATTGTCTTTCAGGTATTTGATGTTCGTATCACCTTTTATGAACCACAACAACTCATGGATAATAGACTTTGTATGAACCTTTTTAGTGGTCAATAACGGGAATCCGTCTTGCAGATTGAAGCGCATCTGATAGCCAAAAACGCTGATGGTGCCGGTACCGGTGCGGTCTGTTTTGCGAGTGCCGTTCTGAAGAATATGGCGAAGCAGGTCGTGATATTGTTGCATGAACAAAAATCGGAAGTCGAGCGTCGTCAGGCAAACTTTAGGGAAAATAAATAACCCCGCCTTCTATGAAAAGAGCGGGGATAACAATGGAATTAATTTTCAGTCAGCAACTTATGCTTTGGCTTTTTTCATGCAGCAGGCATGGCTACCTTTTTCGCAGGATGCCGACTTGGCTTTTTTTACTTTCTTCTCTTTACTGACTTCGCCAGCAAATGAAACCGTAGTCAGGGTGGTCAGCAGGGCCAGACCAAGTAAGGCTTTTTTCATGGTAAATGCTGTTGTTAAGGTTCTTAACGCATTAACGCGCTTCGACGGAATTTATGCAAAAACCACGCCATTAAATGGAGCGCCGATAACACTGATCCATCATGATTAAAACTGATATAATCAGCGTAAATCCATTAGATCAGTGTTATCGGCGTTCCATCTCTTAAGCCTCAATTTCAAATGAATACGTTATCTCCGTCGACGGGCGCAATTGTGCCGTTGCCGAACAGTATTTATCCATCGACAGGTCAATTGCCCGTCTTACTTTCTCAGGATCTAACTGGCCTTTTAGCAGGTAGGTAATATGAATTTTCTTGAACGGAGCTGGAATGGCATCTTTTTCGCGTAATCCATCCACTTTCAGACGGAAATCTTCGATTACCTGTTTCTGTTTTTTCAAAATCAGGATAACATCGATGGCGGAACAACCAGCCAGACCCATCAACATCATTTCCATTGGTCGTGCTCCGGCATTATGGCCACCAATATCAGTAGCAGCATCGATGTGTTGCGCTACCCCCGATTTACCTAAAGCTTCAAAATGGAAAGCATCGTCGACGCGGACGAGCTCAACTTGCATAGTAGTGTATTCCTGAATGGTATCAACTGGTTGTGAATCAATCATTGTCTTTTTTGCGTTTATCAGGTAAAGTGTTTATTTTCACCATCTCAAAGTAAATAAAATCATGTCCGAAAAATTCACCGACGACCTCTTCGACCTCAAGAACGACCGGCGGTTAAGCGTGTATCTATACCGGGCTGGCTTTGGAGCCTGGTTGCTCTACATCGTATCGGGTGCGCAGTTTATGCAATCGGTGCGCATCTATCGAACAGATTTCGGGGTGTTCTCGTTCTTTCTGATGGTGATGGGTTTATCAGCGTCCATGATTTACGACTATTATCACCATCCTGCGGAGTTCGCCCAGAAAAAGAAATGGCTGGCGTTCAGCTATTTGATATTAGCGGGATTGATCTATTTCTTTATTCTGCATAACGAGCCGATCACATTCGAGCATCTTTTTGGAAAAGGGCTGTTTTAACTAACTGGATACTGAGTAACTACTATCCGGCTTTCGGTATTGATCAGCGCTTTTGTATCGGAGTTACGGTATTTCCTTTTCCACTATCGTAGTAGCTTGATGAAATCGTTACGGATTCATCAATTCCAGCTTGGCGAAAAAATCAGCGAACATTAGGTTTGTATCCAGTTGGGTATACACCCGAATGGGTCGGCCTGTATGGTTGTGCGCATAGGTTCCGGCCTGATTAATGCGCGGAGCCTGCCGAACGACATATTGGCTCGACGAAGGATCCGGTTCAAACGACGATTGAAGAGCAGTAAGTAACACCAACGGACTATCGCCCAGAATGTAGGTTTCGCCAATATTGATAAACCGTTGAATACGAGCCATCAACGTCTCCAGTGTTCCACTCAGGTAAGCTCCGATCTGGCCGTGTGGCTTCACTTTGGTTAGCAGTTGAGCATATGACAGCAGGCATTGCCGATACACGTTTCGGGGCACCTGCCACAAGCGTAAAGCCGACCGATTGAAGACCACCCGAGCAGCCGCCTGGTCAATGTTCAGGTTATACTCCACTTCCGAATAACCTGGTGGCGGCAGGGCTAAATCGCTGTATTCGGGACCACCAATCCAGATGAGTGTCAGCTTGTTGGCAATTTGAGGGTTAGTCAACGCAGCCGAGGCAATCTCCGTAAGTCCGGCTCCGCAAACCACATACAAAGGTGTTTTTGTGTCGGTACGTAACGCTTCCTGAATGATGAAGTTGACAGCTTCGTTTGTAACGGGTGTACTGTCGTTGATCATCGCAATGTTTGAACCGGCAAAGACGGGAATGCTTTTAGTGACCTTCATCGCTTGCAACACTTCTCGTGCTTTTTTGGCGGCATTGTCGGCCTGTGTTTTCGACGGATCGAAACCATCCTGTGCGTTTAAGTGTGATCCAATAATTGCCCGAATCTCCACCGAAGGCGACATCAGTAAGTGAACCAACTGGAATAATCCATCAGGATCGCCACTGAAATCGTTATCCACGATTACCCGCATACGAGGTTCCACAGCCGCCAACCCTTTCGGTTGCCCTAAGGACACAAACGAGGTAAGCAGGCTGAGTAATAGACTTAGCCCAAAGCTGTACCGACGAATACCCATTATCTCTATTTTTTTCATTGGCCTTTTATTCACCTTTCACTCTTTCAATTCCGCTAATGCCGGTTCGTACTATTCCTTGTTGGGTACGCCGTGGTGCCACTTCAGTTGATTTTCATGTAACTTTAGCTAATTCGTTGATTGTCATAACTGATTAAAAATCAGTTCTCTCTTACCTTAATAATGACCCGTTGATAGTTGGTGAGGGCTGGCGTTCCGTTGTCGGTTGCTTCCAGAATGAGGTGAATCGATTGCCCACCTACGGCCTCTTTAGGAATCAGCACTTCGACTTGTGCCGAAGTTGGGTTTGAGATCGTCACTTTAGGCGTATGGCTACCAATGGGCAACTGCAACCAGTTAATCGAAACCGCATTCCCGTCCGGATCAGAAACAGCTCCAGTGAGTCGTATTTTCTCTCCGGCATTAGCCATTACCGCCAATGGCCCTTCGATTCTTACGACCGGTTCATGGTTGGCATCGGCATATTTAGCGGTTACAGACCACTTAAGGCGAGCCGCAAAATCCCGTTGGGCTGCCGGGAAAAAATTAGGAAAAGCAACGTCATCCCCACTTTTAACAGCCCGATTATTTGTGGTGCTGAGTGCGGTTGCCATAGCATTAGCGCTGGTATCCTGAGGTGTTGCGAACGAAAAACCTACCGATTCCCGGTTGCCGACTCCACGGCCTCCCCAGCCACCATACGAGCCGGATTCATAGGCCCGTAATCCGTTGCCCAGCATATTCATAAAGGTGTGGTCGTCCCCTTCGCCCAGCCAGGAGTTTTTGGGTTGGACAGGCATCCAGACTACATAGCCCATTTTCTTCAACTCTTCATTCGTGTGACCGGCTAGACCAAAATAATCCATGACATCGCCTTTTACCATCTGTTTCCCATCGCCCCAAACCCGGTATAAGGCCCCCATTGGACCACGATCCAGTATATTTTCCTTCATCCAGGCTGGCGTCAAATAAGAAGAATTCTCAGGCTTAGCACCCAATTGCGCTCCGTATCCATAATTTGGCCCTTCCTTAAATTGTCGATACTCCATATCCGGCCAATTCGGCTTGATGTAGCTGGCATAGGTATCATCCTGATCGCCAGAGGGTAACAAGACTACTTTTCGCGACACTTTCTTTTTGATAGTATCCCACTCGGTCGTGTATTCATACTGCTCCTGAATGGCTTTGAGCGCTCGGGCAATTGTGCTCGCTCCGCCCCAGGCGGTAATAAAGAGGGGGCCGGGTTTATCGTCCAGCATCAGCGATTTAATTAGGTCCGAACCCGCCGAATTCTTAGAAATATCTCCGTCGAATTCAATGTTGCCGTAGCGAATTTTTGCCTGAAGCTCAGCTGGCGTCGGATAATTGGCATTATGCACTTTCAGATTCGGGTACACTTTCGCATACGCGCCAACAGCATCGTGAATGAAGTGCTCGTCTTTACCCCAACGCCATGATTCACAGGGGCATAGATTCAGACCGAATCGACTGTACTCTCTTCCGGGAACAGACCACTTTGTGCCCTTTCCATCGCCTTTCCAGTGAAATTGACTACTGGCATAAATGAGTCCTTCAACGTCCAGATCGCTAGTATAGAGCAGAAACCGGATCAGGGAGTTATTGTCGTCCAGTTCTGGGTCGGCGGTAATAACGATGCGTGGCCGCGAGCGTTGCTGCGCCCACGAAAACGGAATTAGCACGAAGTAAATCAGGAAAATTAGGCCACTAAGGGTTCGGGTAGGCTTCATGGTTTACCTGATTTATTGCTTAGCTTTCATGAATTCCTGCTGGGCCAACCAATCGGCAAACCGCTCAATCCAATGATCGATAGGGGTACTGCTTTTTACGCTCATGGTTTAGTCTTTCTAATTCTGGCAGATCGCCTTTTTAGTACTAATTCTAGCTATAATTTAAATTAACCCGAATACTCTCGAATATCTTCTAAATGGCCATTATTCTTGCGTTTATACTGCTCATTCTCTCCATTCACATAAAAAAACCCTTTCGTTCGTCTATCTACTGCTATCGTTTATATCGCCCCGTCTGGCCCAGAAGCAGGCCACTGGTAGCTGGTATCTGGGTGGCTTTGAGATATGATTAGACAATATCATGCAGAATCGACGCACCGAACGAACCACATTCCTGTCTCCTTTCTGGAAATTAGACAGCCACTATAACCTAATCGACTTTCATAAGGATTTCGATCTGGCGCAGGCAGAAGACGTTGAGCTATTTGTGGAAGGAAAGTATGTCGAAGCCGTCAACGTTGACAAAAAAGCAGGCCCCTCCTACTCGATTTTGGACAAGAAACCTTCGGTTTTATCAAGCTGAAAGGGCTTTCGGGCAAAGGTAACATGAACACTTACTACGGCTAACCACCCGAAGAAGCGCGAGGAATGACAAAACTAAGACCTCACGAACAAACACAAATTGTAGAAAATTAAAGAAGCTTCTACCACTTTTGCCGTGCAACAGCCAAACTAAACCTACATGCCTAAACTTCTCAGCCTTTACGGTTTCATTACGCTAGCTATTTTTACGTCTGGCGGGTCTTTCGCTCAGACCAAAACCTTGGCGGCAAAAGAAAATGAACTTGTAGCGCTCTATGCTAAATTGAAGGAAAATCCTGACCAAATCGATAAGAACACCACTAGGTTCGCGAGCGAGTTGGCCAGGGTTCTAAAAGCGAATCCCGCTACGCTGACTTACCCATTCAAAAAACTAACGGATAAGATTTTCTGCTTTACGAAAACCTCCGCTGATGGCAAGTTCAGGGTATATAGCTGGGACACAGAGACGGGCGGCACAATGCATTTTTTCAATCAAATTTACCAATGGAGTGATAACTCAAGGGTGTTCACCAGGGTTCTAAAATACCATGAAGAAGAAGGAGAATCCGGAAACTTCTGTTCAAGAATTTATACAGTAACGGTTAAAAACAAGAACTACTATCTGGCTATTTCAAACGGAATCTATTCAACAAAAGATGCTTCCCAGTCGGTTTCTGTTTTTACGATCGATAACGGAAAACTCAACGATGCAGTTGAGCTATTCAAAACCAAAACAAGTACATTGAACAGAATTGATGTTGAGTTCGATTTTTTCAGTGTCGTTGATCGACCCGAAAGACCTTTGGAATTAATCACGTACGACGATAAACGAAAAATCGTCTACATACCCGTTGTCGATGAGCAGGGGAAGGTGTCGAAACGAAATATTCTGTACCAACTCAAGGGAAGTTATTTTGAGTTTATTGGCATTGAAACTGGCAAGCGGAAGTAGTTTTTAACTAAACATGCTCAATGACCTTTATAGCGCATAGAGTCTAACAACCTGCGAAATTCAATGGGGTTAAGTATTGGAACAGGAGGAAATAAGCCCTGAATTTTTCTAAGCTCAAGAATAAGCTCAAGAATATGCTTATCGGCCGTTACGAGACAGTCAACGTTTGCTCCTATAGCACAGTCAACAAACTTGTTGTCATCGGGATCAATTTCGATTAGCTGATACTTGTAGGTTGGTTCAAAACGTCGCGTATTTTCGGCAATAAGTAGGACCGACGTAACAATTTCAGCCGTTCGTTCAGTATACTTCCAGCAAAGCATCTCCGTGTATTCAGTCAGTATTTCGTTACTGAATACCCAACAAAACTCTTCATTAGCGAAGCTGTTATACAACCAGCGGATTTCACCAAGTTTTGCAATAGAGGATAGCAACACATTGGTATCAATGACCGCCTGAATCATAAATTGCTACGAATCTGTTTCAGATGCTCTGTCCGGTTGTCGAAATGAGCATCTGCCGCTACATCTTTCGCCGTTATTCTTTTTTCCTGCATCACTTTATCCATCTCCACATCTAGTTCAGCATTCAGATGCCGAACTAATGTCCTTTTTAGTGATGACAACTCATCGGCACTCATCGTGCGATGCTGAAAAAGATCCAGCAACACCATTTGTGCTTCATTCAGTTTGGCCGGCTGTTTACTTATTTGCATACTACTCAACAGTTAAGATATCTTACCCAAAAATCCACCATGCTCACAACTTACAAAAAGCTGAAGCAAGTTTCAATCCTATAATATTATTTAAACAGCTAGCAGGTATAAAGTCTCACTAATTACTCAGAAAAATTTGCGTAGCCACATAACTACACTTACATTTGTAGTCAAATAACTACACGATGAATTTACGACGAGACGTTTTCCAGGCCATAGCCGACCCGACCCGGCGCGCTATCCTGCTGCTGGTCGCTTCGCAAGCCATGACGGCGGGTGCTATAGCGGCCAACTTCGACACTGCCCGACCCACTGTTTCCAAGCATTTACACATCCTCACGGAGTGCGAATTATTGAAACAGGAACAGTCTGGTAGAGAGATTTACTATCACATCAATGCGCAGAAAATGAAAGAAGTCGCCGATTTTATTGAACCATTTCGCCAGATGTGGGATGACCGGTTCAACAAGCTGGAAGCCATCATGAAAACTTATCAATCCAACAAATAGAGGCTCATGGAACGTAAAACCAAAGTCCATGCCGAAGATGGGAAGCAGGAATTACTGATAACCCGGGAATTCGATTTGCCGCTGGAATTGCTGTTTAAAGCCTACGTTGAGCCCGATATTGTTGAGCAATGGATGGGAACCAAAGTACTGAAACTCGAAAACAAAAAGCATGGTAGCTGGCAGTTCGAAACCACCGATCCCAGAGGCAATAAGCACGGTTTCAATGGGGTAATCCATGAGTTTGTTCCGAACCAGACCATCATTCGGACGTTCGAGATGGAGAATGCCCCACTTGGTGTCCAGCTTGAGTTTCTGGAGTTTGAAGAACTAACTCCCAATACCAGCAAACTCACCATGCATGTTATCTATAAATCCGTCTCGATCAGAAACCAGGTATTACAACTGCCTTTTGCTCAGGGTATAAATATGGCTCACAATCGACTTCAACACGTAGTAAGCAACTTAACAAATCATGACAAAGCGTGATAAAATCATTTATTGGATTGCTACCCTCTGGCTTTCTCTAGACATGCTGTCGACTGGCGTAGTGCAACTGATGCAAGCAAAAGAAGGGCAGGGTGGCGCCGATATGATTACGCATCACAGTAAACAATAGCAACATGATTAACCAAAAAGAATTATCTCCAGAACAGTGCCAAGACCTTCTCAGCGTATTGAAAATCCGTTTTGAAAAAAACAAGGACCGTCATCAAGGACTTGACTGGACTTCTGTACAGGCAAAGCTGGAAGTAAGCCCTGAAAAATTATGGTCTCTCGACGAGATGGAGGTAACGGGTGGAGAACCCGATGTTGTAGGATACGATGAAACAACGGGCGAATATATTTTTTACGATTGCTCGGCCGAAAGCCCCAAAGGTCGACGAAGCATTTGTTACGACCGGGCCGCCTGGGAATCCCGGAAAGAGAACAAACCCGAAAATACCGTTATGGATATGGCTGCCGAGATGGGAATTGAGGTGCTAACGGAAGAACAATATCGGGAGTTGCAGCAGCTTGGGAAGTTCGATTTAAAAACATCAAGTTGGATCGTAACACCTGCTCCTATCCGAAAACTCGGCGGTGCCCTCTTTTGCGATCGTCGTTACGACACTGTTTTTACCTATCACAACGGCGCCGAATCTTACTATGCCGCTAGGGGATTCCGAGGTTCGCTGAGAGTGTAGCGCTTAAAAAAGTTAGGTTAACCACAGAGGCAGGCCTCTGTGGTTAATACCGAAGTTGTTCAAACTGAATAGTTATTTAAAACTAGTACTCGTCCAATTTAGCTTCTATAGACTCTTTGGATTCTATCGTCTTTGATTATCAGCACAATAGGACCAACCGCGCGGGCGGCCCCGAGAATCCATAGAATCCCCTAGAATCTAGTTTGCCAAAGCACTAGCTTCCTGCAATTGGAGACCCAAAAATACCAACCGCAAGCTCTATCCAGATAAGGGCCAGCGCTACCAGAATAACAGCACAAAGTGCGATTCGGTGCTCCTTTTTAGTCACTGTTCGCAGAACAAACTCACACACTAGTCCCGTCCCGAACAATAGAACCCCAGCAACGATAAAATCGAATAGTGACCAGTTTACTTCGTTTGTGAACTGCATCGCAATAAACGGAATCAGTAGTAACGTGGTGGCTGTTAGCAGAATACCGGTAAGTCTTGTGTTCTGAGTGATCATAGCTAGTCCTGTTTTAAATACAACAGCAAATTTATAAAAGTACTTTGAAAAACAAAGTTAAGGTATAAAAAAATCTTGCACCATCCATGGTAGTCATTAATGTAAGCCCTGAATACTAATTACCTGAAAAATCCTGTTTTATCCGGTTAATCCTGTCAAAAAACAAACTTGTCCTCTACCTTGCGCCTTATTTACCAAGTAAGGTAATAGGGTAAATTCAACGTATGACGACTGGCCAAAACGCGCATTTGCTACTGGTTGAAGATGAACCCAAGGTAGCAACGTTCATAAAAAAAGGGCTTCAAACGCAGGCTTACACGGTAGAGGTGGCCTTAACGGGCGAAGAAGGCAAAAAACTCTTCGATTCAACGGCCTTCGATCTGGTCATTCTGGATGTTAATCTGCCCGATATCAGTGGCCTCGAACTGGCCGAATATATCCGCAGTAAGAAAGCGCAGTTGCCCATACTTATGCTAACGGCGCTGGACACTACGGCCGATAAGCTGCTGGGCTTCGATGCGGGTGCCGATGACTACCTGGCCAAACCATTTGATTTTCTGGAACTACTAGCGCGACTCAAAGCCCTCCTTCGCCGGTCCACTCCAACCGAAGAAGTTGGTCGAATTCTGCGCGTATCTGATCTGGAGCTTGATTTACACGAACGGGTGGCCCGCCGAAGAGGGCAAACGATTGAGCTGACCGCCCGCGAATTTGCACTGCTGGAATACCTGATGCGCAATGCCGGACGAGTGGTGTCGCGGGTAGATATAGCCGAGCAGGTTTGGGATATCGGTTTCGATACGGGCACAAATGTGATTGACGTTTATGTGAGTTATCTGCGTGCCAAAATCGACAAAGATTCGCCCGTTAAACTGATTCACACCCTGATTGGCATGGGGTACGTGCTGAAAGAAAAATGAGCCTCCGCAACCGATTGACTCTTCTGTTCACCGCCATTGTCTCGGTCTTGCTGGCCTTTTTCTGCCTACTACTCTTCCTGGTGGCACGGCAATACGTATCGAATGAATTTCAGACTCGCTTACGGTCCGAAGCGTTAACGGCGGGGCATTTATTAGTGGGTCGGGAGCCGGTTGGCCCTACGTTATTCAAACTGATCGACAAGAATCAACTGACGGTTTTGCCTCAGGAGGAGATCATTATTTACAATCATCAAAATCAATTAATCTACGAAAGCGGCACCGATTACCTGACTGTTACGCCCGGAATACTGAAACGAATTCGGCAAGTACGAACGCTCCACTGGCGAGATAAAGACCGCGATGTGGTGGGCATTTTCTTTACCGAGAATCAAACACCGTCGGTCATTTTTGCCTCGGCTGTCGACATCTTTGGGGGGCGTACCATTAAGAATCTGGCCTATATTCTGGCCATTGGCTGGTTTCTGATGACAGCTCTGATGGTGATCGTCGGACGATTTTATGCTGGCCGTACCCTACAACCTATCTCTCAGATTAACAGACGAATAGACGAAATTACGGCATCAAATTTATCCCTACGCCTACCCGAAGGTGCCAGCGGTGACGAACTCGCTCAACTCGCCCGGCGATTCAACCGGATGCTTACTCGGCTCGAAGAAGCCTTTAGTCTACAACGATCGTTTGTATCGCATGCCTCTCACGAATTACGCACCCCACTAACAGCCATTACGGGCCAACTAGAAGTTTCATTGCTGGCCAATGATGAACCGGATGAACTGCGGGAAACCTTACATTCGGTGTTGGACGACGTGCGAGGTTTAAATCGAATGGTCAATGGATTGCTCGCACTAGCCAAAGCGAACATGGACGAATCATCGGTGCCAATGGGCCTTGTTCAACTGGATGTTCTGCTGGACAAGATTCAACTTGATTTCCAACGACTTCAACCCAACTACACGATTCATATACACTTAATGCCACCGGATGCACCCAACAGCCTCTGGCAAGTGCTTGGCAGTGAGACCCTGCTACAAACCGCTTTTTTTAACCTGATCGATAACGGGGGTAAGTTTTCGCCCGACCATACCGTATCTGTAACCTTATCGACAAAAAATACGTCGATCCAGCTACGCGTTCATAACACTGGCTCAACGATTCCAAGTGATCAGTTAGCCGTCATCTTTGTTCCTTTCCAACGAGGCCGAAATGCCAGTGGGCGACCGGGTTACGGCATCGGACTACCCCTCGCCGAACGAATTATTCAACTACACCAGGGCACTATTCAGGTCGAATCCTCAGTCGATGCAGGGACTACGTTTATAGTCACGCTGCCTCATTAATTTCTCCCTCACCCCCGGCCCCTCTCCCAAAACAGGAGAGGGATGTAGAATTGGCTTTTTTTTAGCCCCTCTCCCGTTTTGGGAGAGGGGTTGGGGTGAGGGGAATTTGGGCTTCCCTGCATTTCTAATCCCGTTCTAATGCGGCTCTAACACGAGCCTAACGCTGGGGTATGACCTTTGTACTGTCAATCAGCGGGAACCCATTTTCAAGTTCTTTTCAGGATTGACAACTACTTAAACAACAAAAGAAGTCATGAAAACTTACCTGTTTATACTCGCCTTAAGTGGTCTTTCGATCCTAACGGCTTCGGCCCAGGATGATTCCAAATTACGGAACGACGTTACCTATTCGGCCAATAATTATAAGCATCCTAACAAAGCGGCTGCCGCTCGGAAGTGGGAATCGAAACAAGGAATTGAGGTTAACGCGCCTGGTCTTTCCCGCGGGCCAATGACTAGCTATAAGCAGCCTGTACCGAACGCTATCCCGACTGGTGGTGTGGTAACTACTCATACGCCAGACATGGACGTGGCCAAACATAACTACAAACACAATTATAAAATTCAGCGGGTTAGTTTGTCCAATCCAGTCGATAAGTCTGCTTCGGAAGTAGCGAACAAACCACAGTCTAAAGCCACTACCGAAGGTAATTAAGAAGCTGTCCATTGCGATTAAACATTCGTTATGAAGCTTTTCTTTTCAATCTAACTCACGTCAAGATGATCCGCTCTTTTCAACAATTATTTGCGAACAATCAAAAATGGGTTGACGCAAAAACTCAGCAAACACCCGATTTTTTCGATAAACTGGCCGACGGCCAACGACCTAAGTTTCTGTGGATAGGCTGCTCGGATAGCCGCGTACCTGCCGAAGAGATTACTCAGGTACAGCCCGGCGATTTCTTTGTCCACCGAAACATTGCCAACATGGTCATTCACAACGACATGAGCATGTTGAGCGTACTCGACTATGCTGTTAACGTGCTCGAAGTTCAACACGTAATCGTGTGCGGTCACTATGGGTGTGGCGGAGTAGCAGCCGCTATGGGCAGCAAACAGGTTGGCCTGATCGACAACTGGTTGCGTTATATCAAAGATGTATATCGGCTGCACCAGGACGAATTGAATGCCATTGATAATACAGCCCGCCGACTCAATCGGCTGGTCGAACTCAATATTCAGGAACAGGTTTATGGCCTTTCGACTACCACGATTGTTCAGAACGCCTGGACCAATGGAAAACCGCTTCAGATTCACGGCTTGGTTTACGATCTCAAAACGGGTCTGCTCAAGGACTTGGGCCTTTCCCATGATTCGCCCAACAAGATCGATGACGTATATCGGCTAGAACCCGTGTACGCCTAAAAGCGCCTGCCACTTAGTTCTTCAATAGCGTGCGATTACCCGGCAGGGCTGCCAATGTATTGGCCAGCCCTGCTTCCATTACTTAAACCTAATCCTTTAATTACTCAACAGCTATGTATTCTCCCGATTTATCGATGAGTCTGGGCAGTATTGTATATGCCTTATCCAAACTAGATGGTCGCCTTCATAAACAGGAACAGTGGGCTGTTAAAGCACTTCTGGCGCAGGGCCCTTATGGCGATTTAGCTCTTTCAGCTTTCTTTCTGCGGGAAAACACGGGCGAACCTGCACACGATGCTTATGCATTTGGCATGCGTCGGTTAATGGCGAAGCGACTTGAACTTACAGAACACATCAAGAAACGGTTCGTTCGTATTCTCTTGCGGGTTGCCGGAGCACACAACGGTATCTCGCAAGAAGAACGGTTGTTTATTCGACGATTTTGGCAGGACATTCGGGCCCTCTGATACCTCAATCCACTCTCCCCTTCTCGGCATCGGCGGCATTGTCGGTATGTCTACGTTTACGCGCAAAGGTCTCTTTGCCAAACTGGTAGGTAAAGGCCAGACCAATTCTGCGAGTATCGGTTTCATTGGTATGATAGGCCGCGGCTTGTTGTAGGCTAACCGTTTGATCAGTTGGTGTCCAGGAATGGAAAATATCCTCTAGTGTCAGCCGAAGACTGCCTTTGTTCTGTACTATTTTCTTTTGTACAGCGGCAGCAAGCCGAAATCGCGGATTGGTTATGGTCTGCCCCGCAATGTCTTTACTGGTATAAAAACTGCTTAACTCCCCGGCCCACCCTTTATCGAATTTGAACTGATTAAGCAAATTCATTCGTGTGCTGAACAAACCCGGCGTAAGACTTTCAGAGTAAGCAGTCCCATTCAGAGCCATCCGTGCCACCAGTACATTACCATTTATAGTCCACCATTTTGCAGGCGATAGCGATACATTGGTGGCAAGCGCCAGAATATAGCCACTGGCCACATTGCCGGGACGGATGTAAAAAACATCGCCTACGGCCTGCGTTAACTGAAAAATCACATCCGTAAATCGACCGTATTGTATCGCAATACCAATGTACTGCTTGTGCTGATACTTGAGTTCGTACTGATAATTGTACTGCGGCTTAAGATAGGGATTACCCGTTGTGAACGAATACTGATCCCGATAAAACAAAAATGGGTTAAGCGACTGGTAATTAGGCCGATTTATGCGCCGGGTAACGCTGGCAGTTAACGTATTATTTCCGGTACTATCTACTTTATAACTAAGAAAAGCGGTTGGAAATAAACTTGTATACGTCCTGTTAAACGATGTTTCGGCAACCTCAGGATTCCCTAATTGACGCCCGGTTATCTGCGTATTTTCGAGCCGGAAGCCACTTTGTGCTGCGAATCGCTTCCACTCTTTTCGAAAGTTGATGTACCCCGCATGAATAATTTCGTGGTAGGTAAAGTGATTAGACTTGGTATAATCGGGCGTCTGGATAGCTCCTGTTACGGCGTAATACTGCGAGTTGTTGTCATTGTCGACCACGCTCGATTTAATCCCCGCTTCCAGTTTTGCCTTGTCGGGTAGCGGGTGCACATAATCGGCTTTGGCCGAGTAAATCGTAATATCCGACGGCAAACTATACACAAACTGATTGTTGTCAATGAGCGTCCCATCGGGCTGATTAACAGCGGTTTTCAGTACCTGATCACCCGTCGAATTATAAGTGATATAATTCAGATCAGCACTCAGTTCCCGGCCCGTATCCTTGAATTTATGCAGAACATTGGCATTGGCGCTGGTATTCAGCCACGGGTAATCACCGTCAGTAGAGCCCGTCCCCAGCGAGCTTAGTTTCGAACGGGCATCATAGGTTTTGCTGATATAATCGAGCCTATCCTGCCTGGATCGATTCTGAATGGCCACCAGGAATCCATAGGTCGTATTCGCAGAAGCTGCATAGTCCATACCCAATCTGGCCATACCACCGTGGCTGCTGTATTTATATTGATTCTGCAATTGCACCGACGAGTTTAGTGCACCAGTAGCATCATAAAATACCCGGTCATACACATCCGTTGAGTAGTTGCCATCTTTGTTATAACCGACACTTCCGAACAGATTCACCTTCCTGTGATTGTAATTCAGGTTGACCACATCATTACTTCGACTCGTAACACCCTGACTATAACTCGCCGAGACACTGCCGGTAAAACCCTGTACTCTAGTACGTTTTAATCGGATATTGATGATCGAACTGCCAGCCGCATCGTATTTGGCGGGTGGGTTAGTCATCAGTTCGAGTTTATCCAGAGAGCCGCCTGGCAAGGATTTCAAATAAGCCGCCAAATCCTGCCCCGACATATACGTTGGCCGACCATCAATCATGACAAGCACGCCCGTTTTTCCGTTCAGGCTGATTTCGCCGTCGGTGCCCACTGTAACGCCGGGTGTTTTTTCCAGTACTTCCAACGTATTGCTGCCCGCACTGCCAATCATAGCATCTACATTCACGATGGTTTTGTCAAGCTCTTGCTCAATCACTGGTCGCTTAGCCACTACGGTCACTTCTTTCAGCGTTGTTTTTGAAGGACTTACAATAAACACGGGCAAGTCGATAATCGGGTGTTGGTCATCAATGGCTATTACTCCAGTTCGATAGTCGTTATTTCCGACGCTTGTCACTTGTAGACGATAGCTGCCATTCGAGAGGTTTTTAAAGGAAAATTTTCCGCTCACGTTGGTCAATTCACCGAGTATCTGCGTTGAATCAGCCACATCGATCAGTCGAATGGTGGCACCCGGTATGGGTTCATTCTGGAGATCCTTCACGAGACCATTGATGAGTTTGGTCTGCCCCTGGGCAGATAAGGAAATGGCTACCACAAAAAAGAAGATAATTAGCAAAACAGGTCGCATGGTGTATGTTTAAGAGCCCGGCTCAATAAGATGATGAGCAAATATTGGCGACCTGGGGCGGCTCAGAAACTAATTATGTCGGACAACAGGATCAGCCTGACAGAATCCGTTTTTGGGGTGTCGAAACGATTCGTACGCGTTTACCGGGATTTCGTCAGCTATTTTTACGTGTCTGTCCTGTACGTTTAGCAGTGTCGATTTGCGTGCTCAGCTTTGTAGCTTCCAATTCATCAAGTGATCGTGAAAAAAGAACAAAACACGGGTATAAACGAGCTAACCGAATTACAGAAGCATGCACTCATCTGCGTGTTTTCTGCAATGCCAATCTATCTGATCATCAACTTGTATACCGAAACGGTGGTGGAGAAAGACGATGAAGAAGCCGCTCTGGTTGGCACATTTCTTTGTCTGGTTGGACTTTATTTTGGTCGATACCTGGCGCACTTGTGGATACCCGCCAACAAAAAGGTTCCCAGTTGGCTACTAGGATTTTTACCCCTGCTACTAACTGGCTTCTCGTTTGTGATTGCGCAGTTTGCCAACAGTTTACGTAATCATTCGGACCAATTAATGTTTGTCATCTTTCTGATATTGCCATTCTTTCTCTTTTGTGTATTGAGCGGCCTTTTCATTAAGCTAATCCGAACCCGGATAAACGGTCAGTTGCAGGAAGCTAAAGCCCAGGCGCAACAAAGTCAGAGTGAACTCCATTTGCTACAATCGCAGCTAAGCCCTCATTTTCTGTTCAATACACTGAATAACCTGTACGGCCTTTCAATTTCGCAACCCGACAAAACACCAACACTTTTACTGAAACTCGCCGACTTGTTACGGTATTCTGTATACGATGCGAAAGAATTGTTTGTACCCTTGACCGACGAGTTGGCGTACATTAACAATTACATTGAGTTCGAGAAAATACGCATTGGCAATCGACTTGACTTAACAACGTCAATAGAAAATGGAATCGACCCGGCGATCAAGATTGCCCCAATGCTCCTGATTGTTTTTATTGAAAATGCGTTTAAGCATTCGAAGAATACGCTGGATCAGAAAATTGTTGTTGATATTCAGGTAAAAGTATGGGCTAATTCAATTCTATTTTCCGTAAAAAACTCCTTCGGCCCTACCGACAACAAACAGGATGCGCTGGAAAAAAGTAGTGGACTTGGCCTTGTTAACGTCAGGAAGCGACTTGATCTATTATATCCCAATAGGCATGACCTGACGATTCAGGACAACGATGGATTTTATACAGTTTTGTTACAACTTCGAGCGAAATAAATCATTGCCATGCAACTTTACTAAATGAAGACTATCAATTGTTTAATTGTTGATGATGAGCCAATTGCGCGGGAGATCATACAAACCTACTGCAATCATTTGCCCATTCTGACCGTGGTTGCCTCCTGCGATAATGCCATAGCTGCCAAAGCTGAATTACAAAAGCAATCAGTCGATATTTTGTTTTTAGACATCAATATGCCCGTTCTGAATGGTATTTCTTTTTTGAAAACGCTCAAAAATCAGCCGCAGATAATTTTCACAACGGCCTATAAAGAATATGCATTAGACGCGTTTGATTTATCGGCCTGCGATTACTTATTAAAACCCTTTTCACTGGAGCGATTTATCGTTGCCGTTGATAAAGCATTGGAGCGATTACAACCCAGTTTATCACCAACTCAGGCAACTACTCCAGAAAAATCCGAAGCTTACACATTTGTAAAAACTGACGGTAAAATCTACAAAATACTCCACGAGGATTTGTTATTCGCAGAAGCCAATGGGAACTACACAAAAATTACAACGACCCATAACACCCTCCTGCCGACGATGACGTTTTCGAGCTTTGTCAATCTACTGCCCCCAAAACTGTTTCTGCGTGTACACCGCTCATTTATTATTAACAAATCGAAAATTACCCACATCGAAGGCAACCGAATTTTCATCGGCAACACCGAAATACCGATTGGCAGTAATTATAAGGAAGAGTTTCTGAAGAAGTTGGGATTGTAAAGTAGCGCGGGGTGGAAACCTGCGACTTCAATTCGCGATGATCAATTCGATTTCGTTATCGTGAAAGACTTGCTTGTGTTTTTCTTCAATACCCACATCCGTGATGATGTAAAAGATTCGGCAACATAAGCTTATTCTTTCTTTTCTGAATCGGCCAAAAGTAAGGGTAAGAACAATCTTCTTCGCTATCCCTCTCAAACGAAAGCATTCGATAAAAACAAAAGTCTGGTAATCCTAACCGAACCGATTTCAGTGAACCTGTCACTAAGATTAAAATCGGTATTGAATTGATGGCAGTGTAACGGTTTCCCACCAATAGGCGCGCAACTCACCAAAGCTTGTTAAACAATAAGCCATTGATCGTCACTATCGTCAACGATAAGCACTTTCGCGTTTTTAAAATTGGTGCTGATGGGGTTATGGTAGCTCTTCATGATTGTCAAGGGGGGTTGTCTACTATCTCACCACAGATAATGTTGCTTAAAAGGTCAACTCCAATACCTGTCTAAGAAATCGAGTCCATCTTTCCAATCCTGATATTTTGTTGGTTTGACCAGATAACCATCCGCCAGATAGTCAAACGCCTGGGCAATATCCTCCACACTGTTCGACCAACTTAGTGTAACAGCGGGTAATGGGTTATACATCGGATGCGATTTCAGGGCTTTCAACACATTTAACCCCTGCTGTACACCAGGCAAGTACAGATCCACCAGAATCATGTGCGGTAAGCCTTCTTCCCGTCGTCGGCAGGTATCCAGGTAAGGGATTACTTCATGATCCTTAATAAGCCACTGAACTTGCGCTTTAGGAAATCGTTGCAACAAGGCCCAGCGGGTTAAAAACCATTGATCCCTATTATCTTCAATAACCAGAATAATGGGCTTCACCAACTCTCCGGCAACTTTTTTCAGGCTATTTGTTTCCGAAAAATAATGTTCGTAAACACGAGAGCGATACTCAGCCAACAGGCGATTGAAAGATTCTGTGGATGGATGGCTACGCTGATTCGAGAAATCAGGATACGTCATATGAATATTTCAGTAGTTATAAATACCATTTTCTACTCATCTAATTTACACTTTACTTACTGAAAATTAATCACTTACAAATAACTATTCATAACCGTAAAGCATGTTTCACTTAGGTACAGAAAAAAACCAATCCTAATCGAATAGTTTACTTAAATAAATTTGTATTTGTGTTGTTAAGCGCATAGCCATTGATCGGTTTTGCCAGAGAATCGAGAACGTTGGAGAAATCGCACGTATCAGGCATGGTTTATGCTCAACTTATAACGTTTTCGGAACTCACCTAAAATAGTGAGGTAATGGCCATTAACTTATATAAATTGTATTATTAGCAAAACTTACTTGATCTATGTTGCTCTGTTTAACAGCACTCGATGAGCATCAACAGGAGCGTCGGTTTTCATGCTTTCTGTATGAGTTGGAAGTTGTTTTTGAATTCCTTAATCATATCATAGTTGAGGGCCACACCTTAAAAGAGGTGGTTATTATTGAAAAAGGGAAAACCCGAAGTTTACCGGTAGATGCCTTTGATGGTGTTTCAGTCTCGCCTGCTTTCGAGCAGTTGGAGCAAGAATGGAGTGCTATTTTAGCAGCCCCCCTCCAACCAGTCATAGCCTCAGAACCAAAGGATATTCGTTGGTGCCGGGAACAATTAGCCTTTTATGAACAACGAATCATTCAACTAGAACTTATGGTTACGGATATGAATCGGCTTTATCAACGGGCCGAAGATTCCCTCAAAATAAGTCGGAATCCCTATCAATCAGTTCTGAAGTGTTACGAATCTCAACTCATTCAGGCTTATTTGTTTCGGAAAGAAATCCTGGCCCACCTTTAACACAGGCTAAATCCCCTCAATCAAACGATAGCTAAAATATCTTGAAGCCCTGCTTGCTTAAACATAACGAATGCAGTAAAGTTGTTGTGGAGTAAAGCGCAGGGTATGGAAAAGCGGAATATCGTAGTTATTGGGGCATCGGCCGGGGGGGTTGATGCGCTCAAAAAACTACTGGCGCCCTTACCCGCCGAGCTGGACGCGTCCCTGTTTATTGTATGGCACATGGCCCCTTCTATTCGGGGTGTCTTACCTCAGATTCTCAGACCCGTCACCACGATGCCCATCAGCCAGGCACTGGACGGTGAACCAATTCAATCCAGTCACATCTATGTAGCCCCACCAGACCAGCATCTGCTGCTGGAAGCTGGCGTAATTCGCCTGACGCGCGGGCCCAAAGAAAACCGCTTTCGCCCGGCTATCGACCCCTTGTTTCGGTCGGCTGCGCTTAGCTATGGCAACCGGGTGTTGGGCGTAATTCTGTCAGGGGGACTGGACGACGGTACGGCTGGCTTGTGGACAATCAAACAATGGGGTGGTCTGGCGCTGGTGCAGGACCCGGCCGAGGCCGAAGTCTCTTCCATGCCCGAAAGCGCCATGCGTCAGGTAGCCATTGATTATGTACTGCCCGCCGACCAATTGGGCCGCGAACTGATTAAACTGGTGAAGAAACCTGCCCCACCACCCCGTGAGGTCGACGCTCAGGAAACCGCATCGACGGGGGCGCGGCCATCCGGCCGTCAAAAAACAGAGTTGGAAGTTCAGATTGCTGCTCAGGAAAACAACAGTGCGATGGATATTTTTTCTTTTGGGACACTCAGTCCCTACACCTGCCCAGAATGTCATGGCGTGCTAACAATGCTGAATGAAGGCTCGTTGGCCCGTTTCCGCTGTCATACCGGCCATGCCTATTCGATCGATACGCTACTGGCAGCCGTGACCGAAACCGTTGAAGACAACCTCTATAGTACCTTGCGCAGTATGGACGAAGCCATTATTCTGCTCAACCATCTGGGCGATCATTCTGCCGAAGCCAATCAGTCCAAACTGGCAGCTTTATATTTTCAAAAAGCCCAGGAAGCCCAGAAACGGGCCGATCTGATCCGTCAGGTAGTCGCCGATCATCAGGTACTAAGTCAAGACCTGCTCTGGGTACAGGCCCAGGGGCTGTCTACTGATAAACGCTCCCCGTAGTTTTAAGGAACTCCTGCCTTTTGCCCATAACCTCCCTCTCCCATGAGTAAACAAAAACTACCCCAAAAAACAGTCAGTCAGCCTGCATCAGATCCAACCTTTATTGTTGGCATTGGGGCATCGGCCGGTGGTATTGAAGCCTTAACCCAATTTTTTGAGCAGGTACCTGCCGATTCGGGCATGGCCTATGTCGTAATTCTACACCTTTCACCAGATTATGACAGTCAACTCGCTCATATCCTACAGAGCGTTGCTTCCATTCCCGTTAAGCAAGTAACGAGAACGGTGCGGGTCGAAGCAAATCGGGTCTATGTTGTACCACCCGATAAACAGCTACTAATGGATGACGGGACCATTGCCGTCCGGTCGAATGCCCGGATCGAAGAGCGCCGGGCACCAATCGATATGTTCCTAAGAACCCTGGCTGAATCGCATGGTTCGCTAGGCATTGCTATCATACTGTCGGGCACGGGGGCCAATGGTTCGATGGGCCTCAAACGGGTGAAAGAAAGGGGTGGAGCTGTATTTGTGCAAAACCCGCGCGAGGCCGCTTTCAATGAAATGCCCCGCCATGCCATTGCTACCGATCTGGTCGATGATATTCTGCCGGTGGCCCAGATTCCAGCTCGGCTATTGACCTATCGGGAGGGTCTAGGTACGGTTTCTATTGCCGAAGAAGCTCCTCAACGCCCTGAAGATCAACAGCAAGCCCTGCGTGAGGTGTTTACGCAACTACGCATGCGTACCGGTCATGACTTCTCCAACTACAAACGATCGACGTTATTACGTCGGCTGGAACGTCGGATCAGCATTCAGAATCTGACCAGCCTGCCTGCCTATGCCGTTTTTTTACGGGATCACCCCGATGAAACCCAGGCGCTGCTGAAAGATATGTTGATTTCGGTAACCAACTTTTTTCGTGACGAACGAGCCTTTCATTACCTGGAACAACAGGTATTGCCTTTGCTTACCCGCCGGGGTAAAGAAACGATGCGTATTTGGGTAGCGGGTTGTGCTACGGGCGAAGAGGCTTACTCACTGGCTATGTTGTGTGCCGAACAAACGATGGGGGTTATCGATGCGCCCAAGGTGCAGATTTTTGCTACCGATATCGATGAAGAAGCCATTGCCACCGCGCGCGAAGGGTTGTATACCCTCAACGACGCGGCCGATGTGTCGGCGGAACGACTTAGCCGCTTTTTCACCAAAGAGGGCGAAAATTATCGCATCCGCCGGGAAATCCGGGAAATGATTCTATTTGCGAACCAGAATGTCCTGAAAGATCCGCCTTTTTCAAAGCTGGATCTGATTACCTGTCGCAACCTGCTGATTTACCTCAACCCTGTTGCCCAGGAGCGGGTCATGGAAACGTTTCATTTCGCCCTAAACCCAGGAGCTTACCTGATGCTGGGTTTGTCGGAAACCGTTGATGGTTCGGGGGATCTATATGCGACAATCAGCCGCGAACATCATCTTTACCAGAGTCGACAGGTAGCCAGCCGCCCCTATCCCGTTCCGGAAAGTATACCCCAATTGCCCCAACTCCGAAAGCAATTGCCAGAGCCGGTTTCGGAGCTGGAGAGCCGTCCTATACCCCGGCTAAGTTTCGGGGAACTCCATCAGCAGATTCTGGAACAATATGCCCCCCCGTCGGTAATTGTCAACGGCGACTACGACATTCTGCATTTTACACCCCGCGCCGGGCGGTATCTGCACTTTGCCGGAGGAGAACTCTCTAAGAATCTCTTAAAGCTCATCCGGCCCGAGCTGCGTCTGGAACTACGCACGGCACTCTATCAAGCTACGCAGCAACAGATCAATGTAGAAGTCAGAAACCTGAAAATTCGCCTGGAGGACTCGACCGAAACCCTAAACCTGCATATCCGGCCCGTGTTAGGCGAAGGCAATCCCGCTCACGGATTTTTTCTGGTGCTGTTTGAGTCAGCCAGCGAAGATATCGCCGAATCAACCCCTGTACTCACTCCCATTGAGCCGATGGCGCGCCAGTTGGAAAACGAACTGATCCGGGTTAAGGCACAGTTGCGTTCGGCCAATGAGCAACATGAGTTGCAGGCCGAGGAGTTGAAAGCCTCCAACGAAGAGTTGCAGGCCATGAACGAGGAACTGCGCTCGGCAGCCGAAGAACTGGAAACAAGCAAAGAGGAACTCCAGTCGATCAATGAGGAACTGACGACGGTGAATCAGGAGCTAAAAGTGAAGGTGGAAGAAATGTCGCTGATCAGCAATAATTTGCAGAATCTGATCAACTCCACCGACATTGCCACCCTGTTTCTGGACCGCAGTTTTCGGGTCAATCTGTTTACACCCGCTACGCGCCAGATATTCAATTTGATTCCGTCCGATTTTGGCCGCCCCCTGACCGACATTACCAATCGGCTATCGTACGACCATTTACAGACTGATGCAGAAGCTGTTCTGAGTAAATTACAACCTATAGAACGGGAGGTGAATACGACCGACGGGCGGGTGTTTATCATGCGGATACTCCCTTACCGTACAGCCGAGGACCGCATCAATGGGGTTGTATTGACCTTCGTTGACATCACCCACCGAAAAATGACCGAAGAAGCCCTACGTGAATCGGAAGAGAAATACCGCACCCTATTCGAATCAATTGACGAAGGCGTTGGTACCATTGAACTGATTTTCGACGAGAGCAACAAGGTGGTTGACTATGTATACCTGGAACAGAATCCAGCGTTTCCGAAGCTGACTGGCTTACCTGACGATGTTACGGGCAAGCGAATCCGCGAACTTATCCCAAATCTGGAGCCATTCTGGTTTGAACTCTTTGAACGTGTTGCCAAAACTGGCAAATCGCAACGATTTATCCATGAGGTTGCCTCCCTCAACCGGTGGTTCGAGGTTTATACGTCACGTATCGGAGATGAGGGAAGCCGCAAGGTCGTCTATGTGTATAACAACATCACCGAGCGCAAACGAGCTGAAGAACGGCAGGCATTCCTGCTCCAGTTAAGTGATACGCTACGCCCACTTCAAAACCCAGCTGCCATTCAGGAGGCTGTGACTCAAATGGCAATGGCCTATTTTGGGGCCGACCGATGCTATTACTGCGAAATAGATACCAACAATGCCATTGTCCGTCAGGATGCTTCCCGACCCGATTTACCTTCCGTTACTGGAGTCTACTCACTCAGTAGGATGCCCATCTTCCAGGCCGTAATTGATGCAGGACATCCCTTGGTTGTTCCTGACGTACACACGTCAACCATAGTGGATGAAGAATTAAGGCAGCTCTGTATTCAATTAGAGGTTATTTCATTCGTTGATGTGCCGTTGATCAAGAATGGTCAACCAGTGGGCCTTTTCTGCATTACCCAGTGTGCCCCCAGAAAATGGACCCCTATAGACATCGAATTAGCGCAGGAAGTTGCCGAGCGCACCTGGGCAGCAGTCGATCGCGTCCATGCCGACGAAGCGCTGCGCGAAAGTGAGCAACGGCTGGCTAATATCCGGCCGCTGACACTATTGGGTCAAACCGAAGAGTTAGCCGAAATTGGCAGTTGGGAATACCACCCATCGACAGGTAAGTTCACCTGGTCGGCGGGTATGTACCGGCTCTTTGAGCTACCGCCCGATCAGCCCATTCACCCCGAAATTTATCTAGACTTTGTTGCGGATACAGACAAAAACGGGGCGCAAAAACTGGTGCAATACATGTATGAAGGAGAAGGCCACTTCGAGCATTCGTTTCGCATTCGGGTTGGTGGCGACTACAAAACCCTGCGCATTAAAGCCGACGTAATTGGCGAAGGTGACGAGAAACGAGTGATGGGCGTCGATCTGGACATTACCGAGCAGCTTCAGTCCCAGCAGCAGATTCGGGAAACAGCCGACAACCTACAAGCTGTTTTAGACGCTTCGCCGGCCTCCATTGCCCTACTAAAGGCTATTCACGACAAGCAGCAGCCCGAGCACATTCTTGATTTTCGATTGGCGGTTGGTAACAATAAACTAGCGCAGTTTCTGGAGCAGCCGTTGCATGAACTTGTGGGGCAGTCAGCAGAATACTTCGGCGACTTGTTATGGGATGACGCTACGCTGGATCTATTACGTCAGGTATATCATTCACAAGAAACCCGGTATGAGGAAAAACCCATGCCTACCCCAAATCAGGATCGTTGGCTGGCATTAGCAGTCATGCGCCAGGATGATGGAGTAGTGATAACAGGCCTCGATATCACCGAATTAAAACAGATTCAGGCCCAACAGCAACAGTGGCTGGATGAGCTGGAGAATTCGCGCCATAGTGTAGACGCGCTAACTGCCTTACGAGCGTCGCTGGCTCAACGCACCGAACTCCTGCGCGCGGTTTCTCACGATCTACGGGGTAATTTCGGGATCATCAATGGAGCCTTGTCGTTACTGGAAATGGCTAATACAGAAGGCGAGCGGGCGCAGATGATGGCCATGGTACTCCGCAACGTCAATCAGGCGACAAGCCTGTTAACCAATCTGTTAGACCTGGCTCGCCTGGAAACGGGTCAGCAGCAACATGTGGTAGCCCCTTTCAATGTCAGTCTGTTGCTTACCGAGCTAGGCCAGAGCCTACAAAAAATGGCCGATGCCCATACACTTACACTCGTTCTGTCGGGATCAGACGAACTAGTGGTTGAAAATGACCGAAAACTCATTTACCGAATGGCCCAGAACCTCATTATAAACTCGCTCAAGTATACCCATCAGGGTAGTGTTCGGGTTCAATGGGGAGAAGCTGACGATCGGTGGTGGTTTGAGGTTGCTGATACTGGTCCGGGTTTAGCTCCCGAACTGGTTGCTCACCTGAATGTGAGCGGACCAAGCCAATCAACGAAGTCCGGCAAATCCGTAACCGAATCCTGGCAGACTCCTGTTGTCCCAAACCAACAACAAGGAGAAGGTATAGGCCTGCGCATTGTACGTGAATTGGCTCAGTTGTTGGAAGCCCAGTTGCAAGTAAGTAGTGAATCCGGCGTAGGTACTCGCTTTGTCATCAGCTTACCGCTTCGTTATACTGGAAAGTAGACCAAAAACCTGATTATCCACACCTTTCATCATTCATTTTATAGTATCCATTACCCATATATCTATTCTAAATACTGACGAATACCCATAGTATGATGTATGTTGTCGACGATGCTGCTGATTACCGATTTTTAGTCCAGGAGGTATTCAAGCGATTTTTACCGCAGTATCCGCTTCGACTGTTTGCCGATGGATTTGAGCTTATTCAGTCAATTGAAATAGCTAACGAATCGCCACCAACGAATCAGGAAAAATCTAATCCCATAATACCCAGGCTAATTGTGCTGGATATAGATATGCCCAAACTAAATGGCTTCCAAATACTGGACCAACTTAAACAAAATCCTCTGTGGCAATCAACCCCTGTTGTAATGATGAGTAGTCGGCTGGAAAGTGAATTTTCAGAAGCAGCAATTGCGGGAGGTGCCGTTTCTTGTATTCCCAAACCAATGAGTCTGGCAGAGTTTCAACAGGTAATGACCCAATTGTGCCACCAATGGCTTGATACCTAAATCGTCTATGCGCTAAGTTGGGTATTCCAATTAATTGTTGCCACTGGGTCGGGTAAAATGCAAAAACGTTGTCTTACCATTAGAGAATTCTGAGACGTGTCTTATTGACGTCCAGAGCCAACGCAAGTTGATCAAGGAAATACCCCCTTAATCTTATTTCTTAATGGATAGACGGAATTTTGTAACGATTGGCGCAACATCGCTTTGCCTGATGTCTGCGTCCGGTTTTACGATGCTCAAAAAGCAACGGGCGACCAAACCAGCCTGGTTACTGGAGTGGATTCGGATAAACGACCAACAGCTGGCCAATTATAAGCCTTATAAGGTTACCGACTCAACCAGCAAGTATGTGGGCGGCTACATGAACGATGTGGACATACCTAATCCGCATTCAACCAGCGGCTTTATCATGCGAGCAAGCATGCTTTTCTCCTGCTCGGAATCGACTCATTATCAAGCGAAAGAATTGTTGACCGATATCGAATTGGCAGCCAGAGCTTTGCTCAAGATGCAGAATGCCGACGGCACAATCGATTATATTGATACTAACTTTCATTCGACGCCCGATACTGCTTTCCTCACAGAAAATATCATTCCTGCGTATAAGTTTTTAGTACAATCCAATGCTAGCGGAGCGAAAACGACAATCGACTTACTAAAAACGTTTTTGAAAAAAGCGGGGGATGCGCTCTCGGTGGGCGGAATTCATACGCCAAACCATCGTTGGGTAGTCTCTGCGGCTCTTACAAAGCTGAATGGCGTGTTTCCAGACAGTCGTTACGTCAACCGAATCAACCAGTGGCTGGCTGAACACATCGATATTGACCCCGACGGCCAATTCAATGAGAAAAGCACCAATAGCTATTCACCGATCGTCGATCGATCGTTAATCATCATCGCCAGAGGATTGCCCAAACCCGAGCTTTTCGAGCCCGTTCGCAGGAATCTGATGATGACGCTTTACTATGTTCACCCCAATGGCGAGGTGGTCACCGAAGCATCGAACCGACAGGACAAAGGGACCATTGGGAGCATGGCCAAATACTATTATTGCTACCGATACATGGCCTTGCTGGATAAAAATGGCGAAATGGCGGCCATGTGTCGGCTTATCGAAACCACTTGCCCGAAGGAGCAATTGGCAGGCTATCTCGATTATTTTTTAGAAGATCCTACCCTCTGGAACGAACTTCCAGCCAGTAAACCGTTACCGACCAACTACGCCAAAGCGTTTCCGTACTCAGGTCTCGTCCGTATTCGGCGAGGGAATTGGGATGCCACCCTTTTATCGAACAATGCAACCTGGCTCACTTTTCATAAAGGAAATGCTGTGTTGCAGGGCGTTCGGGTAGCCGCTTCATTTTTCGGAAAAGGGCAATTTCAGTCCAGTAAAATTGAGCAGAAGGGCAATAGCTGGGTGATGCATAACTCGCTGGAAGGCCCTTATTACCAACCTTTTTCCTCCGACAAGATTGCCCCTGACGGCGATTGGGATAAAATGCCAAGAAGCAACCGCCAGCAAAGTGAGATCCAAAAGCTGGAGACAACGGTTGCCGTGAAAGAAACTCCCAATGGCCTACAAATCGATATTGACATGGTGGGCACAGAGGGCGTTCCAGTGGCACTGGAGTTAATCTTTCGAGCGGGGGGTGTATTGGCTGGCGTTACAAACTATCCAAATAAAGACAAAGCTTACCTGTTAGCAGGTGAATCGGGTTCGTATACAGTCGGGAGTGACACCATCCACTTCGGGCCGGGCAGAGTCGCCCACAAAGGCATTCAATTGCGAGGTGCCTTACCCGCTATGGATTCGCCCACCGTTTATCTGACGGGATTTACGCCATTCAAACACAGCCTTTTATTGAGTTAATTTTTGTGTGACCCCGCTGGGGTCAGATGTTTATAGAAGAACCTATTTGCTATAAATAGTTGACCCCAGCGGGGTCACACAAGGCAATAAATGATGAAGCATAATTTTGCATGATTGCCCAAAAGACTATCCGAAGAAATTTTAGAGTAGAATCTTAACTCCCCGTCCATTAGACTGTGAATAGAACTTGGATAATAGACAGTCTAAAAACAGGTCATTAAAAATAAGATGAAACACGGTAACCTTAAATACAGCTTATTCGCTTTCGCAGTAGTCATTTATGCCTGTTCGGTTAAAGTAGCGACTAAAAGCCCCGCCACAACAGCAGTAGCAACAACATCGCCCAATCAGGCGGCTCCGGCTAAAGACACGTTACCTACCGTTTCGCCCTTCATCCTGACTCCGCTCACCCCTGAACAGAGTCAGGCGAGATTTATCATTCCGGAAGGCTATCACATGGAATTGGTGGCGAGTGAGCCCATGATCACAGAGCCGGTTGCTATTGCCTGGGATGGCAATGCCAAAATGTACGTGGCGCAAATGGAAACATACACCCAGGATGCGGATGGTACCGGGACGAAGGACGCAAAAAGTCGGGTAATGTTGCTGGAAGACACCAACAATGATGGCAAAATGGACAAAAGCTCGGTGTTTATCAAAGACATGATTTTGCCCCGTATGCTCCTGTGTGTCAACCACGAACTATTGGTCAATGAAACCGACACCTACGATATTTTCAGCTACAAAGACACCAACGGTGATGGCGTTTCGGACGTAAAAAAGGCCGTTTATACAGTAGGCAAAGTTGCCCCCGGCAATCTGGAACACCAACGTAGTGGCCTGATCTGGAACATCGATAACTACATCTACCAAACCGTTGACCCAATTCGGTTTCGCTACGTGAACGGAATGCTCCAACCCGATTCGCTACACAGTGGTTCGAACGGGCAATGGGGTTTAACCTCCGATAATTATGGGCGTTTATTCTTTAGCCGGGGTGGTGGCGAAAATGCAGGATCGGGCTTTCAAATCAATCCCAAATATGGTCAGCTCGAGTTTGCCGATGCCTATAGCGAAGAAACGTTCAGCCCGGTCTGGTCGCGGATACAGAACCCTGATGTACAGGGTGGATTACCCCGAGTACGTCCAGACAGCACACTGAACCACTTTACCTCAGCCAATGGTCAATCTATTTTTAGAGGTGACCGCCTGCCCGCCGATTTAGTGGGCGATTACATCATCAACGAACCAGTTGCCCGCATTATCCGACGCGCGAAAGTCGTCAATCGCGACGGCAAAACGTATCTGGAGAATGTGTATAACCACAAAGAATTCATAGCCAGCACCGATGCCTTTTTCAGACCAGTCAATACGTACTCCGGGCCCGATGGTTGCCTGTACATTATTGATATGAATCGGGGCATTATTCAGGAATCCAACTGGACTCAGAAAGGAAGTTATCTGCGAGGCAAAATTGATTATTATGGACTGGCCAAGGTGAATCAACGCGGTAGAATCTGGCGATTGGTTCATGACGGATACAAACGAGGGCCTAAACCGGCTCTTCTCGATGTTCCAGCCAGCAATCTGCTCGCTTATCTGGATCATCCCAATGGTTGGTGGCGCGATAATGCCCAAAAGCAGATCATCGTTTTAGGCGACAAATCGGTTGTACCGGAGTTAACCTTGATGGCTACCGGCAAGAAGAATGTCTCGGCATTGGGACGCCTGCATGCCTTATGGACGCTCGAAGGGCTGAATGGCATTACGAAAGAAATCCTCGCAGTTTCGTTAAAAGATTCCGATCCGCAAATCAGACGGGCCGCCGTCTGGATGAGCGAGCCTTTCATCAAAAAGAATGACAATCAATGGATTGAGGAAGTAGGAAAATTAGCGGCCGACGCCAATTACGATGTAAAAGTTCAGGTGCTTTTATCGCTGGGCGCTAGTAAGAATGAGCTGGCCAAACGGATTGCGCAGGACATCTTAACCCAGAATCCAGCGAATCAGATGCTGGCGAGCGTCAGAAAGAGCATTGATAAAAACGAAGATGCCAAGATATACGGAGCCAAACTGGCTAGTTTTTCACCTGCAGATCGAAAACTGATTGTAAGCGGTAGTGAAATCTACAAGTCCATGTGTTCGCCTTGTCATGGTGGCGATGGAAAAGGACTGCCAACCAACGCTGCGCCTGCTTTACGGGGAGCCAAACATGTGAACGCCGACAAAGAAATCGCGATTCGAATTCTCCTGCATGGGTTAAAAGGCACCATCGAAGGCAAATCGTATCCGAGTGAAATGGCGTCGATGAAAGAGAATTCCGACGAATGGATCGCTTCCGTTATTAGCTATATCCGCTACGAATTTGTGGGCACTTCGTTGCGAGTTGCTAATGGACGCCAATCGGCAGTTGTTCAACCAGCCGACGTGAAAGCCCTTCGCGAGCAGTATTCAACCGTCAATACGGCCTGGACGATCGATGCGTTTGACAATCTTTTTCCACCTGCTAATCGAAATTAAGCAATCGTACATTAGGAATGAACCCAGAAATGGCTTTTTCCAACTACGAACAATCCGGTCGGAAAAACGAACGGTCGTGTTGAATTAACTAATCTGTCAGCAACGCTTAATTCAGGTTTATAATGAACGAGGAACAGTCAATTAATCGCCGGGATTTCATTGGAAAAACAGCCGCTGCCGTAGCAGGATTTATGATTGTCCCCCGATATGTATTGGGTGGTAAACGGCCCGATGGCTCGAAATATCTGGCTCCCAGCGATGTCATTTCGCTGGGTTTTATTGGCACAGGGAAACAGGGGAAAGGTCTGATCAACTCATTTTTGGGCACCAACGAAGCCCGAATTGTGGCCATCAGTGAAGTGTACAAAGCCAAATCGCAACTGGCCCTCGATCGAATCAAGGCGCATTACGAGAAAAACCCGCAAGCAGGCGCTTACTCCGATGTACCGGTTTATACTGATTTTCGGGATTTATTGTCCCGCAAAGACGTCGACGCCGTTGTCATTGCCACACCCGATCACTGGCATGCAGCGATGGCCGTTCGGGCAGCCGAAGCTGGAAAAGATATTTACTGCGAAAAACCCCTTGCCCTAACCGTTAAAGAAGGGCGGGCGATGGTAAATGCGGCTCGCAAACACAACCGAGTGTTCCAAACCGGGAGTATGCAACGGTCATGGCCGGAGTTTCGCCAGACAGCCGAATTGATTCGAAATGGTTATATCGGTACTGTTAAAAGCATAAAAGTAAACGTTGGTCCTCCGCCAACCCCCTACGATCTCCCCGCCGAGCCAATTCCCGATGGATTGGATTGGAGCAAGTGGCTCGGCCCCAATGCTCCCGTAGCGTTCAATTCGGAATTAGCCCCTCCAATCTCAAAAGACGTATTCCCGAACTGGCGCAATTACCGGGAGTTTGGGGGCGGCATGGTCACCGACTGGGGTGCGCACATGTTCGACATTGTGCAGTGGTCGTTGGATATGGACAACAGCGGCCCCGTTGAAGTCATTGCACCCGATGGCAAGGATCACCCATTCTTAACCTACCGCTACGACAACGGCATTACAATGACCCACGAGAAATGGGACTGGAGCAATGCCATCCTATTTACTGGAACAGAAGGTGAACTACGGGTTCAGCGGAAGAAGCTGGAAACCACGCCCGCTTCGTTAGCGACAAAAGTGATTGGCGAAAATGAGAAGCATGTGTACCACAGTGACAATCATTACAAAGACTTTTTTGACGCCATGAGGAAACGCAGCAAACCCATTTGCGACGTCGAAATTGGTCATCGAACAGCATCCGTTTGTAACATTGGCAACATCGCGTACCGACTGAAACGGCCGCTTCAATGGAATCCGAAGAAGGAGCAATTCAAAAATGACGACGAAGCCAATGCCCTCCTTGGTCGCCCAATGACAAACGAATGGGGAATTAAGATCTAACCGAAGTCAGGTCAAAACCCGAAGGGTTGATAGGATTATAGAAAACTATAATCCTATCAACCCTTCGGGTTTAAATGAACTTGCAATAACATCAGATTTAAATTCCAGCCCGAATCCGTAAAAAGAATACAATCTCCCTGAATTCGTATTATTCGCAAGCCAGCGTTTACCGAAAACTTTGCATCCGAATTAAAACTGTCAAAAAATGAATCAGACAATTTTTATTACGGGTGCAAGTACCGGTATTGGTAAAGAAACCGCGAAGTTATTTCAGGCAAAAGGCTGGAATGTGATCGCTACTATGCGGAAGCCTGAACAGGAAACGGAATTAACCGCTTTGGACAACGTTTGGGTTACCCAACTCGATGTTCTGGATTTGGATTCTATTCGGCGAGCCGTAACAGAAGGCATCCAGAAAATGGGGAAAATTGATGTATTGTTGAACAATGCAGGCTATGGCGCTTATGGCCCTTTAGAATCTTTTGGCAGAGAGCGAATCGTTCGCCAGTTTGACACCAATGTCATTGGCCTCCTGGATGTTACCCAGGCCCTGCTCCCACACTTCCGCCAAAATAAAAGCGGGATGATCATTAATATATCTTCCATTGGCGGTAAAATGACCTTTCCCTTAGGTGCCTTGTATCATGGAACCAAATTTGCCGTCGAAGGCATTTCCGAATCGTTGAGCTACGAAGTTGAGCAGTTTGGCGGAAAGGTAAAAATCATTGAACCTGGGGCGATTGCTACTAATTTTTCGGGTAGTTCATTTGATTTTAGTAACGATGAAACGCTTACCGAATACCAGCCTATGGTTGGCAAAGTAATGTCGGCGTTGCCCGCTCTATTTATAAACGCGTCTCCAGCAAGTGTAGTTGCCAATGTAATTTACCAGGCCGCTACCGATGGTACTAACCAGCTACGGTACACAGCAGGAGAAGATGCCAAAACAATCATAGGCAACCGTCAAGAATCGAGTGATAAGATTTTCATCGAAAACATGAAAATGCAGTTTGGGCTTTAAACACATAGGCAAATAATTTAACAAGGAGTCAAAGTATACATTTTAGTTTCTTTTCGAATATTTTTCTTTATTTTTTGTCATTCCGACGATAGGAGGAATCTCAAGTTTCGCAATAGTAAAACTTGAGATTCCTCCTATCGTCGGAATGACAAAATCGCGGATCAATAAATACTTACAAAAAGTAATCGACACACTATGAACGTATTCATCCATCTCCAAACCGTCTCAGATATATTCCAATTTTTTCAATTGGATATCCTCATACAACATCCATTAATTGCCGTTGTCGATTTTAGTCAGGTGAATGAATCGATAAATGCAGAGACAAAGATCTCTTCCGATTTCTACGCATTAATATTCAAAACTTACAATAGGAATAACATAAAATACGGTCGAAAAATCATTGATTTTCAGGATGGTAATCTAATTTGCATGGCTCCCAATCAGGTGCTCGAAATGGATAACGACATCGAAGAATCCGAAAATATGATGGGTTGGGGGTTGTTTTTTCACCCCGACTTAATCAGAGCTACTTCACTGAACGACAAAATGAAAGGGTATAGTTTTTTCTCTTACGAAATCTCAGAGTCGCTTCATTTATCCGAAAAAGAGAAACAGATTTTATATGATTGTATCTTGAAATTACGAGCCGAATTGCAGGAAAATATAGATCTTCATAGCCAGGACATCCTTGTATCCAACATCGAACTATTATTAAACTATTGTTCTCGATTTTATGGAAGGCAATTTATTACCAGAAAGAATTCGAATAATCTGATAGTTGCTCAGGTTGAAAAAATATTGAGCAACTATTTTAAACAAAATACTATAAACGAAAATGGCTTACCTACTGTAAAGTCTGTGGCAGAACAGGTAAACTTATCCCCAGGTTATTTAAGTGATTTATTGAAAAAGGAAACGGGCAAAAACGCCCAGGATCATATCCATTTTTATTTAATTGAGGAAGCAAAAAATAGTCTATTAAACTCCAATAAATCAGTGGGTGAAATTGCTTACTCATTAGGATTTGACTACCCGCAATACTTCAATAAACTTTTCAAGCAAAAAACGGGCAAAACACCTGTAGAGTTTAGAAGTATGAATTAGATGAAAGGCTACGAATCACCAGCTATATCGGATGTAAATCGGTTCACACGCTCGTTGTAGGTATCGAGCATTCGGTCATCGACCTCATCAGCCTGACTAAGTTCCAGTAATAAAAAATCGTTCCGATCAGCACCATCGATCATGCCTTCAAACTTGAGTTCCTCCTCTACCCAAAACGATGTTTTATTGAGTTCAACAGCCTGCTTTAGAATAGCCCTAACAACAGTCGCCGTTCGTTCCGGATTTTGCGTCGTTAAGAGCAACGTACGAATGTCCACGATATAATCATCATAAGTTATCGTACCGGCAGGCAAGTCGGCACTAACCCATTGAAAAGCCAGAGTTTGGATCAACTCTTTATAGGGCGAGACATCGAGATCGTCAGGGCGTATACGTCGGTTCACCTATCAAAAATAGTACTTTCGAATGAATTTACCGTACACGATCGCGACTTAATACGCCATTACAATCCGATTTCCCCACTTTTACTATAGGCATGACGGCTAATTAAATCCTTATGTTTTCCTCCTTCATAGGATCCGCTCCACACACGATCACCACGCTTGTATGCTACCCTCTGAAGACCTCTGTCGGTTACTTTTAACCGACATCACAGAACATAGAGTCTGAAAAGCTCCTCACAAAAGATAAATTATTCCGTATAATCTATGATTATTAATTAATAAATAGGATTCATAAATAAAAATCAAAATTATCTATCGACTTAATTGTAAATTGCATTAAACCTGCATTTACAACCAAATTGATCAAGTCGATGAAAAAATCTCCATTCTTTATCGCTGCGTTGGCGTTTAGTACGATGAGCGTTTATTCTGCCTCGGCACAGATAGGAACTCTGAACGCTCGTATGGACAAAACGGCCGAAAGTCTAGAAAAAAAGGTGGTTGCCTGGCGTCGGGATTTCCACCAGCATCCAGAACTCGGTAACCGGGAGTTTCAAACAGCAGCGAAGGTGGCCGCTCATTTACAGGCACTTGGCATGGAGGTAAAAACAGGCGTTGGTAAAACAGGCGTCGTTGCTTTGCTCAAAGGCGGTAAACCAGGCCCTGTGGTTGCTCTCCGCGCCGATATGGATGGACTACCTGTTACCGAGCGCGTGGATTTGCCTTTTAAATCGGAAGTGCGAACCGAATACAATGGTCAGCAGACAGGTACGATGCATGCTTGCGGGCACGACACGCACGTAGCCATTCTGATGGGTGTAGCCGAAGTGATGGCATCCGTTAAAAACGACCTGCGTGGCACGGTTAAGTTTATTTTCCAACCCGCTGAAGAAGGAGCCCCAGCAGGTGAAGAAGGGGGAGCCAAATTGATGATCAAGGAAGGCGTTCTCGAAAATCCGAAGGTAGATGCCATTTTCGGATTGCACATTAACTCGCAAACGGAAGTCGGTACACTCAAGTATCGGCCTGGCGCTACCATGGCCGCTGTCGATACCTACGCCATCAAAATCAAAGGAAAACAAACGCACGGAGCCGCCCCCTGGTCGGGGGTAGACCCGATCGTGACATCGGCACAGGTGGTGATGGGTTTACAGACAATCGTTAGCCGTAACGTTACCCTCACTGATAATGCCGCCGTGGTTACTGTGGGCGCTTTACATGGCGGGATTCGGCAAAATATCATTCCGGAAGAAGCGAGCATGATTGGAACGATTCGCACGTTCAGCCCGGAAGCTCAACAACTGGTTCACCGACGTATCAGCGAAATTGCCACGAACATTGCCGAAAGTGCGGGAGCCAAAGCCGATGTGACCATTAATGTTGGCTGCCCGGTTACGTACAACGATCCTAAATTAACGGATCAGATGGTGCCAACCCTCGAAGCGGTTGCAGGTAAAGGCAATCTCAAGATTACGCCCGCTTCGACCGGTGCCGAAGATTTTTCGTTTTATCAGGAAAAAGTCCCTGGCTTCTTTTTCTTTTTGGGCGGCATGAAAAAAGGAACCAAAGTGGAAAATGCAGCTCCGCATCATACGCCTGATTTCCAGGTCGACGAAGGTGGTTTTGTATTGGGCATGAAATCGCTCTGCCGCCTTACCACCGATTATATGGAGTTTGCCAGCAAAGGCGTTGCCGTTAAAGAACTCACCGCAAGCAGCACAAGTGGTAAATAAGATTTTAGTTAGATTGACCCACAGAGAACACGGTATTTTTTCATATTCAGCGGGTTAAAACCCGCTGAATATGAAAATCTCTTCCCCTACATCAATTCAGTGCCAAGCCCTCAAGAGGCACCTTAAGCCAGTCGGCCAGAACGGCTACAATCAATCCATGATCCTCGCGCTGCGGTAAGCCCGAAACGGTAATAGCACCCACACAACCTGCGCCTTTGAGCCAGATCGGAAAACTCCCACCGTGCGAGGCATAGTTTTGGTTACTCAGACCATAACGATCCGAAAGCGTAGTCTGGGTCTGTTGCAAGCGAAGTCCGACTGCATAGGAACTCCGGTGAAAATGCAAGGTTGTATTGCGTTTGCGCCGAATCCACTCACCATTATCGGGCGTTGTACCGGGCATGGCCAGAAAAAACAAGGGCTGGCCAGCGAGCTGAATATCAATAGCCGCAGCTCCACTCCGGGCTTTAACCGCTTCCCGCAACCGACCTCCCAACTCCCAGGCAGTTTCCGCCGTAAAGTGATCAAACTGTAGGCGCTCCTCCTGAATCGCGATTCGGGCCAGGTCAGCCGCTAGGTTTGTTTGTGATTCCATGAAATGCTATGTATTGGCTAAATCTGGGAGAAATTGGTAGGAATCAGAAACATACGGGTAATGTTCGACACGATCCGGGCATCTGTAAATTCGGGTACCGAGCTTATCTTTTTCCACTCTGGATCACTACCAAAGGCCTTCCAGTTCTGATCGTGCTCCTCCATGTTATCGAAGGTGAGCATATACGTTAGATTCGGACGCATGGGCCCAATCAGCGTTTCGCCGAAAAATACCGGCGTTAGCCCTACTCGCTTGAAAATGGCGATTTCACCACCTTGATTAAACATCTCGATCTTCTTCTTCCCTGCCGTTTCGTTATGGCTTTCGTAGCGACGCAATTCAAAAATACGCGGCTTCTTTTCGGGCGTTTCCAGTTTAGGCATGAGCGCGAAGGCTTTCAATAACGAACTGTCAATGCGTTCATAGGCAGGCGCTGTCGCTTCGGCGGTTAAATAATCAATCCCGGCCTGCTGGTAAGCCGTATCGTTGGCCAACTTGTCGGGTGTAGTGAAGTAATCCTCCAGTGAATTAAATGGTATAACGGCCACCAGTTTGGTAAATCCCTGGGGAAGATATTCGGTAAATACCCCGATGTTTTTACTCCCCAAACGATTAAGGGCCGGGATAAGCGCGTTTTGAAGATAGGTCTCAACCGCTTTCCGTTGCCGGGCATTTTTCAGACTATAAATCCTAAGTTCATAAAACTCTTGGCTTGCATTTTGCTGGTTATCAGCAGCTTCACTTAATGGTAACACAATACTACTTATGGCACCTGTTAGCAGGGATGCCTTTACGAACTTACGTCTTTTCATCAGGAGTATTTTTTGATCGTTGTTTTCAAGCGGAGTTTCTTGAATTAACTATCAAAGCAGAAAAGGCAACTGTTCTATCTTACTCACTTGTCGTTAAACCACAGAATTACACCTAAGGCTACTCGTTATTAGCCACCTGATGGCTATTAAATAGTTATTAATTCTACTCATATACTGGTTTTCGAGCTTGACAGAGCAGAATAATAAATCTAGTTTTGTAAAGTAACTTAACAAGTTTGCTTTACTATTATGATTTCGCCACCCCAAACCGACCAGGAACTATCCATAGAACTACGAACGGTTATAACCCGGCTCATTAAGAAACTTCGGAGCGAATCGCCAACTCATCAGAAGCTATCGCTCACCGAACGGTCGGTCATTAAACTGCTTGATAAGCAGAAAGAAATGTTGCCTAACGAAATCGCCAAGATGGAAAAGGTGACGACGCAGTCGATGTCGCAGATTCTGAACCATCTGTTGGCGCTTGGCTACATTACCCGAAAGCCTTCCGAAACCGATAAACGTAAAGTCGTGATCTCGCTATCGGAGGCAGGGCAGGCCATTTTACTCACTGTCCGAAATGAAGTGGACGAGTGGTTGGGTAAGGCAATACAGGAAAGCTGCTCGGCCGAAGATAAGGCGATACTGTGTCAGGCATTAGGCCCTCTGAACAAATTACTGGAAGTCGATTAGAGCACACAATCAACTCATTTTAAGAATTTTACCTAAAAAATTAATAATCATCAAGTTATGAAATGGTATCAGTATGTAGCTGCATTTTTTGCCGGTGCTTTCCTGGCAAACGTTGTCCCCCATTACATCAACGGTGTCTCCGGCGACCCGTTTCCGAGCCCGTTTGCCAATCCACCTGGAAAAGGGTTGTCTTCGCCCATGATCAATGTGTTGTGGGCCGGTTTTAATCTACTTATCGGTTATGTTTTGCTGCGGGTAAGTAAGGCTTCCCCCCAGAACAAGGTGTTGATGTTCCTGCTGTTTTTAGGGTTTATGAGTCTATCACTTATGGCCAGCATTTCATTCATAGACAAGATGAAGCCTTGATTTTCAGACGCTACCGATCAGTACCAACAAAACTCACGTTATGAACGTAACCACATTCAATGCCTTTAAGAGTTCTAATTACAGGCTTTTCTTTGCCGGACAATCTATTTCGCTGCTGGGCACCTGGATGCAGAAGACAGCCGTAAGCTGGGTGATCTACGCACAAACTCACTCCAAGTTTATGCTGGGCGTCAGTGTATTTGCAACCTTGTTCCCATCTGCCTTATTGACACCCGTTGGCGGAGTTATCTCCGACCGCTACAATCGGTATCGGGTGTTGTTGCTCACACAGGTTTTATCTATGCTACAGGCCATTCTACTCACAGCGGTGGTCTTCTTTAAGGATTATGCCGTTTGGGAAATCATCTTATTGAGCGTTTTATTGGGCCTGATCAATGCGTTTGATGTACCCGCCCGACAATCGCTAGTGTATGAACTGGTCGATGATAAAAAAGACTTGCCCAATGCGCTGGCCCTAAATTCATCGATGGTCAATTTGTCTAAACTACTGGGCCCCGCCATTGCCGGTATTGCCATTGAGCGCTTAGGCGAAGTAGTTTGCTTCGGACTGAATGCCCTCAGTTTTGTAGCTGTTATTAGCTCGCTCCTGCTTATGAAACTGCCAAAATACGTCGCCAAACTGCATACGAAGAATATTCTGGGCGAGCTGGTCGAAGGATTTGTTTACGTGAAAGAAACGCCGACGATTCGGTTCATTATCCTCATGCTGGCGCTGATTAGCTTACTGGTACTGCCGTTTACCAGTCTGATGCCCGTTTACGCAAAGGATGTATTCCACGGAACAGCCTCCACATTCGGTTTGCTCGACAGTGCCATCGGACTTGGGGCCTTTGCTGGCGCCATTTTCCTGGCTTCACTCAAACCTAGCGCCAACCTGAATAAAATACTCACAATCAACACCTTTGTCTTTGGATCAGGACTTATCTTATTTTCGTACACAGCCTGGTATCCATTGGCCCTGTTCTTTGTCTCGATAGGTGCGTTCGGCATGATGTCGCAGATTACGATCAACAATACGCTCCTGCAAACGCAGGCAGCGCCGGCCATGCGCGGGCGAGTCATCAGCATGTTTGTCATGGTGTATGCCAGCACGTTGCCCATCGGTAGTCTGATTGTTGGGGCTATATCCGAACATGTTGGTGTACAGGCTACTGTGCTTGGACAGGGTATTCTGGCACTTGGTATTGGTGTACTACACCTCCGCCATTTGCAAAAAAATAAGCCAACGAAACTGGTATCTCCGTCAACTGAAGCGATGATTACCGAAGTTGCGCCAACAGCCTAAAAAAACAAGCTAACAAATTAACTCTCAACACACATGGTAACTGCACTCGATCCGAACACGGCGCTTGTTTTAATTGATTTGCAAAATGCAATTGTAAAGATTCCATCCTCAACACCGATGGACGTTATTCTGGCTAAGGCCGCCAAACTGGTAACTGCTTTTCGAAAGGCCGTTTTACCTATTGTGATCGTGACGGTCGACCCCAGGCGAGCAGGTGAGTCTGTAATACGTCGGGATGCCAAGTCACCTTCATTTTCCGCTTTACCCGACGAAGCTCTGGCCATAGTACCTGAACTAAAAACGGAATCTGATGATATTTTTATCACCAAACACACCTGGGGTGCATTTCATGAAACTAATCTTGACGACGAATTGAAGAAACGAGGTGTTACGGGTATTGTGTTGGCGGGCGTAGCCACCAGCAGAGGGGTTGAAAGCACTGCCCGAGCGGCCAGTGAACGAGGCTATAACATCGCCTTTGCGCAGGATGCCATGGCCGATATAGTTGATAGTGCCCACGAAAACAGCCTGAAAGTAATTTTCCCACGCCTTGGCGAAGTGGATGATACCGACGCCATCATCGGTATGTTAGAACAGTTGGGGAGCCATTGAGTTTTTAACGGCTTATAAGAAACGATAGGCTAATGCTTTGGCAAACTAGATTCTAGGGGATTCTATAGATTCTCGGGGCCGCCCGCGCGGTTGGTCCTATTGTGCTGATAATCAAAGACGATAGAACCCAAAGAATCTATAGAAACTAAATTGGACGAGTACTAGGCTGACTTTAAGCCACTATATTCGGTGTGGTAGTACTGAATGTCCTGATTAAAATAGTGCTTTAGTTCTTGTAATGCCTTCCGCGCTCGTGTTTTAACGGTACCAATAGGTAGTTTCAGGTCTTCGGCGACCTCCTGGCTGGTATAATTTCGATAATACATGAGCTCAACAACAGCCTGGTATTTGGGCGCTAACTGACTCAATAGCGACCGATTCAACATGCCTTCAGCAAGCCTTAGGTTGGTTGCCGTTACTTCGTGTTCGCCAATATAAGCTGCAGCTGTAGCTCGAACTTTCCTAGCCCTTAGTTCATCCATAGCCAGATTACGGGTAATGGCCAATAACCAGGTAAATAGTCGGCCTTGTTTGGGGCTATACTGCTGGCTGTTTGTCCAGATTTTGACAAAAGCATCCTGCAATAAATCTTCAGCACGAGCGGTATCTTTAACCAATCGAAGTAGTACACCATATAAGGCTGGTGAATACGCATCATAAATCAGGGAGAAATCAGCGGCTTTATGACTTTGCAACGCACTTACCAGAACTTCTTCGTTGGGATAGGTAGTCGTGTTCATGTAGGCAAACAGGGAGAGAATGGCTATTTTTGTGATGGTCAACCCTATATAACTTTTGTCTATAAAGTAGCCCACAGGCAAAGCGATAATAAAACCGTGCCAGCAACCTGGTAGAAGCTAAAAAGTGACAGAATTATTATCTATGCCCTATTCAATGGTCCGATAAGCTAGGTGAGCTATAAAAGATGGGGTCATAATTCCCCATAAAATCCTCAGTTACGTGGAATCCCGCCTACCATCCAGTCAGAAAAAATAACTAAAAAACGAAGCGAGTGACAGGGCTCTTTGACCGTTGAATGTAGTCCTGAGACTACGCCCAACAAATGTATCCTGGGTATGGGCGGCCATAGACCGAGGATATAGAATAAGGCCAGGAGGAGTCGATTAAAAACCGTTAATTTCAGTTTAACCGCTCGTATCCGCTTTTAGTCTTCCTAAGAAATTCCCATTTTTGATACTAAATAACGTTCATAAAGTTACCTACCACCTAGACCATCAGTCGAAATAGCGGTTTAGGTCACCCAGGGTATCGTTAGTTCGTTGTTCAGGGCTGGTATAGGTTTGTAGAAACCAGTTCATAACCATTCACCATTAGTTTCATTAGCTATGAAAAATTACTTGCAAGGCCTCCTGACCGGTGTCGCAGCTGGATTATTAATTGGCTATCTGACAGCTCCTAATTCGGGTAAAAAAACGCGCAAAAAGATTGTTAAGGTTCTAGACAGACAAGCCCGCGATTTAACGGACGGCATTAGCGAGCAATGGGATCGGACCATTGCTATGGCCGAAGATGTTGTTGACCGAGTGAGAGGGTAAACGCAACTTGATAAGGTAACCTACCAACTGCTCACAAACCGCACTAAACGAGGCCTTGATCACATCGATCAGGGCTTCTTTTGTTTGAAGCTACTAGTACGGATGTTTTACCCCGCCCCGGCCCTCCCCGCTCCGGCATCCCTCACTAATAAATCCTATTTAGCCAGCGATTTCATCTGCTTCGAACACTACTTTTTCGGGAAAATCATGTGCCATTGGGGCGAAATTTGGCAGGTAAAATACAATGTCGCGATTCACCCTAAAAATGCCGTTTATCCCCCCTATCGAAGTGGTTTCAGGATATTAAATTTGTATCATAAGCCAATCTCATAACAACTACACAAGACACAAATCAATTCGACCAACTTACTTTTTAAAGCTATGAAAAAGACAAAAATCATTTATTGGATAGTAACGGGTTTGTTTGCATTTGTTATGGCAGGTTCGGGGATTCCCAACATTATGGTCAACCCAATGTCGGTACAGGGTTTTCATGAGATGGGGTATCCAACCTATATCATTCCGTTTCTGGGCTGGGCCAAGCTATTGGGTGCAATTGCCATTCTGGTTCCGGGATTTCCGCGCCTTAAAGAGTGGGCTTATGCTGGACTCATCTTTGATTTGCTGGGTGCTACGTATTCCGTCGCGAATAGTGGTAAAGCTATCGGCCAGTGGGCGCCTATTTTCATTTTTGTGGCGCTGGGTTTTGGCTCGTATTATTTCTATCACAAGAAGTTGAAAGAAACAGCCGAGCTCACCGAAGATTTGCAAATGAAGGCTGTTTAGTCCCAAGAGGCTTATCCGCTGAGTACACAATTAAGCGAATGCCTCTATGAGTTGCTATACTCATAGAGGCATTCGCATTTATACCGGTATCCAAAAACGATTTGAATTCTGTAACTTTACCGCATGGAAAAGACCGAAACCCTCGAAGAGTTTTATAAAAAGAAGTTCAATTGGCTACCTGAAAATCTTCAACAGGATATTGGTCATTTCAATGTATTTCGGCTGGAGGACTGCCTGGGATTAGGTGCCCCTGGCGTGCAATACAGCCGTCGGGACTTTTATAAAGTCAGTCTGATCCGGGGTAAAAACGTGTATCACTACGCCGATAAAAGTATCCAGATCAACGGCACGACGCTCATGTTTTTTAACCCGCACGTACCCTATACCTGGGAATCGTTGTCGGACGATAAAACGGGTTTCTTCTGCATATTCAAAGAAGCCTTTTTCACTGAAAAGATTCGGGGAAGCCTAAGCGAGCTACCGATGTTTATGGCTGGCAGTAAACCAGCCTATGTTCTCAACCCAACTCAGGATGAGCACATTAGCGCCTTGTTTCTGAAAATGATTGATGAAATAGGCTCTGATTATCAATACAGGTATGATTTGCTGCGCAATTACGTGATGGAGGTGATTCATTATGCGTTAAAAAGCCAGCCCTCCGAAACACTCTATCAACATCAGGATGCAAAATCCCGAATTACGGCCGTTTTTGCCGAGTTGCTTGAGCGACAGTTCCCGATTGAATCACCTGCTCAGCGTTTTAAACTTCGTTCGGCCAGCGACTTTGCCCAGCAGCTATCCGTTCACGTCAATCATCTGAACCGGTCGATCCGGGAAACAACGGGCAAAACAACCACCGACTTCATTGCCGAACGAGTAGCCAGCGAAGCCAAAGCCTTATTAAAACACACGGACTGGAATATTTCCGAAATCAGCTACAGCCTGGGGTTCGACGAACCGGCCCATTTCAACTACTTTTTCAAGAAACAAACCCAGCTAACGCCATCCGCCTTCCGAAATGTTTGAATTTGGTAAGTAATGGTTTGGATGTCGCTAGTCCCTCCCCTATCCGGAGTCCTAATTTTGCCCTCGTTAAACGAGCAAAATTATGGACACTCAAAAAGTATGGTTTATTACAGGCGCTTCTAAGGGACTAGGACTCAGTCTGGTTAACCAACTACTAGCCGAAGGCCATTCCGTAGCTGGCACTTCCCGCAACATTGATCAACTGATTCAGGCAGTTGGTTCAACAAGCGCTCAATTCCTACCGCTGCAAGTCGACCTTGCCAATGAACAAAGTGTAGCTCAGGCACTTCAGAAAACCCACGACACGTTTAAGCATATCGATGTCGTCGTAAACAATGCAGGTTACGGCATTGGCGGTAGCATTGAAGAACTGACCGATCAGGAAACGCGCGACAGTTTCGATATTAACGTATTTGGTACGTTGAATGTGATTCGCCATGTACTGCCTTTTCTACGTGCTCAGCAGTCAGGACATATCATCAATATTTCGTCCATTGCCGGAATAACAGCCAATACTGGCTGGGCCATTTACGCGGCTACAAAGTATGCCGTCATGGGCCTTTCCGAAGTGCTGGCCGATGATGTTAAATCGTTCGGTATCCACGTAACGGTGGTAGCTCCGGGTGCTTTCCGGACGAGTTTTCTATCAACAGAATCGCTGCTTTTGACCAAACACCCCATCGAAGCTTATGAGCAGGTTAGGGCTTCTCATGCCAAATACCTGAGCATGGATGGTGTACAGGCAGGCGATCCGACCAAAGCCGCAGCCGCTATGATCCAGATCGCAAACCAAGCAAATCCTCCGCTGTACTTACTCTTAGGTAGCGACGCCTATCAGCGGGCACTAACCAAAATCGACCTGCTTGGCAAAGCCTTTGCAAGCCAGGAGGAACTAACAAAATCAACTGATTTCTAATCCATTACACTAAAACCAAGTATAATCATGAGCACTCAATCACAACAGAGCAAAAAAGTTTGGTTTGTAACAGGCGCATCGAAAGGCCTGGGACTTTCATTAGTAAAACAATTATTGGAACAGGGCGTCAACGTAGCGGCCACCTCTCGCAACGTCGAAGATTTACGCCAGGCTGTTGGTACAGAAGACGATCACTTTCTCCCCTTGGCCGTCGATCTGAAAACCGAAGTCAGCGTTGATCAGGCTATCCAATCGACGATCAATCATTTTGGCCATATCGATGTGGTGGTCAACAATGCGGGTTATGGATTATTGGGCAGCCTTGAAGAACTAACCGACCGGGAAGCCCGCGAAAATTTCGACGTCAATGTATTTGGTTCGCTGAACGTGATTCGGGCCGTAATGCCTCATCTTCGAGAACAACGGTCGGGACATATTTTTAACATCTCGTCGATTGGCGGCTTCACGGGTAACTTCCCTGGATTTGGGATTTACTGCGCCACCAAGTTTGCTGTCGAAGGTTTTTCGGAATCGCTGGCTGCCGAAACCAAAGCATTTGGCATCAACGTGACAATTGTTTCACCCGGTTATTTTAGAACTGATTTTCTGACAGCTTCTTCGTTAAGCGTTCCTTCTCGTCAAATTGATGCGTACGAAGCCGTTCGGGCCAGTCAGCAGGCGCACCAGGCCGAGATCAACGGTAACCAACCCGGCGATCCTGAAAAAGCAGTTGCGGCTTTGATTCAGGTAGCATCGGCAGAAAATCCACCTTTGCATTTATTCCTGGGTCAGGACGCTTACGACATGGCCTACGCCAAGATCAACAGCATTCAAACTGATTTAGAAACCTGGAAATCGGTTACGGTTTCGACAGGTTTTGAAGCCGAGAATGCTGCTATTTAATTGAGTTGATTATACCCAGGGTCTTCTGTGCTAGTCTGTCAATAAACACGGCCCGAAGATCCTGGGTACAAAACATCTCCTGCTAAAAATTAGTTTTCTAACTTGCCAAATGACAAGTCTGCTTACCTGAGCACAACGTAATTTGGCTTCATGGAAAACCTTATCAATTATCTGCTTCAGTTTGGACAACTCAACCCACGCCAAATTGACCTGATCAAAAGCAAGGCAAGCACGAAAAAGTTAGCCCGCGATCACTTCTATAGTCGGGAAAAAACCTGGCGAACCTTGCTTATGGAGCTGCCTACAAAACGTATACGGGAAAGTATTTTGAAGGAAAGAAAGAGATAGCATCCTCCGAAGACTCTTACCGGCAGGACTTACAGAAAGACCTTTGGGAAACATCATTAAAACTAACCGGTATTAAACCAGAACAGACGTCGATTCCGTTGTTATAGCCCTTTTTATGAGTTATATTGAGGCATGACCCAGAAGGAAATCTGAGGCTAGTTCTCCACTTTCCCTGACCCCTCTCCTTATTTCAAGGGGAAGGATCAGGGTAAACAACACGAAAATTAAAACCCAGCCGCCTGCCCGTCTTTTCTCGACTCAGTAGCGCCGTGATAAACTTTATTTTTGGCATCGTACATAATGGCCTGATAGCCGCCATAACCACCAAACCCATAGCCTATTTTATGCCCCTTGCGCATCAGGTCGCGGATGGTTTCGTAGGGGTAGCCTGATTCCAGCGTAATCTGGCCTGAATCGACCATTTTTTCGCCCGTTGGTTCCGATGACCCCTGGTGATCGATACGGGGAGCATCGCCCGCTTCCTGTGGGTTCATGCCGAAATCGATCATGTTCATAATGACCTCAACATGCCCTAAGGGTTGGAAACTTCCACCCATTACACCAAAGCTCATAAATGGCTGGCCATCTTTAGTAATAAACGCCGGAATAATGGTTTGAAACGGACGTTTATGCGGGGCAAACGTATTATTCTGCCCCTCAATCAAGCTATACAATTCTCCCCGATCCTGGAACATGAAACCTAAGCCATCGGCCACCATGCCCGATCCGAAGCCCCGGTAATTACTTTGAATGAGCGAAACCATATTGCCTTCTTCATCTGCCACGGTTAGGTAGATGGTATCACCCTGCCGCAGCGCTGGATTACCAGCATCGACACGACTGGCCGCTCGGTTCGGGTCGATGAGTTTACGACGTTCGGCTGCGTACGATTTGCTGATCAGCTCATTAACCGGGATTTTGGCGAATGCAGGGTCGGCGTAGTATTTGGCGCGGTCCTCAAAGGCTAACTTTTTAGCTTCTACAAACTGATGAATATGTTCTGAACTGCCCCAGCCTACTTTCGAGAAATCATAAGGTTCCAGCAGGTTCAGCATCTGTAACGTTGCAATACCCTGACTGTTTGGTGGTAATTCCCACACATCATAGCCCCGGTAATTGGTCGAAACCGGCTCAACCCATTCGGAGGTATGATCGGCTAAGTCTTTCGCGCTCAGGAAGCCACCAACTTTTTTCATGAAGGCATCAATTGTCTGAGCAATTTCACCCTTGTAGAACGCATCCCGACCACCTTTCGCAATTTTTTCCAGTGTATTGGCAAGGGACGGATTTTTAAAAATTTCTCCCCGTTTAGGAGCTGCTCCATTGGGGGCATAAGTTTCCTTCACGTTTGGATATTTACCGAAACGAGCAATCATGGACGCCCAGTAAACAGACGCTTCATCGTGAACAGGATAACCTTCACGAGCGTAGCGAATAGCATGGGAGAGGATTTTAGGCATGGGCGTTTTCCCAAACCGCTTGTGTAACTCAAACCAACCATCTACACAACCGGGTGTTGAGACAGGTAAAGGGCCATCCGATGGAATATGGGTTAGCCCCCGTTTCTGAAATTCGGCCAATGTCAGGCTATAGGGCGATCGACCCGATGCATTCAGCCCGTAGAGTTTTTTTGTTTTGGCATCCCAGACAATGGCGAACAGATCACCGCCAATGCCATTCACGTGTGGTTCAACCAGCCCTTCCATAGCATTGGCCGCAATCGCGGCATCAATCGCGTTACCTCCCGATCGGAGAACATCAAGACCTGCCTGAGTCGATAATGGGTGCGAGGTACAGACCATACCGTGCTGCGCCATCACAACCGAACGAGTAGCGAACGCTTTACCCACAAGTCGGTCCTGGGCGACTGTGGACGAGCCTAGACTAAGTAGAAAACAGAAGAGGAGTACGTTTTTTTTCATGAAGAGGTTGTATGAAGTTCTAAGCGATTGTGCCACAGTTGAGAGGCAGTGGTACAAGATAATGAAATGCTTATTTTCTGACAGGATTTACAGGATAAAACAAGATTTCTTTTCGCTATTGACTTCAGTTTCAGCCTGTAAACCCTGTCGATACATATCGTTTTCGGGCTTGCCGCCAGATGAAATACACAATAGCACCCACGCAAATAACGCTGGGTAAAATCTGGCTATACGGTTTATACTGAGACAACACCGTACCTGAAAAGGCAGAAAGAAGCGCGCTATAGGCTGATAGCATTTTGTAAATATGTTCGTACAACCACCAGGTTTTGAGTCGCTGGTAGAGCCAGAAGTACTTTAGCAAATCGTATCCTGCAACGAGTACTAAGGCCGATAAGGTTGGGTAAACAACTGCCGGAGACCAGTTACCACCGGCCAATTGCATCGAAATCAAATACAATCCACCGGCTACTAAAACACCGAACACAATGACGATATCGAGAAGAGAAGATGGGCGTTCGCGAAGTCGGACAGCGCGATAACCTGAATAACCTACGTAGCCGCCTAACAGGGTTAGAATGACTAAAAAAGAACTTGATCGAAAAAAGAGAACCCCGGTTAAAGCCGTTCCAACAACGATGGTGAAGACATAGAGAAAGTAACGACCGTATCGAATGTGCTGCCGGGATTGGTTTTGATAAGCAAGGGCGACTAAGCCGATGAGCAGGCCAATGGTGCCGAAAAGTACGTGAACACCAACATTGAGCGCGTGAAGCGTTTGCATGAAAACAGGACTCCGGGATTAGTGAATTGGCGGAGTGTTTTCAAAGTTGACCTCAGAAAACGCCACACAAAAGACAAACGTGACCAGGTGCAGTTGCCTGTGACGAAAGCCGTTTGTCACGGAATTAGTGGTGTTGCTGATTCCAGGTCGTAAATTGCCTTATGCAACGGCCACGACTTCTGGATCATTTCCTCATTCGCAACCTGCTTGGGTTAGGAGCCTTATTGGCTGTCCATTACCTCACCGACTTTTATGCGATTGAAAAGCGACCGGGATTTTCAAAAGTGTCGCCTTATTTATACCTGCTGTTGCTCTATGGCTGGATCGTTTTTCATAACCGCATTCTGTTTGAGCGACTGTTCCTGCACGATAAAAAAGGAATGTACGTTGGCTGGTTATTTCTGTTGATGGTGTTGGGGTCGTTCAATATGAATTTCATTCTGCACACCGAGTTCAACATGCCGAGATCATTGCCGTTTCTGGTCAATTATTGGGTGTATACCGTAACGGGTTTAGGGGTTTTCGTCACCTATCGCTACCTGACTACTCGTGCGGAAACGATTATTCAGCCACCGCTGTCAACAATGCCACGCATAGAAGATACGGGTTATTTTTCCTGTATGATCGATGGAAATCGCCAGAATATTGCCTATGCAGACATTCAGTATCTTGAGAGTTTGGAGAACTACCTGAAAATTTTCACGAAACAGAAAGTCTACATCACCCGTCTAACGTTAAAAGAAGCTGAAGAACGACTCCCAAAACGACAATTTATCCGCATTAGCCGATCGTACATTGTTCACCTGATTCAGGTTGATAAACGAGAGCCGGATGCCTTCTGGATTGGTTCGAAAGAATTGTGTATTGGCCGGGTTTATAAACGCTACGTTATGGAGCAATTGGCTGGCGAATAAAAAACTCCTGTTGCTATCAAACTAGAAGCAACAGGAGTAACTCAAAGTTTCTTACATGAATTTACTGCGATACTTCGCTGGTATACTCGTACGTGCCCAAGCCCAGCACTTCACTTGTTTGTTTACGAAGTTCCTTGCCGAGTTCCGGGTTATTGGCCAAAATCTGACCGTAACTGGGGATCATTTCTTTCAATTTAGCTTGCCACGCTTCGGTTGCCAGCTTTTCGGGGAAACAACGTTTCAGTAAATCGAGCATAATCGAAACTGCCGTTGATGCACCAGGCGAGGCACCCAACAGAGCCGCAATACTGCCATCGGCAGCACTCACAACTTCGGTACCAAATTCCAGTACGCCCCCTTCATGTTCGTCTTTCTTGATAACCTGTACGCGCTGACCGGCAATTTCCAACTCCCAGTCCTCTAGTTTAGCATCTGGGTAATATTCCTTCAACGCGTTCAGTCGATCTTCCGGCGATTGCATAACCTGCTGAATGAGGTAACGCGTCAGGGGAACATTGTGCAGACCAGCCATCAGCATCGGAGCCATATTGCTCAACTGAATGGATTTTGGCAAGTCTAAATACGAGCCGCTTTTCAGGAATTTAGTCGAAAAACCAGCGTATGGTCCGAATAGCAGTTCACGCTTGCCATCAATCATACGGGTGTCCAGGTGCGGCACCGACATTGGGGGAGCACCCACCGACGCTTTGCCGTATACTTTTGCCTGATGCCGTTCAACCACTTCCCGATTGACACACTTAAGCCACTGGCCACTCACCGGGAAACCACCAAAACCCCGACTTTCGGGAATATCTGACTTTTCGAGTAGTCGTAACGAACCACCACCGGCACCAATGAACAGGAAGTCGGTCTGGATTTCACGCTCCTGATTCGTTGTCACATTCTCGACCTTCAGTTTCCATCCACCGAGCGATTTGGAACGCCATAGATCGCGAACATCGTGGGCAAAGTACAGATGAACCCCTGGCATATCATACAGTCGACGGAACATAGCGCGGGTCAATGCACCAAAATTTACGTCGGTACCGATATCCATACGAGTTGCTGCCACGGGCTGTGCCGGGTCGCGATCTTCCATAACGATCGGCATCCAGTCGGCTAGTTGGGCCGGATCTTCGGAATACTGCATTCCGTGAAAGAGATAATTCTGCTGAAGCGCATCGAACCGTTTGCGGAGATACGCTACATTGTCGTTACCCCACACAAAGCTCATATGCGGGATAGACCGGATGAAATTAGGCGCGTCATGCAGAAAACCCTGTTGAATCAGATACGACCAAAACTGCTTCGACTGCTCGAACGACTCGGCAATTTTAATTGCTTTAGCGGGATCAATGGAGCCGTCTTCTTTTTCAGGTGTATAGTTCAGTTCGCAGAAGGCCGAGTGGCCAGTGCCTGCATTGTTCCAGGCGTCGGAACTCTCGGCGGCTGCGCTATCTAAACGCTCGTAAATGTCAATGGTCAGGTCGGGTTGCAGTTCCTTCAGCAACACGCCCAGGGTAGCACTCATAATACCAGCTCCGATTAACACAACATCGGGGCCTTTTTCGGTAGATTTTTTGCGTTTCGCCATGATATAATTTGGCAGGTATGTATTCGTCTATTACTTACAAAATTGGCAGGCAGCTTGTTCCGCAAATTTCGACAAAATAGGATATTTACCAGTTATTTAACCTTAAAGATGGCGATGTGTTGAACTTTTTTTTGATATGATATTTAATAAATCCTGTTTTATCGTGAAGTTGTTAAAATTTCTTTTCAGGGACCGCCTGCCTGAAAACCCTATTCGAAAGCTGATTTAGCCGGCCTGGAATATCTTCTCCAGGCATTTCATTGTAATCAGATACGTCGGTTTTACGCCCAGCGTACCTAAACTACCCGATGCCAGCGTAGCTCCCGTAAGCAGCGGGTTATCTGAAGCATAGTATGCATAACGCACTTTAATATTGGTTGGAACGCTGCCTCGAATTCTTGATTGAGCCTGAATAGCCTTCTGATAATGAGCACCTTCCATCTCCAGACCGATGGCTTTCCAGGAAGAGTTTCTGAAATAACTCAGTACATCTTTGTTTTGTAAAGACGTGCCGAGTACTGTAATCATGGCTCCTTCGTAGACATCTATGCCATGTCCTTCAAAATCTTCTTTTCTGAAGTCGTTGTCTAGTGGGTAATTATCGGCGGTGCCTTCGAAAATATGCGAAGTAGGAATCATGAGATCACCTTTCTCACCGGTCAGAATACCTGCTTTGCCAACAATAGAAATGGACGCTACGTTGAGCGGGGCCGTTACCTCATTGTGCTCAAAAGGTTTTAGTAATTCATCCATCGTTTCGAACGCTTGTTCCCCAAATGCATAATCCATAACCAACAGAAGCGGCTGAACCGTTTTTATATGTTCGGGATCATGCGCAATTTCCGATGTTAACTGGCTCGCATCCAGATGAGCGGTATCAATTAGCTGCACCATCAGACTGGTTCCGGCCAAATCTTCCAGCATATGCATACCGTGTTCAGTAGCATATTCGGTAACCCGCTTCCGAAGTTCCCGTTGGGCGGGTTGGCTTAATTTCAAGGCCAGATCATACAGGTTATCCCAGGTTGTTGTTCCGGCTAAGGCACCAGGCGCATACAGGCAATTCATAACACTGTGTGGATTGGCGCTGATAATGTGGATCGGACGATGCTGAAGATTATGTTCCCAAATGTATTGCTTCAGGCGGGTAGCCCAGCGTTCGCCGTAAAGGTGTTGGCCTACACGCTCACGAAGCATAGGCGTAAAGTTGATTTCACGTCCCAGTTTCGGTTCGCCAACCTCCCGCATGGATACGCTGCCTAAACCATATACGATCTGGAACAGGCCATTGTTGGTTCCCGCTGTTTCTTCAAATCGGCTATAAGCTTGTTGGGTTTCTTCAAACGTTCGACCCAGAATCGAACTCAGGTAGGTCAGCGCTAATTCTCGTTCATCGTCGTTCACGGTTCCACCCGACTGAATGATTGCTTCCAGTTTCTCCCATTCCCGAATTCGGCCCCCTTTCTCCTGAAAAGCATTCCGCCGAATTTTATCGGCTTCCATGAACATAAACGTCAGGTGAGTCAGGATGTCGTAGATTTCGCTGCGGCCGTTGGTTACTTCGATTACCATCTGCTCATTATCAATCCGATAGCAGTTCCGGCGACGTTTGGCCGGAACCAATACCGGGAAATGGGAGTGCTCAAAGCCTTCGCGCGAGGCCAGCGAAATAACCCGACAGGCCTCAATTCCTTTGGGGAGTCGATCCATAACATAGACCAACCCATCTAACTCAACCCGTTGTGGATCACCAACGAGCCCATAAATTTCGGGCTGGAGCGTAAGCAACGCCCGACGAATTTCTTCGCCCGATACCCCCGATGGTTTATAAAATCCCCGGTTGAACAGGTGCCGCATGGTGATGTACAGTCGCTCAATGGCTACGCGCGATTCCTGTGCGCGGGTGAGTGGCGGAGAAGGAACAAGGTTCATAACTAGTGGTGAAGTAATTTGGGTGCAAGTTACGGGGAAGACGTTTGATGTTTGACGTTCCAGGTTTGATGTTTCAGGTTTCAAGTTGACTAATGCAAACAATAGTGGTGTGTTAGCCAACTTGAAACTTGAAACCTGAAACATTAAACCTAGAACTATTTTCTAGGTACTTTTGGCAGATGAAAGAACAGATTCGGCGCGTAGGATGGATTGCTTTATGCTGGCTCATGCTCTGCCAGACTATTCAGGCGCAACCGATTCCTACACCATCTGCCATTCCCGATCAACCAGGCATTAACCAGGGCCGATTTATTGGCGTATTGGTCGGAACCGCAGCTTTTTATACGATTACGCTTCTAATGCTTCGGAAGCAATGGTACAAGAAAAAAGTGCCCTTCCATACCTTTAATGATAACGGCGAATGGCTCCAGATGGATAAAGTTGGCCATGCCGCAACGGCCTATTGCATGAGTCGGGGCGGTTACGAGCTGATGCGCTGGAGTGGTGTTAATGAACGAGCGAGTATCCTGACGGGCGGTTTGCTGGCACTGTTATTTCAAACAACCCTCGAAGTCTACGACGGCCATGCCGAAGGCTGGGGATTTTCGAAGGGCGATATGTTTGCCAATGTGGCCGGAACGGCGCTGTTTGTTGGGCAGCAATACGGGGCTGGTCAACAGGTAGTTAGTTTAAAGTATGGCTTTCGAAAAACGATTTATCCGCCCTATCGACCGAATTTGTTGGGAAAAACAACAGGGCAACAAATGCTCAAAGATTACAATGGACAACAATACTGGCTGTCGGTCAATCTGGCTTCGGTGTTGCCGGTTGGGCCCAGCTTCCCCCGTTGGCTTAATCTGGATTTGGGGTATAGCGGAAGCGGTATGACGGGCGGGCACGAAAATCCGGTGATGTTTGATAAAGACGGGAACGAAGTAAAATTCACCCGTTACCGTCAATTCTTTATCTCGCCCGATGCTGATTTATCACGCATCGGTACGTTTTCGCCATCCCTTCAACGATTCATTGGTACGGCACAGTTTTTCAAAATTCCGGCCCCATCGCTGGAGTTTAACCGCGTGAAAGGACTACGGTTTCACCCGCTTATTTTGCCAAAAGAATGAAAAAAATAAAGAGCGAATGAGTGGAAGAGTGAATGAGCGAAAAGTTTATCGTCCATTTTTTACTCTTGCACTCATTCGCTCTTGCACTCTTTATCTCCGTCCGCCACCAATATCGAAGCCCAGTTTAATACCCAGATAGGTGTTTTTGCTCTCAACGGAGGTAGAGCCTATTGACACCGTGCTCGTTGTTGTAGGAACAGCGTTAAATTCAGCACCTATCACGAAATGACCAGCTTTAAGACCCGCCCGGAACATAGCGCCAAATTTGGTTTCACCAACCAAGGTTATCGATTGAGGCCCCTGGCCATTAACGACCGTAATTGTACCACCCGATGCTACATTATAGAGTCCAAGACCTAAGCCCAAAAACGGCCGGACACCTCCCTGGCCAAATAAATAATTACCCGTAACCACCGCTGATGTAAAACTGCCAACTTCACCAGAACTTGTATTCCCATTGCTGACAACACCCCGAGCAACAGCGGCTAATTCTAACCGAAGGCCCAAGTCAATATGGTCGCTCAGCCCATACTTCGGTTCAACTGCAAATAGAACACCACCCGATGCCCCCGAACCCATTGGTTTGGCTATGCCAAGTGATACGTTTACTTTAAATGGTTTGTACTCCTGGGCAGTTGCAGAAAGAGCAAACAGCATGAATAAAGAAAGAAAATAAGCTTTCATGAATAATAAAAAATAGATGAATAAGTCTAAGCGAATCCAGTTGGATCGCAGGAGCGTTAGACGCTCAAAAAAACTTTAGTCACCCAATTTTATTAATTGCATACTATGGCTTATTTCATTTCTCCCGGTGTTACAGTAATGCCCCTCTGGCGATTCTGACGAAGTATCGTAACGGCAATCGGCTTACCAATGGTATCGTCGGTGAGTAGTAAATGTAGATCATCAACACTGGTGACAGGCTGACCGTTGAACCCTACAATAATATCGCCCTGCATCAACTCGCCATTCCCAGCTATTCCGTCGGGTTCTACACTTGCCACCATTACGCCTGTTTTAGCGGTGAGTTGGTTGTACTGTTTAATTCGCTCAGTAAGGTTAATCAGCTGACCGCCAATACCAAGATACCCACGTCGTACACGACCATGCATAATGAGTTTACCCGCCACTAAAGCTGTCAAATTCGACGAAACGGCAAAACAGATACCTTGAGCAGGCAAGATTACGGCGGTATTTACGCCAATGACATCGCCATTCGAATTGACTAGCGGACCACCTGAGTTACCCGGATTTAACGCAGCATCAGTCTGAATAACATCGTCAATTAACCGACCCGATTCTGAACGGAGTGTCCGGCCGAGTGCGCTGACTACGCCTGCCGTTAGTGAGTACTGAAACCCATATGGATTGCCAACCGCAATGGCAATCTGCCCTACCTGAACCTGTTTCGAATCGGCAAAGCGAATGGCTTTGAGACCATCGGCGTAGATTTTAATCACAGCGATATCGGTAGCAGGATCTCGGCCGATGAGCGTTGCTTCATAATCGCGGGAATCGGGCAGAGAAACCATGATTTTGGTTGCTCCGGCCACCACATGGTTATTGGTAATGATATAGCCATCGGTAGAGATAACAAAACCAGAGCCTGAACCACCATCGGCATCATCCCGACCAGGTGCCCGACGTTGCGGAGGCACTGGAGTACGACCTCCCTGATTCGAGGTTGCCCGACCACTAACCTTTATCTGAACAACCGATTGGCTAACTTTTTTAGCAACGTTTACAACGGTAGCCGAATAGGCATCCAGCAACGGACCATCCTGTTCAAATGAACCCGCTTGCTGCGAGGTTACATCGGAAAATGTCACAAATTGAGTGTCCATACGATAAGTTATTAAGTATGGCTGAGTTAGCTATCACGATCTGTTCCAGAGCAATGTAGAGTTAGTAAACAAGTTACCTATCAGCCATTTTGTCATTTTAGGACAAATGATTGTTTGTTTTAAGTAAATTGGTAACTTAATTTGTATTGAGTTCTGTTAAAATGGCAGAGATAGTATGACCTTCGAAGAATATTTGAGTCAAAAAAAAATTGACGTAGAATTGTTTCAAAAGAATGAATTAGCGCGGTTTAACGACTGGAAGCATACGTTTGAACAGATGCATCCGGAAAGCTTTACCGCTCAAAAGAAATTTCTTTTGAATGATACCCGAAGGAAGTACCTTGTTCGTTAAAAATGTATTAAGTAGTCTGAAGGTCAGGCTGCTATTGTATTCTAATCCTCTACTTTTCTTTCTTGCATGAGCCTTACATTAGGAGAACTACGTGGCATTACAGATGCCGTTCTGAATGCCCTGAAGGCACAAGGCATTAGTGATGGTGATTCATTACTCGAAGCAGCTAAGACACCCAAAGATCGCAAAGAGCTATCTGCTGCTAGTGGTGTTGATGGAACCATCATTCTGGAATTGGCTAATCGTGCCGACTTAGCCCGTATCAAAGGCATTGGACGGGTTTACAGCGACCTTATGGAAGAAGCTGGCGTTGATACCGTGAAAGAACTAGCTCAACGATCAGCCGAAAATCTGCACGCTAAATTGATTCAGATTAATAGTGTTCGGCAATTTACACAGCGACCACCTTCGGTTGAGCAAATTGGTGATTTTGTTGAACAGGCTAAAAATCTGCCCAGAATGCTCGAATATTAAAAAAGGGGGTGTATTAACGCCCCCTTTTTCATGTTCGACTAGGTCGGTATACCAGGCTCCTGCAAATAATTCTCCAGCCGGGTCTCTAACTCAGGTAGACTCAAATTTGTATATAATTCGCCATTTAAGGCCAGCGATAGGCGGCCACTTTCTTCCGAAACCGCAATCACGGCGGCATCCGTGGCTTCGCTCATACCCAGCGCAGCCCGGTGACGAAAGCCCAGCGACGGGGGCAACTCATCATCTTCCGACACTGGCAAAATACAGCGGGCAGCTCGGATGCGCCCTTCGCTGATGATTACCGCGCCATCGTGCAACGGGCTGTATTGACTGAAAATGGCTAAGAGAAGCGGCTTCGATATATCGGCGTCGATCACTTCGCCTGATTGAGCAAATTTCTCCAGATCATCGTTTTTCTGTAACACAAGCAGTCCGCCCGAAAACTCACCACTCAACGCTTTACAAGTATCCAGAATGGGCTTTAACGGCGTCTGTGTTTCAACCGTATCATTGTCCCGTAGCAGCCAGCGCCTAAATAAACGACTGTTGGTTAAGTTGGTCGATTTGCCAATCAGCAGCAGAAAACGGCGGATCTCGTGCTGGAAGATGATGATCAGCGCCAGTGCCCCCACGCTGATAAAATACTCCAGAATGGTCGTCATCAGATTAAGCCCAAGCGCTTTAACGAGCAAATAGGCTAAATAAACGAGCAGATACCCCACGAATACCCGGCTGGCAACGCTTCCCCGAACGAGGTTGTAAATTTGATAAATCAGCAGCGCTACCAACCCAATATCGAGCAGGTCGAGCCAGCCAATGTCTAAAAATCCCAGGCGAAATGCCAGCATGAACAAGTGAAGAAAGTTTCGGGGCTAAAGATAAACAGAACTTACTAGTTTATGGATTGTGTGCGTTATAATCGGTGAACTCATCGGGCGTCTGATTGGCGTACAGATGAAAGAAGTGAACGAGTAAAGTCGGCGTATATAGAACAGCGTTGTTATAAATTCGGCGGCATTTGGCATAATGACCTTCTACCCGAAAGAAATTATTTCCCCGCATCGCTTCCGGTTTATCGGCCTTCAACTGTTGGATCTCATCCCGTAATTTAGGTGGGAGTTCCGGCAACGTATAGGCCCAGTACTGTAGCGATTCTACCAGATTGTAATAACGTTCTTTCGTTCGTAAAACCCGATTGCTAACCGGGCCGTTGGCATAAAGTTGACGCGCCAGTTTACGCTTGGCTTCATCGAGCTGGTATTTCTCGTTTGATAACCTGGGTAATGGTTAGATTATCCGTTGAATCGCCCGTCACGCTTGCCTCTATATCCGTACGCGTTTCGGAATAGCGCTCGCCGTCGGGACTATGATAGCTTACACCAAGCTCCAGTAGCGCCTACCGAATTCGTTGGAGCGGACGATTGTAGGCGCTGCCAGACTGTTGGTCTTTCTCGGCCTTTTTTTTCAAGCGTATGTACTTGATTGGCAATATCAACCAGAGGTCGCATTGAGCAAGAGAGATTCTAATGGTTCTATAGATTCAATTGAATTTGCCACGAACGTTTAGCGTCAATAGTACCTATAGAATCCACAGAATCTAAAGTAGCCTCACGATTTAAATAGTAACTGTTTGACCTTCCAGGGCCAGGTATGTTTCGGGGAAAACCGTCCGTGCTTCATCCAGAAATGGCTCGAATTGTTTATACCGCGACGAAAAGTGGCCAATCAGCAAGCGCCCTACACCAGCTTTGGCTGCAATAGTAGCTGCCTGCTCGGCAGTAGAATGATAAACTTCGGCGGCTCTTACTGCATTGTCCTGCAAAAACGTTGCTTCATGATAAAGCAAGTTAACCCCTTGTAGTTGCGGAACGAGTTCCTCTACGTAGCGGGTATCAGAGCAAAATGCATAAGACCGGGGAGCTGGACCAGGCTCCGTATACTCGGCTGCGGCATAGAGTAATTGCCCGTCGGCATCCAGAATATCCTGCCCATCCTTTAGCTGTTTCAAATAGGCAATGGGTACATCAACCGGGAGTTTCTCCCGTAGTAAATGGGGCTTGGTTGGTTTTTCCCGGAAGAGATAACCAGTACAGTCAATGCGGTGTTGAAGCGGAATCGACTGTACGGTCATGAGTGGATGATCGAGAATAAAGGTCGCTTGATTTGGTTCAACAATCTGAAAATGAAGTCTAAAACCGAGTCGCGAGTCAGACACTCGAAAAATTGTGGTCAATACTTCATCCAGTCCGCGTGGGCCAAAGAGGTACAGGTCTTCCGTCCGACCAGCCATATTCAGCGATGACAGAAGCGGAGCCAGTCCAAAGTAATGGTCGCCGTGCAGGTGGCTAATAAAAATATAACGTAAGCGCCCTGGGCGGATTTTCTGCTCAATTAACCGGAATTGGGTGCCTTCTCCGCAATCGATCAGTACGTAATCGCTACCAATGCTTAATAATTGGGCGGTTTGATGAAGCCGAAGTGTAGGCGTGGCCGAGCCTGCCCCCAATATGGTGAGGGCAAACGGTAAATGAGCTGAACGATGAGGTTCCGATTCGTGATGAGTCATTGTGGCCATATTAGGCTTCGACGCTCCCGCCGACGTCGTACTCATCGTCTTCTTCGCTTCGAAAATCATTTTCCAGTTCATTCATAAAAACAGCATCGACTGCTTCTTCCACCGTTGGCATAATCGTTAAATCGGTAAGATTTGCTTTATCTAAAAGCTCGATCAGATCATCGTTTTTAGTAACGGTAACCAACAAGCCTTCTTCATTCGTGCATTGCCGACTGATTTTCCGAAATACCATAATACCAGCCTGATCAACCGATTGAACAGGAGCCATATCCACAATAATGTTACTGTAACCCTCGCGGAATAAACCTCGGCTAAGAGTTTCGAACGTGGCTGGGACCTCTTCGCCAAATGTACTTTCGGCTAATCGAATGAGAGCGTACTGTTCGTTTTTCTCTATTGTGTAATTCATAGACTTATTAATGGATAAGGAATAATGTACAATGTCTGAGTGAACTAATTAGTCATTACCCATTTTACATTACTTGTTTAGTATCCCTAAAATATTTTTTTCAATGCGTACGAGTGGATCTGTAGTCACATCTGGTTCAAAAGATTGACCCGTAACCGTCTCAAACAATTCAATATAGCGTTTAGAAATCTGATTTACCCATTCGTCCGACATAACTGGGACCGTCTGGCCGGTTTTTCCCTGAAAACCATTCGCAATGAGCCATTCTCTAACGAACTCTTTCGACAATTGTTTTTGTGATTCTCCGGCTTGTTGCTTTTGCGCATAGCTATCAGCGTAAAAATACCGGGATGAGTCGGGGGTATGCACCTCATCAATCAGATACACTTTGCCATCCAGGTTGCCGAATTCATATTTCGTATCGACCAAAATTAAACCCTGCTTAGCGGCCATTTCGGTACCACGGGCAAAAAGAGCCAGGGCGTATTTCTCCAGTTGTACATAATCGCTTTCCTGAACGATCCCCCGTTCCAGAATTTCTTCGCGACTAATATCCTCATCATGACCCTCATGGGCTTTGGTCGATGGTGTAATAATGGGAGTTGGCAGGCGGTCGTTCTCACGCAAGCCCTCGGGCAAAGCAACTCCGCAGAGTATCCGGCGGCCAGCGCGGTATTCTCGCCAGGCATGACCAGCCAGATAGCCTCGAACAACCATTTCAACGGCATAAGGCTCGCATTTTAGACCAACGCTTGCATTTGGGTCGGGTACGTCGAGGAGCCAGTTGGGAACAATGTCGGAGGTGGCGCGTAAGAAATGTTCCGCCGTTTGATTTAGTACCTGTCCTTTGAACGGAATGGGGCGGGGCAAGACTACATCGAAGGCCGAAATCCGGTCTGATGCAATCATAACAAGTTTATCGGGAAACGAGTACACGTCCCGAACTTTACCGCGATAAAAGCCCGTTTGGCCGGGAAACTGAAAATTGGTCTCTTGAATGGCGTTCATTTAACTTAGGTTGTAGTTTTTGGTTTACAGTTTTTGGTTTACGGTAGGCTAGCGCATTAATAATAAATAGACTCAACTCTACCGTAAACCAAAAACCAAATTATAGTTTTTCAATAACAATGGCCGATGCACCACCGCCCCCATTGCAAATGCCAACAGCGCCATAGCGGCCACCGTTTTGTTGCAATACATTTGTGAGCGTTGTTACAATGCGAGCCCCTGATGCACCCAGCGGGTGGCCGATCGACACGGCTCCTCCAAACGCATTTAATTTTTCCTGTGGGACATTCAGTACTTTACTAAATACCAACGGAACAACCGAAAAAGCTTCGTTTACTTCAAAGAAATCGATGTCTTCGGCCTTCAGTCCGGCTCGTTCAATGGCAAGTGGTACGGCTTTGGTTGGCGATGTGGTAAACCACTGAGGCTCCTGCTCGGCATCAGCATAGGCTAAAATGCGGGCAAGTGGTTTGAGCCCCAACTCATCTGCTTTTCGTCGACTCATGATTACGAGCGCAGAGGCTCCGTCACTGATGGGCGACGAGCTTGCAGGCGTGACTGTACCTCCGGGTGTAAAAGCCGCTTTCAGCGTTGGAATTTTGTCGTAAATAACGTTCTTATATTCTTCGTCTTCACTGATCGTAACGGTGCCTTTTCGGCTCACTACGTCAATAGGAACAATTTCGGCTGCGAATCGTCCGCTTTGCGTACTGGCTTCCGCCCGACGATAGGACTGCACTGTATACGCATCCTGCTCTTCCCGACTAATAGAATACTGTTGGGCCGTCTGGTCGGCAAAAACACCCATGGCACATTGATCGTAGGCATCTACAAGGCCATCACGGGCAAGACCATCGACTAGTTCAGCGTTGCCGTACTTATAGCCAAAGCGCGCCTTAGGAATGTAATACGGGGCATTTGACATGCTTTCCATGCCACCAGCCACAATAACATCGGCCTGACCGAGCTGTATGGCCTGGGCTGCCAGCATAATTGATTTTGTACCCGATGCACAAACTTTGTTGATGGTTGTGCAGGGAATATTAGCGGGCAAACCGGCTTTAAGAGACGCTTGTTTGGCCGGGGCCTGCCCAACGTTTGCCGACACCACATTGCCCATATATACTTCCTGAACCTGATCGGGTTGTATGCCCGCTCGACTCAGAGCACCTCGAATGGCAGCTGCACCCAAATCAATAGCCGTTAGGGTTGACAAAACACCCCCAAAACCACCAATAGGTGTTCGAACCGCAGAAATGATAACGACTTCGTTCATAGCCATGTAGTTGTTGTACTTAGGTTCAATGTTTCAGGTTTCAAGTTCAACGTTCCAAACAACGAACATGAAACTTGGAACCTGAAATGTTTTTTTACCAACGATTCTCCCCCTCTTTCGGCTTTGTTTCGGCATGTCGGGCAGATCGTGTTAACGCATAGGGGAGGTCATCCCCCCGCATGGCATCCAGCAGTTGAAGTGCCTGTTCTTCACTCAGATTTAAGCGTTGGAAACGGCGCAGTACTTCGTCCTGACGATCCGATCGTTCAACTTGTTGTCCACCCATCGGCCGGGGTTTATTCATCAGCTTAGGCTTTTGAGTTGAGGCCTGCTGATGCGTTTTTGGGGCTGGAGCTTTTCCTGAATAATAAGTTTTAATTAATTCAAAGTTATAGCGTGCCGATTCATTATCGGGATTTTCGAGCAGAGCCTGCTGAAATAACGTTAAAGCAGTTGCACTATCCCCTTCCAGACAAGCCATCACACCCAATTGCGTAGCAGCCGCAGTACGTAAATCCGATCGATCGGATTGAAGCAACGTTTCATATTGTGGCTTCGCTTTTCTGTATTGCTTCAGTTTAAAATAGGTATGACCAAGGTTAAGGCGAACACCTGGATCGAGCGTTGTGGTGGTGTTACTCAGGTAGATATACAGTTTGAGCGCATGCTTATATTGACCAGCCTGATAGGCTACCTGGGCTTCTTGTCGCGCCTGATTATTTTGGGTAATCTGGTTTAACGGAAGCAGCTCATTCAACCAGATCCAGGCCGCAAAGACTAAGTAAATCATAATCACGTAACGAACGAACGCCCAAAAATAAGATGAAACCTTGAGATCAACTCACAGCCGGAACGTCCGGATAGTCAGAATTATATCGATGGCTAGAAATCCCAGCGCAACCAATAGAAAATAATAGTATTTATTGGTTGATACAGCTACGTGGTGTTGATGAATAGTTCCTCCTTTTAATGATCGCAATACCCTGGCTAACTCGTTTACGTACCGACCATTAGCATCTGCTTCGATATAGCTGCCACGTCCATCGCGGGCTAACTCCTGCAGAAACTGGCGATTTAGCCTACTTCGAACAATCTGGTGATCATCATCGCGGACAAAATCACGCCCTTCCCGAATTGACGAACCCGCTTCTGTTCCAACGCCAATAGTTATAAGGGGCATTCCCTGCGCACGCAAACGAGCTAAGGAGGTCCGCTCACAGGAACCAAAGTTTTCTCCGTCACTAAACAAAACAATCGATCGGACGCTCTGGTGGGTCGATGAGTCAGTCACTAATTTTTGATAAGCTAACTCAATGGCATTACATAAATCTGTACCACCAGTTGGAGTAATGCTGGTATGTACTTCATGAATAAGTTGCTTCAGCGCGTCCTGGTCGGCAGTCAGGGGTGACAGGACGAACGATTCAGAAGAGGCTAATACCAGTCCGAACCGGCTATTGGGCAGGGTATCGCAAAGCTGTTGAATATCGTATTTAACCCGCTCCAGTCGAGTAGGCACCACATCATTAGCATCCATTGACCGAGAAATGTCGACAACCAGGAATGTGTCATGGTCGGTTGTGCTAAGATCGCCTTCGGCTTCGCCGAACGATGGACCCAATAAAGCAACAATCAATAAGGTGAGGTAGCTACCGCGCAGAAAAAACTTTGGAATGACTCCCCAAGCCGATGTATTTAATTGACGAGCCAGCCGAAATGTACGCCAAATGTATAGTCCGTAGAGCCCTATAAACAGGACAATGAAAAAAAAATCGGTTCGAGAAAGAGGATATAGCCAGTTCATTTAACGCAAGTATCAGGCTGATGCTGACCGAGTTTAGGTCTTTGATCTGTGCAGCAGGGCCTACAAAATTAGCGATTAGAGAAAGATTTTTTAAAATTTTACTTGACAAAAGACGAAAATCACCCTACCTTTGTGTCCCAATCAATCGAGAAGGAATTGGTTGGCTTCGGAGAGATGCCTGAGTGGCCGAAAGGAACAGTTTGCTAAACTGTCGTACTGGTAACGGTACCGAGGGTTCGAATCCCTCTCTCTCCGCTGAGTACAGAGTAATCCTTCGGGGTGTAGCGTAGCCCGGTATCGCGCCTGCTTTGGGAGCAGGAGGTCGTAGGTTCGAATCCTGCCACCCCGACATTTAAAGTCCCAAATAATCAACCAGTTAGCTAATCAGCTGACTGGTTTTTTTATGCCTTTTGCTTTTTGGTTGAAACATGTAGGGCACTTGCTCGATTTAGGACTTGAGCTTTTTGTGTTGCTATGACTTCTAAAAATGATGATTTTTCCGGGGCCAGTTTACTGGGATTTCAATCAGAGTTTAGAAGCAAATTATCTATTGAATCCGTTCTCTTGTTGGTGGCAAAGGCAAAGCCCCCTATCTTATTACTCGATCTACCTATACACTCTAGCTACTTGGTGCAGCTGGCATCTGAGTTCTTTCTTTTGGCGACAAGCTCATCATTAGTATAGGGGAGTCAACAGTTGCAGTTAAAGCCCCCCCTTGTTGGCTATTCGTTAGAATGGCTCTTGTGAGATAATACTCAACAGAGATTTTATCTTTTCTCTCGCCTGTACGCCCTAAATTTTTAAGTCATTTTAGGAATATACACCACCTGGAACGTATAAAGCGCAACAGGGCTGTTCAGAACGGCTGTACAGCCTAATAACCTCTAGTCTTTGGTCTTAAAATCAATCAGGTAAGGCTTGAGTCGATCGCCATGCTCATTGCGAAAACTTGAACCGATCACTAACTGACAACGCTGATTCGGCTTCACGTCAAGTTCAAAGGAGAACGATTTTGCATCCGCCGAAAAGCCTAGTAACCGTTTCACCCTCGCCATGCTTTCTAGGCCCAAAGGGCCTTTGCCAAAACTATAATATCGGGTATCCATCTTTTGGGAGAAGTGAAGGGTAACCACCGATGTGCTCGTGCTAACCGATTGAGCCCCGTTTTCGAAGGGAGCCATGCCAATCACGCTTGGTCGGTAGTCCTCAAAATTCCAGACAGATGGCTGGGCATTTTCAGTAATGGCCCCTTCAAGCAAATCCACCTCAATAAAACTATCGTTGAAAACAGTTTGTGTGGCCTTCGCATAATCGGAGGCCTTCGCTTTATACGGGTTACGCACGAATGTCTGGAGGTTACGCGCGAACAAGGGGAAGGCCGTACTTTGGACCTGGATCATAATCCGATGCCCTTTTTTAAAGGTATGGAGCACATCCTGCAACGGAAAATGAATGGCTGTTTTCTGACCAGCGCGGAGTGGCTGAGGCTTTTCAAAGCTGTTGCGAAACCGGGCGGGCATCATTTCCGAACGAACCATCTGCCAGTAATTACTCAAGGTGACGTTTTTATTGGGCATGTAGGCATGATTGGGTTCGTCCATGGGATAGACATCAATCAGTTTGACAAAGAAATCAGCATCTGTACCTGTACTAGCTACGTTCAGATACGCTTTTATTTCCCCGCCCAGGGTCACATCCTGAGACAAAGTACCGGTTTGGAACATCAGTACGTCGGGCCGACGGCCTGCAAAGCGCTGGTCTTCGCTCATGTAATTGTAAGGCGTAAAGTTCATCGTCGATGTCAAATCCTCAGTGTAGGGCACTGGCTTCATGGGATCGCTGGGGTAAGATACTGACTCTATCTTTTTAGGTGGTTGCCGATCTAATGTGCCCGCTGCATTTAAATAAAGCTTTTGCTTATGAATACGAGCAGCGGGCCATTGATCAAACTGATTCCATTTTTTCAGGCCCGTATCAAACATATACGCTTCCGGTAAACCCGTGCTGTTGCCTACGCCCTTCAAAAAATGACGAAAGAATTTGGCTTCAATCTCATTCATATAGAAGCTCGCCAGGCTATCACCGAAATAGAGGTTAGAGTGCAGGGTATGGCCTGTCTCATAGGCCCATCCACCGTGACCAAACGGCCCCATGACAATCATGTTGTAAGTGCCGGGGCTCTTCTTCTCAATGGTCTTGTAAAGATTCAGGGGCCCCGATAGGTCTTCGGCATCAAACCAGCCTCCAACGGTCATAACGGCTGTTTTTAGATTGGGCTGATAGTGCTGGAGTAAAGCTCGTTTTCGCCAGTAGTCGTCATAATTGGGATGATTCACCGTTTCCTGCCAAAAGACGTTCTCTTTATAGTAGGTGTCAGCAAACGTCAGCGGGCCTTGATCCAAGTAAATTTGGTAGCCATCTCGAACAACTTTAGCCGTATTAACTGGCGAGCTATCGTACCAGGCAAAGGTAGTCGTGTCTTTCTTTGGAACGCCAAACCAGGGAAATAATAAAAAATAACTCTCCAAAAAGGCCCCATTATGATGAAAGTCATCAAAAAAGAAGTCTGAAACGGGTGCCTGCGGACTGGATGCTTTCAGGGCGGGATGGTTACTCAGCAGACCGGCTGCTGCGTAAAACCCCGGGTAAGACATCCCCCACTGACCCACATTGCCATTATTGTTCGGTACATGCTTGACCAACCAGTCAATGGTGTCAAAGGTATCGGTGCTTTCGTCCACGTCTGTATTACTTTTGTGAACCGTTAGGGGCGTCATGTTAGTAAACTGCCCTTCACTTTTGTAGCGGCCCCGCACGTCCTGATAAACCATGATATAGCCCTCCTGCATCATCGTCATCGATGGGCCTAAGCTGTTGGGATAACTATTGTTACCGTAAGGGTCAATGCCATAACAGGTTCGTTGCAACAGGATTGGATAGGGGCGGGTCGCCGTGGCTTGTTTAGGGGTATAGATAGCCGTAAACAGTTTGACCCCATCGCGCATGGTAATGTACGTCTCGGTTTTCGTATAGTGATCCTGGACTTTATACGCCATTTGCGCGTTTAGATGATATGGACCCAGGAGGAGGCTGATGACAAGAAGCTTGACAAAAAATTGACTCATTGGTAGTTGGTTTGGCTATTCCTGATTAGCGACTATTTTTCACGTCGATCCATCTCCTTACGCTCGCTAACTAACAACAGTCGGTTACTCGCCTAAAGGGTGGAGAGATTTCGAGTGGGAACTCCCACTTTGCCGAAAGGTTACAGCCTAAACACACGACACACAATGGCACAGACCCGATGGATGAACCGCATTGATAACTAACATTTGAGGATGATGAAATACAACTATCTGTTAGTCAAAGATAAAGCTAGTGCTTTGGCAAAATAGATTCTAGGGGATTCTATAGATTCTCGGGGCCGCCCGCGCGGTTGGTCCTATTGTGCTGATAATCAAAGACGATAGAACCCAAAGAATCTATAGAAACTAAATTGGACGAGTACTAGTAATACCCATCCCTTAAGAAAACAATGCGCTATTTCTCCACAAAAAGACCGGAAGAATATCTCCCGGCCTTTCTAGCAATCGAACCAAATAAAAACTCAATAATCAACCTTATTCCATCACCATTTCGGTGTGAGCTGGTGCTTCGATTTTCTTACCAACAAACAGCAATAGCAATGGCACGCAGACCAGGAAGAAGGCACCAATTACCAGGAAGGTATCGGCATAGGTCATTACTAATGCCTGCCTCATAACGGACCCCTGCATCATAGCATAGGCTTTGCCGGTAGCTGTAATTAGCGCATCCCCTTTTGAGAGAAACAGCCCTGTAAATTGCTTGATTCGGTCGACTGATAGTGGGTTATATATCGAGATATTGTCTGACAGGCGTGATGCATGGAACACCGTGCGTGTCGAGATATAGGTCGTCATGATAGCCGTACCGAATGTACCACCCAATTGACGAATCATACCCGTTAAGGCTGATCCCTGAGGGATATCGACATTTTTCAAATCAGCCAGCGTAACTGTGGTCAATGGTATGAAAATCAAGCCCATACCAATGCCCCGAATAATCAATGGCCAGAAGAAGTCATCGGGACCAGCCACCAGACTAATCGTTGATAAATCGAAACAGAAGCCGAAGAACATCAGGAAGCCAATGGCCGCATACCAAATGGGTGAGATAAAATTCTTACCCATTAGTCCACCCACAATCGGCATCATTACGCCCGTCATAATCGAACCTGGCATCAACAACAACCCAGTTTGGCTGGCGGTAAAGCCTAAGATTGTCTGGCAGAAAACTGGAATAATAAAGACGGACGCAAACAGACCAAAACCCAGGATAAAATTGAACAGAGTCCCAACCGCAAAGCGACGTTCACGTAACAATCGGAGGTTCAGAATCGGTATTTTGACGGATAACTGACGCCAGATAAAGCCGATCAGCCCAACACCTGCGGCAATAGACATACCCACAATGAACGAGGAATCGAACCAGTCTTTTTCTTCGCCTTTTTCCAGAATGATCTGCAAACCGCCGATACCCATCGCCAGCAGGATCAATGCCAGCCAGTCCATCTTACCCGCAGCAATCTTCTCGGCAGGTTCCTTAATGTACGTGTATGTCAGGAACGTAGCCAGAATTCCGAAGGGAATGTTGATGTAAAATACCCAGTTCCACGACAGGTTATCAGTGATGTAACCACCCAAAGTTGGACCAATGGATGGGCCAATAATTACTCCCACTCCGAAAATGGCGTTGGCAATACCTAATTGTTCTTTCGGGAAGGTCTGAATCAGGATGGATTGGGCTGTGGTCAACAAACCACCTCCACCAATGCCCTGTACAACCCGAAAGAACACCAGTTCCCACACGTTCGTCGACGTTCCACAGAAGATCGACGCAATGGTAAACATGACGATCGACGCAGCAAAGTAATTCCGACGCCCAAGCTTAGCCGTTAACCAGCCCGACATGGTAATCATAACCGCACTGGCGGCTGCATAGCCCGTAACAACCCAGCTAATATCCCCCAGCGATGCACCAAGGTTACCCATCATCTGGTTCAACGTTACGTTAACGATCGATGAGTCGATGGTTTGCAGCAGGGCGGCCGTCGTTACGGTTATAACGACGATCCATTTTTCAAAACCTAGCTTCATATTCTTGAAGGTTTACGGTTTACGGTTTTCAGTTTATGGTAGGCTGACGCATCCATCAATTTCGCGTCAGCCTACCATAAACTGAAAACCGTAAACCAATTCTATTTCTGCAAATCCACCGCAACCGTCGCGCTCATGCCTGGACGAAGCTTCGCATACAATGGGCTGTTTTTGTCCAGTTCGATACGAACCGGAATCCGTTGTACTACTTTCACGTAGTTACCCGTTGCATTGTCAGGAGGCAGCAGGGAGAATTTAGCACCTGTTGCACCAGCAAACGACCCGACATGACCAACTAGTTTTTCGCCTTCGAACGCATCTACATCAATATCCACCGTTTGGCCGGGCTGCATTTGTTTCAGCTGCGTTTCTTTGAAGTTGGCCGTCACCCATAATGATGAATTACCAACAATTGAGCATACCGCCTGACCGGCCTGAACCAGTTGACCAACTTGCACCGAGCGTTTCGAAACGACACCCGAAGCTGGGGCCAGTACAACTGTGTACGAGAGTTGCAGTTTAGCCATATCCAAATCCGTCTGACGTTGTTTGATAGCCGCCTGCGCCACCGTAATCTGGCCTTCGGTTGCTTTGCGTTGCGAACTCGTTACGCCCGTTTGTGTACCTGCCGCGTTCACCTGCGATTGCGCTGTTTGTAACTGAGCCTGAGCCGCTTGTACTTGTGCCTGAGCCGCATCGCGTTCGGCCTGAATAGCATCGAACTGCTGTTGTGGAACGGTTTTTTCAGCCAGCAATCGACTGTAGCGTTCAAAATCCAGACTCGCTTTACGAGCACGAACCTGAGCTGCGACTAAATTAGCCTGTGCCATAGCTACCTGGTTGCGAGCCGTTTGTACACCTGCCTGCGAGCTTTGTACACTCGCCGATGCAACGCTTACCTGCGTACGTGAAACCCGGTCGGCAGCCATCGCACTTTGAATGGCCGCTTCGGCCTGTGCCACCCGAATCCGATAATCAGCATCATCCAACACGATCAGCGTATCACCTTCTTTTACAAACTGATTGTCTTTGAACCGAATGGCTTTTACATACCCACTTGCTTTCGGAATAACCGGGTTTACATCACCGTCGATCTGGGCGTCGTCGGTTGTTTCATGACGTTGCAGGTACTTAAATTCGCTGTACCCAAAAAAGAGCGCTACAGCCAGAACGATGACGCCCCCTATGCGGAATAAAGTTTTCTTGTCCATGATTTTAGAAGGAATGTAAAATGGATAATGAATAATGTAAAATGCTGATAGTGAGTATCCATCCATCAAACCCTATTCATTACTCATTGTACATTGTGCATTTTAAATTAAAGATTGTTACCCGTAGCCTTTAACAGACGTTGATAAGCCAGTTGCGCATCTACAGTTGCATTGATTACGTTAAGTTGTGCCTGAAGCAGGAAGCTATCGGCCTCCAGCAAATCGGTTGAACCAACCAATCCATTCCGGAAACGAGACTCTGTCAGACGGTAATTTTCCTGTGCCTGACCTACCGCAGTGCGGATCACATTCTGCTGTTCCAGCGCCAGTTGGTAGTTGTTGTAAGCCGTTACGACTTCCGACCGAATCTGATCATTTTGTTGCTGACCTTGTAAGCTAGCCTGATCAATTGCCGTTTGCGCGCTGTGTACTTTGCCCTTCATGTTATACAAAGAGCCGATGTTGTACGAAAGACCCAGACCCACATTCCAGGCACTGATAAATGAACTTGCTTCTGGAATAACGCGGGCGGTTGGGTTAATGTAATTGTAGCCTAATGATGCCCCCAGGTGCGGATACATAACACTTTTGGTATTTCGCAACAACTCCTGCGCCGACTGCACGCGTAACGCATTGGCTTCTACCTCGGGGCGGGTCTGCACTGCTTTATCAATAAACGAACTAAGTGGTTCGGCTACCGATGCTGGGTTAGCAAGAACGGTATCAACAGCAATCACCTGCGATTCAGGCAAACCTACCAACAGATTGAAATTATACAGGGCAGTCTGGCGGGCTTTCTCGACCTGTAAACGGCTCAGTTGCAGGTTGTTTTTCTGTAACTGAATCTTCAATACTTCATTGGCCGTTACCACGCCTTCTTTCTGAAGGTTTTGAGCTTCCCGTTCTTTCTCATCAAACTGCTTGATACTCTGCTCAATTACCCCAATCGAACGAACCAGTTTGACAATGTTATAATACGCATCCGTCACGGTGTAAACCAGTTCAGAGCGGTTCCGTTTGGCATCCAGATGGCTGGCTTTCGCTAACAGCTCAGCCGATTTCTCCGCTGATTTCTCGGCAAATCCGCCAAAAATTTCCTTGCTGATGGTGGCACCGCCCATTGTTGCGTTGAATGCGCCGGCCGGGATAGTCAATAACGATTTCCCATCCGCATCCTTTCCAAACGAAAACGGTCCCGTCAGACTATAACGCGAATACGCTAATGATGCATTTGCCGTTGGCAGGCTACGATCCTTAGCTTCCTGCAAACGCGATTCAGCCGATTCGGTTCGTAAATCAGCCAGTTTAATTCCCTTGTTGTTTTGCAAAGCCGTCTGAATGGCTTTGTCCAGTGGCATGACTGCTGGCCCTGACTGGGCCTTCGCCCATCCCAGACTCAGTACCCATAGCCCTGCTCCTATTATGTACTTTTTCATTTTACTGATTGATTTCTAATTTTTTCCAGGAGTGTGTTCATCGTGCTTACTTCTTCATCGGTCAGATGACTGACGATCGACTCAAAATTGCTGAACTCTACGGCTACGGTTTCTACAAATCGATAAGACTCTTCCGTAAGTCGTAAATTGACTTTCCGCCGATTTTGAGGGTCTATCTCGCGAACGATCAGATTTTTTGCTACTAACCGGTCGGTCAGGCGAGTCATATCCGAGTTGATATCGGTCATTTTTTCCTTCAGTTCCCCGGCTGTCAAGCTATTCGGATAAACCTCCGAGAGACGGCGTAAAGTGACGTATTGCTGAACCGATAGATCGAACGGAGCTAGCTTTTGTCCAAAGTAGTTGAAGATATAGCTATCCGTCTGATGCAGATTCTTGATTAGCCGGTGGTATTCGTTAACTAAGTGCTCTTTCATATCTCATTGGCCGTGTCAAAGGTATAACCAATATTTGTTTAAACAAATTTCGTTTAAACGACAGAAATATACCATGAAAGCCCGTTTCTAGCGTCTGAAAAAGGAATTAGCTTTTATTAATCCAATAAAATCACTGCATTAGAATAATACAATTGCATTTTCGGATCGGCTAGCATTTATATTGACTAGAATGTTATTGAGTAAAACTCAATTTTTAATCATTTTTTAACCTTAGTTTCTATAAATTGTAACTGAGTCCGAGCCCCTCCTACTCCTCTTTAAAACCAGACTATATGATTGACGATTTACTACTATCGCCCAAACCCTCGCGGCTAGTTAGCGTGAGTGACAAAGCCATGCATTGGTCAAGTTTGTTGCTCATAACCACCGTCTGGACTAGTGCTGCCCTATTCGGTTTATATATTCTGGCTTTCTATGCATCAGCACTTTATGAAGGCCAGGCAGAGCGATGGAATCAGATGCTACCCAGGCTATATGAGTCCCATACGACTGCGGCAACTACCGGAATTGGGCTGCACTTTGCCGCGGGCGGGATTATTCTTATCCTCGGAAGTATTCAATTGATCGACTCTGTCAGGGTTCGTTATCCGGCTATACACCGCTGGATTGGGCGTGTGTATATTACTGCATGCCTATTAGCGGCCGTTGGCGGATCGGCCTTTATTCTGGCAAAAGGTACTATTGGAGGCCCCGTGATGAGTATTGGATTCGGACTATACGGCGTGTTAATGCTGATCGCAGCGATAGAAACCTATCGACATGTTGTAGCCAAAAATCTAGACAGGCACCAGACATGGGCACTACGACTGTATGCGCTGGCTATCGGCTCGTGGTTGTACCGAATGGACTATGGATTCTGGCTATTGCTAACCGATGGGCTAGGTCACACCAAAACGTTCAGTGGGCCGTTCGACCGGGTAATGGATTTCTTCTTCTACATTCCCAACTTATTGATCGTCGAGGTTTTTGTTCGGGCAAGATCTTATAAAGCCTCTCCAGTACTCAGGCTGTCAGCTTCGTTCATTCTGCTCTTCGCAACTGGCTTTTTGCTGCTCGGCACCTATTTTTTCACTCTATATTACTGGGGGCCAGCTATTGTGAAGTGGGTATCGGGGAGTTGATAAGATTTGGGATAGAAGTAAGAGGCCGTGTTTATACAATTTTGTATATATACAGAACTGTATACAAAAAAGCCTCATTGCTGAGGCTTTTGACAGGAGAACTTTTAATAGCCCACAGCTAAAGCAGTGGGCTAAACTCTACTTAATCTCGCCAACCATATCTTCTGGCTTCACCCACTCGTTGAACTCCTCTTCGGTCAGGTAGCCAAGTTTCAGCGCGGTTTCCTTCAGCGTAGAGCCGGTTTTGTGGGCGGTCTGAGCAATTTCGGCAGCTTTGTAATAGCCAATTTTGGTGTTCAGAGCCGTTACCAGCATCAGCGATGAATCGACGTGTTTTTTGATGTTGGCTTCAATCGGTTCGATGCCTTCCGCACACTTATCGTTGAACGATACGCAGACGTCACCAATTAGTCGAGCCGAGTGCAGGAAGTTGTAAATCATGACCGGCTTGAACACGTTCAGTTCAAAATGCCCCATAGCACCACCAAAGTTGATGGCTACGTCGTTGCCCATCACCTGCGCAGCCACCATGGTCATGGCTTCGCACTGCGTTGGGTTTACTTTACCCGGCATGATCGACGAACCAGGTTCGTTATCCGGAATATGTAATTCGCCAATCCCCGCACGCGGACCACTCGACAGCATCCGAATATCGTTCCCAATTTTCATCAGGCTGGCGGCAACCGTTTTTAGCGCGCCGTGTGCTTCAACAATAGCATCATGTGCTGCCAGGGCCTCAAATTTGTTTTCGGCCGTGATGAATGGTAGACCCGTTACCGTAGCAATGTGTTTGGCCACATTCTCCGAGTAATTTGGCGGGGTGTTGATTCCTGTACCAACGGCCGTTCCGCCCAAAGCCAGTTCGCTTAGGTGAGCCAGTGAATTATTGATAGCCCGCAGACCATGATCGAGTTGTGACACATAACCTGAGAATTCCTGACCTACCGTCAACGGCGTAGCATCCATAAAGTGCGTCCGACCAATTTTAACGATGTGCATGAATTGTTTTGACTTGGCAGCCAGCGTATCACGCAGCTTGGTGATGCCGGGAATCGTTACGTCGAGCAGGATTTTGTAGGCGGCAATGTGCATAGCTGTCGGAAACGTATCGTTACTCGACTGCGACTTGTTCACATCATCGTTAGGGTGCAGGAACTTCTTCTCGTCTGTCAACTGACCGCCATGCAACACATGCCCGCGATAGGCCACCACTTCGTTGACGTTCATGTTTGACTGCGTACCCGAACCTGTTTGCCAAACAACCAGCGGGAATTGATCATCCAGTTTACCAGCTAGGATTTCATCGCAAGCCTGGCCAATCAGGTCACTTTTTTCTTGTGATAACACGCCCGCATCGAGGTTGGTCAACGCAGCCGCTTTTTTAAGGTATGCAAATGCCTGGATAATTTCGCGAGGCATTTTGTTGATGTCCTGAGCTATTTTGAAATTTTCGATCGAGCGCTGGGTTTGGGCGCCCCAATAAACGTTAGCCGGTACTTGTACCTGGCCCATCGTGTCTTTTTCGATACGGTATTCCATGAATAAAAAGTGAAAGAGTGAAAAGCGAAAGAACGGGCCTTGTAGGAAGGGAATGCATGGCGTGAAAATTCGCTCATTCATTCTTTCGCTCTTTCGCTATTTTTCCGGCAAAGGTAGGTCGGCGCGTGTGTTTTTACCATACTCTTAACGAGGTTTCCACTCTGTTTTGCGCATCTTTAAACCACTTGCCATTGATATTTCTAGTTTACTTGCTGCTTCTAAATCGGCCGATGAATCCAATTTTGTAACATTTTAGTACAGGCTGAGTTCAGTAGATAATTCACCTAATTTCAACGTTAAGAAAATACGATCATGGGAAATCTCCTGTACACCATTGCAGTAATACTGATTATTATCTGGCTTCTGGGCTTTTTAGGATTTGGCAGTTTTGGCATGGGTGGGCTTATCCACGTTCTGCTGGTCATTGCCGTCATCATGATTATACTACGCCTGATTCAGGGCCGAAGTGTATAAACAGAATTCGTTCGTTTATCAACAACGCCAGCTCATTCATGAGTTGGCGTTGTTGCTTGTACAGCCCCGAATCGAACAGTTACTTAAACACAAAGCTGGCGTTTATGAGATTTGTCCGTATCAAGCCTGCAAGTCCTGCTTAAATCAAGCCAATGAATAACTTAATTTTCGCACATGGGCTGTTAAAATGAAGGCTGCACAATAAATCTTCGGCCAAATCAAAAATTTATGAAAGAACGTGGGTTACTTTTTTTGTTTTAGCGAATTAATGACAAAACAATCTGACTAATTCAAATTCATCGCAACCATGGCAAAATCTGCTTTCTTCCTTCTCTCCATGATGGCTTTAGCAACAGCTTGCTCAAGCACGAAAACCGAAACTACCGAAACAGCAACGACGGTAACAGATTCGACATCAATGACGAGTGATTCTACAAAAACGGACTCGACATCAACCATGTCGGCCGATACGACCAAGAAAGATTCGATTAAATAATTGCTCATACCAGCAATTAGCTACCAAAAAGGCCTTCTGAACAGAAGGCCTTTTTGGTTATAACGACATTAACTAAAGCTTACTAGTCAATCAACGGAAAAGCGGAGAAACGATTTTTTTTCTAGGCTCAGCAGGTTTAGCTGCTGCAGAAGGCCAATTTTTCCGTAAACCAATATAAATGCCTGTTGAGTTTGGCAATAATGATCCCAGATCTGTAGCCAGTGTAGCGTTTATGTCCGTAGCTCCTAATAAAGGAAGCTGCATTGGCGCATACACTTTCAATAAACCAGAGAATTGATTAGGAGATCCGGGCAGTGGAGTAATATAGGTACCCATATTATGGCTGTATGATAATTTAGCTTGCCAATTAACTTTCTCACCAGCCATCCCGCTTAATCCTATATGAAGGAGAGAAACCCGGTTATTAACGATGGGGCCATAAGGAATGCTTGGCCTTATATCGCCTTCAGGCGTCAAAAATGGAGTTCCAATCGTGTGAGCATGAGTTGTCCAACCATCAATAAATTGAGAACTATTAAAGTAATTTACCCGGCCTTGTAGATGTGAAACGCCGAGAACAAACACGTCTCCTCCCTGATCGGCTGTATACAAAAATTCGACTAAGCCACGATCAACTGAAATAAAGCCTGTCCCCTTTGTTTTCCGGCGAATACTCAGGCCATTTAATCCATCTGCTATGGTTGTCAGGTAAAAAAGGGCCCCTGTATCGTATGGATTCTGGCGATAAACTAAAATAGTAGCATTGCCAACATCGAATTCTGCGCCTAAATCCAGTGAGCCGAGGTGATTGCCAATACGATTTAATTCATCAATTGAGGCAACATTACCATCAACATCTGCAGTAGGATATGCTAGCCCTGTTATTGCATAAAGGTATGCTTTAAAGTTAGACGGTAAATGACCATTATTTGATACATCTGCTCCTAAATACGATGAATAACCTCCCCAAACTACCTGATGATTAAACCCTCCATACAGCCGAAATGCTGCTGTTGGCTTACCAAAACGAATGTACAAAGCAGACTGATTTAAATACGTATTAATAACCTTTCGATTCGCATTTTCAAAAATGGCATTCCCAAACGAAGCATTGATACTAACAAACCCTTTAGTAAATGGTAAAGGAGCATAGCCTCGGGTACCAAATTGAATAGTAGGCAGTGGCAGAGCATTACCCGACATGGCATACGATCCTGAAGTGAGTAGCGTGTCTACTAAGCCAACGATGTTTTTTCGACGCCCGGCATATACCTCCAACTGTCGCCAGCGAGCTTTAACATAAGCCTGTGGAAGAATCACCTGCTGGTTTAGGGACCCAACATTACCGACAACTTCCAGTCCATATCCCCAATCAACTTTCCGAGAGCGTTGCGGGCGATAATCAGATGATAAGCCAATTCGTACAGTCCCAAATGAGCCTGCTAGGGGAACAGTTCCGAATTGATTGGCTCGTTGCCAGAACGGTACGCTTGGGCCAGAAGCCACTAAAGCGCCAATCTCCGTAAAAGCTTGAGTTGGCTTCATCAGAGAATCTTGTTGGCCAAACGCTTGGGGGAACGAAACGAATACCCATAAAACAATCAGCCAAAGGGTTGCAAAACGCATCAGGAAAGATTTTATCGAGCAAAAATACCTAGTCTGGTGAAAATAAACACTAAATACCAGTTAAAGGGAAAAGAATTGATTTTCCAGAGTCAGTCTTTCTTTATTAATGCAGCAGCCTTTTCATCAACGAGCCATACTAAATCCCCATCAATTGGCTTAATCACTTGAGATGGGTATTTATCTGGGTTGTAAGCTCCTTCCAGGACTTCATGCAAGGGTTCAGCTTTTTTTGGCCCAGCTACTAAAAATAGCACACAGGAGGCTCGGTTCGCCATAGGAGCAGTCAGCGTCAGGCGAAACATGTTCTGCTGGGCCAGGAAATAAGCCTTCGTCCAGGCAGTTTGTTCGTGAACCACTTCTGTACCTGGAAACAATGACAGTGTGTGCCCATCGTCGCCCATACCAAGTAGAATAAGATCGAACGTAGGTCCTGTATCGCCAAAATAGTCGTGCAAAATCCGATCATAGTCGGCTGCGGCTGCATCGGGATCAAGATCGGTACGCCAAACATGAATTTGATCTTCAGGCGTGTAAACATGCCCTAGAAGTGTATCGTACGCCATACCTGCGTTACTTTGCTCATCGTCGATGGGTACATAGCGTTCGTCGCCCCAAAACACGTGTAGTTGTAGCCAGGGAATTTCGTTAACGTAAGGCGATTTCGCCAGCAGTTCGTGCAATGCCTTTGGCGTGCTTCCTCCTGAAAGAGCGATGGTAAAGCGGTCTTGCTTTTTCAGCACCTCTTTAATGCGATTCGCAATAAAATCAGCGGCTGCTTTAGCTAAATCAGTGGGATTCTTCTTTATAATAATCTGCATATTTTTTTGACAGGATTGACAGGATAAACAGGATTGGTTTTCCAGAGAAAATCCTGTTCATCCTGCCAATCCTGTCGAAAAATAGTTTCTCTTTTAAAAAATGGAATAGGCCTGTTTATACAAAATCTTCACGCATGGGCGTAAAAATATCGACTAGTACCCCGGCTTCTTCGCAAACGGCTCCATGCCAAACGTTTGGTGGAATATAGTAGGCATCGCCTGCCCGAACCATCCGGGTCTCGTCGCCAATCAGAATCGAAAATGCGCCACTGGCCACGTAGCTCATCTGGGTATGATAATGACTATGTGCCGCGCCAATACCACCCGTTTCAAACGCTACCTTGACCATCATCAGGTTAGTATCGTAAGTCATGATCTTACGCTTTACACCTTCGGCTACCTGCTCCCAAGGGAGGCTTTCATCATCAACAAAAAGAGCGGCAAGTTGGCTATTTTCCATTATTTCAACCGGGTCGCCGGTGCGATTCAAGGTTCTATAGGAGGATTTAGCAACAATAATTTACGCGTCAGTCAACATGGAACATTGAACCTGAAACTTGAAATATTATTTCCCCATCCAATGAAATCCATCTTTCTCCACGAGGTTCATGGCTGCTTCAGGTCCCCAGGAGCCTGGTTCGTAATTTGGGAAGTCAGGGGTCTCGTTTTCCCAGGCCTCCAGAATTGGCGTAACCACTTTCCAGGCTGCTTCAACCTGATCGGCTCGCATGAAAAGCGTAGCATCGCCAGTCATCACGTCAAGTAGTAACGTTTCATAGGCTTCTGGTTCCTGGCCATCGTAGGCATCTTTGTAGCTAAAAACCATATCAACCGGGTCGATGGCCAGCGTTTGGCCCGGACGTTTAGCCTGAAACCGTAAACGGATATCCATAGCTGGTTGAATACCAATTGTCAGTCGGTTCGACTGCCAGCTCTTAGTAGCCTCTTCGGGGAAGGCGTAATAGGGTGCCGGTTTAAACTGAACAGTAATAATCGTGGCTTTTTCGGGCAATGATTTTCCAGTACGCAGGTAAAAGGGCACATCCTCCCAGCGCCAGTTATCAACAAAAAGTTTGACGGCCGCAAAGGTCTCTGTTGCCGAATCAGGTTTTACGCCTTCTTCTTCCCGATAACCCGGAATATCTTTTCCATCTTTCTTACCAGGTCCATACTGCCCCCGAACAGCTACATCTTTCACTTCTTCGGGTTTGATCCGACGGATGGCATTCAGTACATCTACTTTTTTGTTGCGTACCTCGTTGGCGTCAAAGGAAATAGGCGCTTCGGTAGCAACCATACATAGCATCTGGAGCAGGTGATTCTGGATCATGTCGCGCAGAGCACCAGAACCTTCATAATAACCACCACGTCCTTCGAGCCCTACTGTTTCGGCAGCCGTAATCTGGACATACTCAACGTAACGTCGATTCCAGATGGGTTCAAACAGCGAATTAGCAAACCGAAGTGCCAAAATATTTTGTACAGTTTCTTTGCCCAGATAATGGTCGATTCGGTAAATCTGCTCTTCGGCAAACAGACCGCCCAAGAGCGCATTTAGCTCCATTGCCGTTTTCAGATCGTGACCAAACGGTTTTTCAACGACAATTCGGACCCTCGATTTATCACCACAAAGCGCGAGCTTACCCAGATTGGTGGCAATATCAGGCACCAATTGAGGAGCAACAGCCAGATAGAAAACTACATTGGCCTGTACACCCCACTCCCCTTCTTTTTTAGAAACAAAGTCGGATAGTTTTGTATAGGAAGCGCTATCGCCAGCGTCCATTTGCAGGTAGGACACAGAAGGGGCAAATGCACCCCAGGAGTTGTCAGAATCGTTTTTCCGTCGCGAAAACGACTGTACACCCTCTAATAATCGTTCGCGAAAAGACTCATCCGTATAGGAGCTTCGGCCTAAACCAACCACCGCAAAACGGTCGGACAAATACTTGTCGAGGTAGAGATTGTAGAGGGCTGGTGTAAGCTTGCGAAGGTTCAGATCGCCACTTCCACCAAAAATGAATACAATAGTAGCAGCCGGACGCTGATTAGTAGCTGGAATCATAAGTCGATTGTATTGACGGGGTGCAAATTACCTACACGCCCAATACTGAACAAATTTTAGAGTAGTCTGGCTTTTTAAAAGACATCGGTAAGCCAAAACAACTTACTATTTTTCGAGAAACCATTCCTGAGAACTTTTTTGTTCAGTTCGCCCCATTTTATTTCAGTTAACGAATTATCTTTATCGGTTATATATACCTCTATTTTTTTACCTAACTTCCTTTCTTGCAAGCTCGTATGGAACAGCTAATCGAGTTTTTTAGCCGTCTCACCGACACAAATGACTGGCCACCACGTTGGTATTGTGGTCAATGGTCTGATTTCCATGGCTGGCTTTATATAACTTCTGACTTGATGATCTGGCTGGCTTACATGGTCATTCCGCTTGTTTTAGTTCGTTATCTTTTTGTTAAAAAAGGAGTACCCCTACCCGGCGTCTTCTGGCTTTTCGGTGCATTTATTTTATTGTGTGGTCTTACTCACCTGATTGATGCGATAATATTCTGGATACCTATTTACCGAATTAGTGCCCTGGTTCGCTTGCTGACAGGCACGGTTTCGATTGCAACTGTGATAGCCCTCTTCCGGTATTTTGACGAAGCCGTGGGCCTGCGGACCTCTAAAGAATTCGAACACGAACTGTTGTTTCGTCAACAAGCAGTAACTGAACTAACACGATCAAATGAAGAACTACAGCAGTTTGCCTATGTAGCTTCGCATGATCTTCAATCCCCCCTTAAAACGATTTCGAGTTACCTGAAACTGCTCCATACGAAATACGGCGATCAGCTACCCGCCGACGCGCACAAACTCGTTGAAACATCGACCAATGCGGCCGAGCGAATGCGGGTGCTTATCAATGATTTGCTCAATTTCTCGCGCGTAGGTAACGAAGTCGCCTTTACCCAAGTCAATCTAAATCTGTTGGTTACCGAAATTCTGGAAGAACAACAGGATGAGATCCGAACGAGTGATGCTACAATTGATGTAGGGCCGCTCCCGACCATGACAGCCCATTACACCGATTTCAAACAGGTCTTCCAGAACCTGATTTCCAATGCCTTAAAATATCGCAAACCATCCGTACCTCCCTACATAACAATTCGGGCGATTGACGAAGGAGAGCAATTTTGTTTCTCCATCAGCGATAATGGCATAGGAATTGAGCGGCAATATTTTGAGCGGGTATTTCAGATTTTTCAGCGGCTCCACGGACGTAACGAATTCTCCGGAACAGGCATTGGTCTGGCCACCTGCAAAAAAGTTATTGCTATTTATGGTGGTCAAATCTGGATCGAGAGTACAATTAATGTAGGTACAACCTTTAACTTTACCATTCCTAAAGTCATTAAAACGACTCATCACTATGCCCAAACCGATACACTGTATTCTGTTAATTGACGACGACCCAGATGATATTTTTCTTCATCAGGTAGTTATTAATGATTCAGGATTGTGTGATAACATTCGGGTTGCTGAAAACGCAAAGGAGGCTCTTCGTTATTTAACCGACACCAGTCATCCCGACTATATCCGACCCGATTTAATTCTGACGGATGTGAATTTGCCCGGAATGAATGGGTTCGAATTTCTGGAAGAATACCACCATCTGGATGAGCAACTCAAAAGTCGGCTGGCCGTTTTGGTATTCACCACCTCATTAGCCCCACGCGATACCCAACGGGCGGCCATGATTGCCCATGTGAACGGCTATTATACAAAGCCTCTCACCAATGCCACCCTTCAGGAGATTGTGAATCAATACGCTATTACATTGCCCAACGATACCTTAAACGACTAATCCGTTCAGGGAATCAATTACATCGGCTACCTTTGCTACTGTTTCTAATTTCTGACTAATTCGACTTTCAAATGAAAATTGCCATTGGTTCCGACCATGCCGGTTTCCAGTACAAAGAAGCCATCAAAGAAATGCTCACTGGCCTCGGACATGAGGTTATCGATAAAGGCACCTATGCCGCAACGCCATCTGTAGATTATCCGCTCTTTATCCGGCCGGTAGCCGAAGCCGTAGCGGCTGGCGAAGTAGAACGTGGTGTGGTACTCGGTGGATCGGGTAACGGCGAAGCCATTGCGGCCAACCGTGTGCGCGGTGTTCGGTGTGGGTTGTGCTGGAATGAAGAGTCGGCACGCCTGTGTCGGCAGCACAACGACGCCAACGTTATTTCACTTGGCGAGCGCATGATGAGCGAAGAAACTGCCCTGAAATTAGTTCAAATCTGGCTTGATACTCCCTTTGAAGGAGGCCGGCACCTAGCTCGAATTCAAGAATTGGATAACTATTGATGTAGTATGTGTGATATATGATGTAAGATGTAGTTATCACTATGGCATCATACATCTTACATCATATATCCTACCGCACGGGCGGCCCCGATCAATGCAGATTCTCTGGAAATACCTCAAACCTTATCGCTGGTTGGCCGTACTGGCATTGGTTCTGGCCGGTATTGCTCAAATTCTCGCCCTGGTCGACCCAATTATCTTCGGGAAACTTATTGACCAGTATGCCACCCATCCCGGCTCCAAAACAGAAACCGAAAAAGTTAGGGGAGTTCTGCAATTATTAGCCATAGCTGTTGGCGTAGCCGTTTTGTCAAACATAACCAAGGCGTTTCAGGAATATGTAACCCGTCTGGTTGTTCAGAAATTTGGTACAGATATTTTCAACGACGGCTTAAAACAAACCCTGCGTTTATCCTATCAGGAATTTGGCGACCAAAGTAGCGGTGCCACGCTCTCGATTCTGCAAAAAGTTCGTACCGACACCGAGAAGTTTATCAATTCGTTTGTCAATGTTCTTTTTTCGTCCATCGTAGGCATGGGCTTCCTGATTTGGTATGCCGTTACGAAACACTGGGCGCTGGTTCCCGTATTTTTGATTGGTGTACTTTTATTGGGCGGACTAACGGGGCTGCTCAGCAAACAAATCAAGACAACCCAACGCTCGATCAACCGCGAAACGGCTCTCCTATCGGGTGTCATTACCGAGTCGTTACGAAATATTGAATTGATCAAAAGTCTGGGGTTGACTTTTCCCGAAATCCGACGACTGAAAGCCCAAACAGGCCGCATTTTCGAACTGGAGATGTTCAAAGTTCGGCGGGTTCGGTTTCTATCGTTCTGGCAAAGCACTACGTTGAATATCCTGAAGCAATCCGTTCTATTCACCTTGCTATGGCTCATTTTTCGGAATGTGCTCAGCACAGGCGAGCTGATTTCGATGCAGTTTATTTCGGTTTCTATTTTCAATCCGTTGCAGGAATTGGGCAACATTATTCTGGCCTATCGCGAAGCCGAAGCTGGATTGGCTAGTTTCGAGAAGCTGATGCAAAAACCTATCGAACGCAACCCTGAATCACCGATTGAAGTAGGACCGATTGAGCGACTTCGATTCGAGGATGTTGTTTTTCGACACATTGGTGCCCATCAGAATGCAATTGATGGCGTCTCGTTTGAGGCTTCACTCGGCGATACAATTGCCTTTGTTGGCCCGTCGGGTTCGGGAAAATCAACGATGGTTAAGTTGCTGGTTGGGCTTTATCGGCCAGTTGGCGGTGAAATTTACTACAACGACATATCAACAAAGGATATTCGGTTCAACCCGATGCGTCGGCAAATTGGGTTTGTTACCCAGGACACACACCTCTTTTCCGGCACCATTCGCGAAAACCTTTTATTCGTTAAACCCGACGCCACCGAAGCGGAGATGCTGGATGCCCTGGACAAAGCCGCCTGCGACCATTTGCTGGCTCGCTCCGAAAAAGGTCTCGATACACAGATCGGCGAAGGTGGGTTGAAGATGTCAGGGGGCGAAAAACAACGACTCTCCATTGCCCGCGCTTTAGTCCGGAACCCGCGATTATTGATTTTCGATGAAGCCACATCAGCTCTGGATTCGCTTACCGAAGAAGAAATAACCGATACAGTTCGCAGTGTATCAGCCATGCGCTCGCAAATTACGATTCTGATTGCGCATCGATTGTCAACGATTTTACACGCCAATACGATTTTTGTGCTGGAAAAGGGTAAAATTGTCGAAACGGGCAGTCATGAAGAACTCATTTCTCAAAAAGGCCTTTATTATGCTATGTGGCGTCAACAAATCGGCGAACGCCGAACCGTTTAATCCTATTTTTTGAACACAGAACTGTCCGTCCATAGTGATGTCGGTTACTAATAACCGACACGTTAGGTTTCTTAAAACCTAACCAATTACATTAGGTTTTAAGAAATCTAAAATGTCAGATGCTTACATCTGACATCACAGAATAAGAAAATGAATAAACAGAGTCGGGAAGTCAGTTATTTTCTATCCAGTCAGTATTTCTCGGACGGGATCAGGATAACGCTATCTATTTTACTGCCTTCTCTGCTACTCGCCCAGTTCGACCAGCTTCAGGCAGGTATGGCCATGTCGTTGGGTGCCTTGAATGTTAGTTTGAGTGACGCTCCAGGACCAGTTATGCATCGGCGGAATGGCATGGCGTCCAGCGCCCTCATCAGCTTCTCGGTCACCTTGATTACAGGATTCGCCCGCATGAGTCCCTATACAATGGGGGTCGAAATCCTGTTGTTAAGCTTTTTCTTTTCCATGTTCGCCATCTACGGCAACCGGGCTACATCGGTCGGAACGGCGGCTTTGCTGATCATGATTCTGATGATCGACCGGCCTATGGATACCGCCGGAGTGCTACGCGAAAGCGGCCTGGTGTTGGCCGGAAGCGTTTGGTATAGCACCATCAGTTTGTTGGTTTCCCGTTTGCAACCCTATCGATTGGCGCAACAGGCATTAGGCCAGTGTATCCACGAGATTGCCAAGCTGATGGCTATCAAAGCAGATTTTTACGATATATCGACTCAGTTAGATGACAACTACCGCCATTTGATTGCCCAACAGGTTGATGTAAGTGAAAAGCAGGATGCCGTACGGGAAGTCCTGTTTAAAAGTCGCCGGATTGTGACGGAGTCAACCCGAACCGGACGATTACTATTGCTCACCTTTGTTGATGTGATCGATCTGTACGAGCAGATCATTGCCATGTATTTCGATTACTCCGATATCCGCGAGCGATTTGGTAAGTCACGAATACTCGATCAGATTGCCCACACCATCCGTCGGCTATCCGTCGAGCTGGATCATATCGGGCTTGCCATTCAGCTACCCGTGCCGTTCCATAAACCTATTAATATTAATCCAATTCTGGAAGAGCTGAAACGCCATATTGACGCCCTCGGCGATCAGGATGGCAGCACATTGGTACTAAAAAAAGTATTGGTCAGCCTCCGAACGGTTAGTCAACGGCTAACGGCCCTGCAAAAAAATCTTGTATCGCCTACCCTTAACCCCGTTGATAATGAGGCTATGGAATACGGACGGTTTGTCTCCCATCAGGAAATCGATTTGAAGTCTTTTCTGGATAACCTAACGCTCGATTCCTCGGTATTTCGGCATTCGGTACGGGTAGCTATTGCGATGCTAGTTGGGTTTGTGATCACCAAACTTCTCCCCTACGGCCACCATAGTTACTGGGTATTGCTCACGATCTCGGTCATTCTGAAACCGGCTTTTAGCCTGACAAAGCAACGAAATATTGAACGTATTCTTGGCACATTAGCGGGGGGTATAATTGGAGTACTCATCCTAACCTTTTTCCCCAACAAGACTATACAGTTTGTTTTTATGGTGTTGTTGATGTTGGGTACCTATAGTGCTCAACGGGTCAATTACATTGTGATGGTTATTTGTGTAACCCCATTCATTTTAATTCTTTTCAAATTTCTGGGTGTCAGTTATTTAGGAGCCGCCGAAGAACGTTTCTTCGACACGTTGCTGGGGGGAGTTATTGCCTTTATGGCCAGCTATTTACTCTTCCCGCAATGGGAGTCAGAACAGTTAAAAAAGCCCATGCAGGCTATTCTGAAAGCCAACGTCCGGTATATCCAACTCTTACTCGACAGCTTGTCTGGACGCCCTATTAACCTGGTTGACTACAAGCTGGCCCGGAAGGAAGTTTACGTTACGTCGGCCAATTTATCGGCTGCTTTTGATCGGATGTTATCGGAACCGAAACACAAGCAGCGAAACGAAAAACTCATTTACGAGTTTGTGGTCCTGAATCACGTTTTATCAGCCAATATTGCTACAATTACTTCGGCCCGATTAACCGATGAGCCTAAAGTATACGCGACTCCGCTCCTGCGTCCTGTCAAACGCGCCCTCCGAATACTAACAGAAAGCCTTCATAAGATTTCTTCAACCACGGCCAAACAAAGCCAGGATGTTGGTGCGTTGGATATACATGTGACTACGACTGCGTTGACTGATCCATCATTGCTGGAACAACTCAATTTTATTCAGCAAGTCAGCAGCGATATTGGCAAAATCGTGGAGCGATTGATGACACGGGAGCAGATCATTAAAAAGCGTCATCAGTCCGCCTAGCTAATGCTGACGCGATCTGCGCTAAATTCCATATCTTGGAGTTTCATACAACCAAGCTATTCATCAATGAAACCTCTTTACTTCCTCGCTCTACTAGCCTGTCTGGTTAGTCCAAACTGTGTATTGGCCCAAGCACCAAGCATAGTTCAATCAATCGACATGAAAAGCGTGTCGAATCCCCAACTCTCGCCCGATGGCAAGTGGGTTGCTTATACGGTCACCAAAACCAATTGGGATGAGAATACATTCGACACCGATATTTGGCTGGCTAACACAACCACAGGAGATCAATTTCAATTAACAAACTCCAAGAAATCGAACAACAGTGCCGCCTGGTCGCCAGATGGGAAATGGCTGGCTTTTTTGTCTACACGGGATGACAAATCTCAATTGTACCTGATCAGCCCTTTCGGCGGGGAAGCCCGTCCTTTGACCAAATTTGAAACGGGGGTAACGTCCTTTAAATGGTCGCCAACCGGAAAGCAAATTGTGTTTTCGGCCACTGTGCCCGACAGCAAACTAGACAAGGAGCGAAAGGAGAAATACAGTGATTATGAGGTTGTTCGCGACGACTACAAAATGGTGCATCTGTATCTGCTCGACAGCCTGACCAATGAGAAACCTGCCCAGGCCAAAGCCTTAACCAAAGGAATTGGTTTTTCAGTCGGTAGTTTCGTTGTATCGCCCGATGGGAAGAAAATTGCGTTCGATGCCTCGAAAAACCCGGACCTCATCAATGGACATACTTCTGATTTGTATGTATTGACACTTGGCGACACCATTACCCGCAAAATAGTATCGCTCAAAGGGCCTGATCAAAACCCGGTCTGGTCGCCTGATGGTCAGCAAATTGCCTTTACAACAGCCAACGAAAACGAATTTTATTTCTACACAAACCGACTCATTGCCACCATACCCGCTTCGGGCGGCACGCCAAAAATCCTGACCAACACGTTCGATGAAAACGCCAATCTGCTGGAGTGGACAAACGATGGCATTTTGTTCAGTGGGTATCAAAAAACGGCCGCACATTTATTCCGAATCGATCCGGCTACCCTGAAAACGGAACGACTCACGAAGCCAGATAACCTGATCGCTACTCAGTTCTCGTTCAGCAAAGATGGCCAGCAGATGGCGTTCGTGGGGGCGCTTCCCAATCAATACGCAGAAATTCAGATCTCATCCGTCCGCACGTTTGCCCCCAAAACGCTGACAACAATGAGCAAACAGTTAGCGCCCTTCAAAATCTCGACCCGCGAGGTTGTCAGTTGGAAATCAGTAGATGGTAATGTCATTGAAGGCATTTTGATTAAGCCCGCTAATTTTGACCCTACCCGAAAATATCCGCTTCTGGTCGTTATTCACGGTGGTCCAACCGGAATCGATCTGCCATCCGTTACCGCCGATCGTTACTATCCGATTGAACAATTTACAGCCAAAGGAGCACTCGTATTACGCCCCAACTATCGCGGGTCGGCAGGGTATGGCAGCAAATTCAGGGCCCTGAATGTGAAGAACTTAGGCTTGGGTGATTACGATGATGTCATCTCAGGCGTTGATTACCTGATTGGCAAAGGCATTGTCGATAAAGATAAAGTGGGCGCTATGGGTTGGAGTCAGGGCGGCTATATTTCGGCTTTTATCACAACTTACAGCGATCGGTTCAAAGCAACCTCAGTGGGAGCCGGAATCTCAAACTGGGCAACTTACTATCAGAATACCGACATTACACCTTTTACTCGCCAATACTTACAAGGCACACCCTGGGACAATGCGGATATTTACCAGAAAACATCACCCATTAGCTATGTTAGTCGGGCTAAAACGCCTACCCTAATTCAACATGGCGAGCTGGATCGACGTGTTCCTATTGCCAATGCTTATGAATTACGACTAGCTTTAGAAGATAAAGGCGTACCCGTTAAGATGGTTGTTTATAAAGGTTTTGGGCATGGAATCACAAAACCTAAGCCCATGCGCCAGGTTATGGAAGAAAACTACCGCTGGTTCAGCAAATACATTTGGGGGGAGAACCTATAGATTTCTGTAATCAACTAAAACGTATTGGACCTGAACGAAAAAGCCCTGGCAGAATAGACTGTCAGGGCTTTGTTTGTGAGTATGATAGTAAAACGGCGACACACATCGAAATGTTTCATCGATGAAAAATTGCTTTATTATTTTTCATTTTAATTCGAAGATAAAAATTCACGAACCTTTTATACCTTTCCAGAAACATTAGTCCCATATGCCTTATTTAGTACTCGACCTTGAGATGACCGGGCCAGAACCGGATTACAACGAAATAATTCAAATCGGTGCCGTGCTTTTCGACGACAACTGGGTTGAAAAAGGTCAATATCTAACCAATGTCTATCCAGAAAATAAAGACGCGTTCTCTTCCTCATCCGAGAAAATCCATAATCTTTCTTTGACCGATCTGGAAGATGCTCCCATGATCTACGATGTATTGCCTGAAATGGAAGAATGGATTTGTAAAGAGTTGAGTTTGCGCATTCCAAAAGGTCAGCTAGATCGAACACCTTTTCTGCGCGATGTGATCATCTGCGGTCAGAGTGTGATTAACGACATAAACTTTCTAAAAGAAGCTTACCGGTACGAGAAGCTCAAGTGGCCCTATTCGCGCGTGCTGCTTGATTTGCACACATTAGCTTATTTTACGTTCCGGGTTCTAAAAGCCAACGGCCGTAAAGTTCCAGATCGGCTAAGTCTGACAGCCATTGCCAATTACTTCGGATTTTCCCGCGAAGATGGGTTTCATAATGCACTGGAAGATTCGGTACTCACAGCCAAATGCCTTAAAGAAGTCTTTGCCCTGAGCAATCAGATGAAGCTGTAGTGATAAATAATGGATAATGTAGAATGGACAATTGCAGGCGCGTGATCATTATCCATTAATCGTTCCTAAAGTAACGTAAATTATGGATAAAATCTGGATTTATCAACTGATTGTTAGCCATTTATAGTATTTTTTTGTCATCCCGACAGCAGTAGGGATCTTCGGTAAGTAACCAGTTGCCGAAGATCCCTACTGCCGTCGGGATGACAAAAAACAAGTATTATACTATTCGTAAATCGGCCATAATTCACGTTACAGTATGAAAGGCCGCGGACTAAAGCACAAAACAAAAATGATCAGCGCGAGCCAGCCTAATATCTGCCGCTTCAGATCGAGCGGCTCGTCCTGCTCCGTTTCTGGATGGTAAATGCCCAGAAAACGCCCAACGACAAAGACAAAAACCAGGAAATTTGAATATCCTTCTGCATTTGGCCACACCCACGATACAGCCAATTGAGCTATTACAACGCTGAGTGCAATGAGTAGTGAGGTCACCCAATTTTCGCTTATGCGTGAAAATGCCAGATATAAGAAACCTACATAAAGCCCAAACTCTCCCAACTCCTCAAAAAAAGCTTCATCGGTTGGTACGGCAAAGTCGGAGGGTTTGTAGGAACCTAATCCCGCATAAAAAGCAAAGACGATGAACAAAGCTGGAGCCACCCATTGAAATCGTTTGCGTCCGATTAGGCCATAGAGGATATGCCCACCGTCCAGCTGTCCAATGGGAATCAGGTTCAGTGATGTAAAAAACAACGCCAGATAGCCTGCCATCACATACGGATAGTGCACCATTTCGTACGGATGCGGCACACGGGCCGGATCGGCTACGTATGTTTTGAAGAAGCTGAATAGCAGGTTATCGCCCAGACCAATAGCCGCACCTTCTGGCAGGTTTTTATAAGCATATTTCCCGTAATCAAGACCCCACTTGGCGTACTCGGGGTGAATGGTAAAGATAAATTCAGGTGGTGGCAGATGCGAAAAAGCATACCACAAAACAACTAGCGCCAGCACAAAACCAGCCAACGGGCCAGCAATGCCAATATCAAAATACTTCCGGCGACTGTTAATGTAATCCTTGATCCGAATAAAAGCGCCCAACGTGCCAATGCTCTGGCCAATACCCAACCAGAGCGGAATGTAATAGGGCAACGTCACCCGAACTTTGTTTGCTTTAGCCGTAAAGTAATGGCCAAATTCATGGACCGTCAGGATAGCCAGAAAGGGGATCGAGAATTGAAACCCGCCCAAAAACTCCGACCACCCCAGTGGTTTGGTTATTCCCTCGAATGGAATAAAGAGACTCCCATACATCCACTCAGCTCCAGCCAGTGTGGTAGTAATAAGGGTAATTAAAAAAAGACCTCCGTGCAGGAGGTAAGTTTTGGTACGTTGGCTCATGTATGTATTGAGATGTATGATGTATGATATAGGATGTATGATTTAGCGACTCGTTCATACATCCTATATCATACATCATACATCTTTTAAGTAATCAAGAATCGTCATTGGCGGCTCCACCCGTACAGCCTGGATACCTAGCTTGGCAGCCGACTCGATATTGGCGGCATTATCGTCGAAGAAGGCAGTTTCTTCGGCTACTAGACCTGCTTCGGTTAAAACGTGTTGATAAATTTCGGGAGAGGGTTTTGCGATTCGAACATCGTAGGAATAGAACACCCGTTCAAACAGTTCCTCCAACGTTGGCTGATTCAGACTGGTCAGCATTTGATTCACCCGCCGAATATGAATGGGGCTGGTATTGCTCAGAAGAAACAAACGGTAGTTCTGTTTCAGTTCTTTAATCCGCTCGACCCGTTCAACAGGCAATTCTAGTAAAACCGTGTTCCAGGCGGTATCAATAACCTCATCGGCCCAACTATCATTTTTTAATACCTTCCGAACGTGGTCGCGAAAGGCCATGTCGTCAATAAGGCCAGTTTCATACTGTCCAATAATCTCGAACTGCTTCCAAATCGCTGTGACTTCGTCTTCGGGCAGATTCGCCAACATGGCAAAATTTCGAACCGGAGCGGTCAGGTCAATCGGAATGATCACATCACCGAGGTCGAAAATGAGGTTTTTCACAAGTTTATTGTTTCGGGGTTTCAAGTTCAAGGTTTCAGTTAGGGAACATGAAACCTTGAACTTGAAACAATCTATTTATTCAAGAACAACACCCATATCACAGAATTTCTCAATCCGTTGATTGATACGTTCCTGCGGGTCGATCGCGTTAAGTTCAGCTAGTGCTTTTAAAATGACGTCTTTCAGATGGTTGGCCATTTTCTGATGGTCGTTATGCGCGCCACCAAGCGGTTCTTCCACAATTTCATCGACCAGTTTATTCAGCTTCATATCACGAGCTGTCAGCTTCATAGCTTCGGCAGCCTGCTCCTTGAAATTCCAACTCCGCCAGAGAATAGTTGAGCAGTTTTCGGGCGAGATAACCGAATACCAGGTGTTTTCGAGCATAAATACTTTATCGCCGATGGCAATGCCCAATGCACCACCCGATGCGCCTTCACCGATGACGATACAGATAACGGGAACCGTCAGCATAAACATTTCTTTCAGGTTGCGGGCAATCGCTTCGCCCTGCCCCCGCTCTTCGGCCTCCAGACCCGGATAGGCACCCGGTGTGTCAATCAGCGTAATGATCGGCTTGTTAAACTTTTCGGCCAGCTTCATCAGGCGCAACGCTTTCCGGTAGCCTTCGGGGTTAGGCATACCAAAGTTCCGATACTGCCGCTGTTTGGTATTTCGCCCTTTCTGCTGCCCGATAATCATGACCGTCTGGTCGCCCAGTTCGCAGAAACCACCCACCATCGCCGGATCGTCACGAACCGTACGGTCGCCGTGCAGTTCGATAAACTGATTGCACATCAGGGAAATATAGTCGAGGGTATATGGCCGATCGGGATGGCGCGATAGCTGAACACGCTGCCAACGGGTGAGGTTTTGAAAAATCTCAAGCCGAAGCTTATCAATGCTTTGTTCAAGAATGGCAACGGCTTCGCTCACGTCGACATTACTGGTTTGAGCCAATTTTTTCGTCTCTTCCAGCCGCGCTTCGAGGTCGGCAATGGGCTTTTCAAAATCGAGGTATGTTCTCATGTATAATGATGAATGATGAATGATGAATGATAAATTGCAGACAGTCTGATCAATTCATCATTCATCATTCATCATTCATAATTTAGATTTCATCATTTATAACTCATAGCTTTCGCCTTTTTTTGGAATGATCACCTGCGGATAGCCTTCTTCGGCCAGCGTGGCTTTGAAAGACTCCATACTCTCGTATTCTCCATGAACCAGGAAAATAGACTTGAGTGTTTCGGGCGATTGCATCGCCACAAAATTAATCAGGTCATTGCGATCTCCATGTCCACTAAACACGTCAATTTTCTCAATGTTGGCTAGTACCTGATGATCTGTTCCTTTTATGCTCAACGTTTGCTGACCATTCAACAGTCGCCAGCCGAGCGTTCCTTCGGCGCAATACCCAATAATCAGGATAGTCGCGTATGGATTGCTGATGTTCTCAGCGATATGGTACTCAACCCGACCGCCTTGTACCATCCCTGAAGATGAGATGATTATACAAGGCTCAGCAAAATTCGACACCGCCTTACTGGCTTTCGCCGATTCCAGAAACTGGAAATTCTCGAAGTCAAAAAGCGTCTCGTTCTCCTTGTAAAACTCTTTGGCCTCATTGTTCAGCATTTTCACATGCTGCATGTAAATCTTGGTACTTTCGTACCCCATCGGGCTGTCGGAGAAGACCTTGATTGGCGGGAAATTCCGTTCAGTATACAGCCGGTTGAGCGTATAGAGCAGAGCTTGTGTTCGACCAACGCTAAAAGATGGAATAATAAGTCGGCCAGGAATATCGATGCAGGTTCGCTGGATAATGTCGGCCAGGGCATCTTCGGGCGACATGGTATTTTCATGAAGTCGATTTCCGTAGGTGCTTTCACAAACTAAATAATCGACATTCGGCACCGTGCCAGGATCAACTAAGAGTGGGTAGTTCTTTCGGCCAATATCGCCCGAGAAGCAGATACTTTTGCGCTCACCATTTTCGATCACGTTAATCACAATGTGAGCCGCGCCCAGTAAGTGACCCGCCGGAATAAACGTAACGTCTACACCATCGGTCACTCTAAATTTCCGATTGAAACCAATAGGCACTACATTCTCCATTGTTTCGCGTACCTGCAAACCTAGATACAGATCTTTTTGCATCTGTATCTGACGATCTTTCACGCGCTGTTTCTTACTGGCATTCAGCTCGTTAATTCGCTTTTGATTGAGCGAGGCCGCATCGTTGAGAAGCACATTGGTCAATGCGAAAGTTGGCTCGGTGCACAGAATCTGACCTTCGTAACCTTCGCGAAATAGGTTGGGTAGATTGCCCGAATGATCTACATGCGCATGTGTCAGTAGAACCAGGTTAATACTTGAAGCCTCAAAAGGGAAAAATCCCGGATGAGTAACGGCGGGGGCCGTCTGACCGTTCGAACTGGAGCGTTCCATGTCCGAACCACAGTCAATCAGGATGCGGTAATCATCCTCCAGTTCCAGCAGGTACATACTACCTGTTACTTGCCGGGCTGCCCCCAGAAATGATAATTTCATGCGTACAACTTTAACTAATCAATATCGTATGTTCGATGACTTTGTGAAGGATGGCTTAAGGCAAGTTTGGTGGTGTGAATTCCGTAAGTTTGCAAAAGTACGAAATACCCATCGAATCGCCTAACTGTTCCAAAATGCGCAGTATAACCCGTTTTACGGCCAATTTGTTATCCCTTTTACTCACTTGTTTACTTATATATTTTACATCTGCCCCTAGTCGGGCACAGGCTCCGCGCCCGACTGATTCACTCGCTACTCAGCACCTAATGAGTCTGGTTGAGTCTTTTCAGGCTAACCCTGCCACACGATTCGGAACGGTTGCCCTCTCGGTTCGGCGGGTGCGAGATGGTGAAGAATTAATTGGCTATAATGCCCGAATGAGTTTACCCTCGGCCTCAACGCTGAAACTCATTACCACAGCCACCGCTCTCGCTGTTCTGGGTCCTAATTACACTTATACCACTACGTTAGAATACGACGGTGCCATCAAAGACAGTGTCCTAACAGGCAACTTATATATCCATGGCACGGGCGATCCATCACTGGGAAGCTGGCGATTTACTAATTACTACGATCTGCCAGCACTGTTAAAAAGCTGGGCTGATGCGGTTAAAGCAGCAGGTATTCGTAAAATTCAGGGAATGGTTGTGGGAGATGCCAGCTTATATGATGACTTGACCACCCCAGACACCTGGCCTTTTGGCGATTTAGGCAATTATTATGGAGCGAGTTTGAGTGCCTTAAATATCAATGAAAATTTATTTCGTGTCTTTTTCAGACCCGGTAAAGCAGTTGGCACCCCAACAACTGTCCTACGTACCGACCCACTTCTCCCCTACCTTACCTTCCGAAATACGGTTACGACTGATGCTGCCCATACTGGCGATCAGGTAAATATTTACGGCGTACCCTTCATGAACCAGCAGTGGTTAACCGGGAAAGTGCCTATGGGAGAGCCAGCCAATGAATTCAGTGTAAAAGGATCGTTGCCCGATCCGGCTTACTTTGCAGCCTATGCCTTACAAAACCAGTTAGTGCAGAACAACATCACCATCAGTAATCCGCCGGTTTCGATTGGCGGGGGCTTACCTGCCAGCTTCTCGGCTACCGGCAAACGCACCGTTCTCAATCAGCATAAATCTCCCCCGTTAACCGATCTGGTCCAACAAACGAATTTTCAGAGTATCAATCTGTATGCAGAAGCATTTTTGCGGACAGCGGCATTAGCGTTGAACAAAAACGTAAAATCGACCAGCAGTAGCCTGGAAGCAGTAACCACATTCTGGAAAAGCAAAGGGGTTAATCTGGATGGATTCCGGATTCGGGATGGTAGTGGCCTATCAACCGTTGGCGCTCTTACAGCCGATAATATGACCGGTATTCTAAGCGTTATGGGTCGTGAAAAATCGTTTCCGCAATTTTATGAGACGATTCCGATAGTAGGGCAAACCGGCACTGTGCGTAGTCTGGCACGGGGAACAATTGCAGCGGGCAACATTCGGGCGAAGAGTGGCTCTATTGAAGGCGTCCGAGCCTATGCGGGTTATTTCACAGCCGCAGATGGCGAACAAATGAGCTTCTGCATATTGGTTAACAAATTCACGCCGGGTCAAAGCCGTACGATAACCAATGAACTGGAGAAAATTTTTGTGGGATTAGTTGGGTTGAGTGGTAAATAAAATAGCGCGAGCTTCCGCCCGCGCTATTTTATTTACCTTCTTCGTGTTCACAGATGGTTACCACATTGAACCAGTACTGACCAATAGCTTTGGTTACTTCACTGAGCCGCTGAAAGGTTGGTGGCTTGGTAATGAAACTATTGGCTCCATTAAAATAGGATGTTTCCACATCGTCTTTCGCATCAGAAGTAGTTAACACCACAATTGGAATATGCCGAAATTGCTCATCGGCTTTGATTTCCCGTAGGGCTTCCCGACCATCTTTTCGGGGCATATTCAGATCCAGCAGAATTAGTTCTGGCAACGTATGATTGGCACCAGCATACCGTCCTTTATAGGTCAGGAAATCCATTAAATCTTCTCCGTCTTCAGCAAACGAAATACGACTGGCCGGATAATGTTGATGAAAGGCCTCCCGCGTGAGATAACGATCATCTTCGTCGTCATCAACGAGTAGGATATGAATGAATTTCGGTTGAGGTTGGTCTGTCATAATGTTGTAGCAATTGGCTTTCGGGCAACACGACTACGAAAGTAGCTCCTTCCTGGGGCTGACTCCGGGCCGTAATAAATCCATGATGGTACATAACAACACGTTTGCAAATGGCCAGACCGATACCCGTTCCTTCAAAAGCAGTTTTGCCATGTAATCGTTGAAAAACTTTAAAGATGTGGTCTAAATATTTCTCCTCAAATCCAATTCCATTATCCTCAATGATAATTTCTACGTAAGATCGATCGGCAGTTAAACCAGCGTAGTCTTCTCCATTGACTGGCCTTGACTTAATCCGTAGCACAGGTTGTACACCGGGCCTGGTGAATTTAAGCGCATTGGAAATAAGGTTATTAAACAGATGATCCATTTGGCTGGCAACCGCCTGAATAACCGGCAACTCACCTATTTCAACCCGCACATCCAGCCCTTTAATCCGCAATTCCTGGTCATCCAGAATACGCTGCACAATATCATTCAAAGGTACAGGTTTGAAATCTTCCTGATGATTAGAAATTCGTGAGAAATTCAATAAATCTTTAATGAGCTTGGACATTCGCTCGGCCGAGTGCGAAATTTTGCTCATAAACAGCATGCTATCTTCGTCAAACAGATTCGCATAGCGGTCCATAATCAAGTTGGAAAACGACTGTATTTTCCGCAAAGGCTCCTGCAAATCATGGCTGGCTACAAACGCAAATCGTTCCAGTTCTTCATTCGATGTTTCCAGTTGGCGAATCTGCCCTTTCAATTGCCCCTCAAACTCGCGAAGCTGGTCTTCAGTTGTTTGGCGATGAATCAGCTCCTGCTCCAGCAAACGGTAGGAAATGGCAAGAACCATGAACGTCAGTAACGATAGCGAGAAAATAATGACAAGCGTATTCCGAAAAGATCGTTCTGCCTGCCGATTCCGCATATCCATCAGTATCCGTTCGGTATCGACCATAAGCGTCACCTGGGATCTAAGGGCATCCATCGTCCGCTTACTTTCTACGTTAACAGCCCAGTTTTGCTTATCCGTAACCTTAACGCCTATTCGCGCTTTTGTTATAGCTAATTTATCCTCAATTAGTTGTTCTAGCCTAACTCGTCGCTGAATTTGGACCCGGTTGTCATTGCAAAGGATTCGTAATTGGCTTATCTGTTCCGGTAACAGCCGTAAGGCCATTTTATAGGGAGACATGTAGGTCGAATCCTGACTAATAACATACCCCCTGGCACCCGTTTCAGCATCTTTCATTAAAGACAAAATGCGTTCGAGAGTCCCTGTCACTTCGTACGTATGCCGAACCCGCTTTGTGTCCTCACTATACTGGTTATAGCTATAAAAGGATATGATAAACCCCGATGCAATGAGCACCATGGCCATAATGAATCCGAGCGCAATGCGACGGTTCATTACTTTAGGTGCAAACCGGGGAACAATTTTCATAACGTATAGTCGGGTAGTTCCAACAAATGTAAAAAAGAACTGCTAACCATTAAGAGTTTCGGTGGATGGCAATCTTGTTAACTTACTCTATAACGACTCAACTACTAAATTATGGTTGGTATAGATACACACATCTGCCGCAATATGCAGACTCTCCCGAACCATTTCCTCAGCCGATAGTGCTGTAGCGTGTTTTTTCAGAGCTATTGCCGCCGACTGGGCATACATGCCACCAGAACCAATGGCCGCAACATCACTGTCAGGCTCAATTACATCGCCGGTACCCGATATCATTAATAGGTCTTCTTTAGAGGCCACAATCAGCATGGCTTCCAGTTTTCGTAGATAGCGATCTGTGCGCCAATCCTTGGCCAGTTCGATGGCAGCCCGTTTAAGGTTACCCCCATAGGCATTCAGTTTTTCTTCAAAACGTTCGATCAGCGTAAACGCATCGGCAGTAGAACCTGCAAAACCGGCCAGCACTTTGCCGCCCATCAGCACACGTACTTTCCGAACATTACTTTTGGCAACGGTATTGCCCATTGTGGCCTGGCCATCGGCACCCAGGGCTACCTGCCCATTGTGTCGAATCCCAACCACTGTTGTTGCATGAATTTTGGGTAGCATGAATTTTGAGTTATTGGGTACTATAACATGCTGAAGGTGGTTTAGGGTTCAAATAGCAGGGGGCAGGGGCTCGGCGCGGGGTAGGCAGTTAGTTTCCGTGCTCCTAGCCCCGTGCTCCCAGCTGTTAACTCTCCGCAAACGGGATTGGCCGATTGACGCTTTCTTCGAGAGAAATAAAGGTTTCCGTTCGCTGAATACCAGCCACTTTCTGAATTTTATCATGGAGCACTTCACGCAAGTGCTGGGTATCCCGACAAACGATTTTGGCGAAGATGCTGTAAATACCTGTTGTGTAATGAACATTGACAACTTCAGGAATTTTTTCCAGTTGTTTGGAAACTTCCTCATAAAGTGAGCTTTTGTCCAGGTAAATTCCCAGAAACGCACTAATATCCCAACCTAGCTTGGCATGATCAATCACCAGTTGCGATCCTCGTACGATGCCCATTTGCTTCAGTTTATTCATGCGAACATGAACGGTCCCCCCCGATACGAAGATTCGTTTGCCGATTTCAGTATACGCCATATTGGCATCCTGCATTAGTAAACTCAATATTTTAAGATCAGTATTATCAATTTCTAAATTTTTTTCGGTCATTTTAGTTTTATTTTCGACGAGTCATACCAAAAGTATCGTTTTTTTGAACACATTGTAAATTTTAAGAAATTTTTATGTAAAATTTGCAATAGAGCAATCTCATCAGCTATCTTTGTATTGTCAAGTTGATCGAGCGGGGTCACACGCCGGTCTTCTTGGCTTTTTTTTCTCACACTGTAGGATGTCGAAATTGGCAGACGTGCCCTCCTGTCTCGGGGGTGGTGATAAAGGATAAACGCAGCATAATGCCGCCCTTGTGGCGACTGGGGTTGACCACCAGAGTTGTACTGTAGCTAACTGCACCGTGGGCGGTTCGAGTCCCCCTCCTACAGCATTTGGTTTTTAGTTTGTTGATGAAGTGTAATTGAACACGCCGGCTCCCCGATGAGTCCGGCGTTTGTTTTTTATGCTTAAATTTGCCATTTATAAATAGTACGAATCTGTTCAACTCGTACATCGTAAATCGTACATCGTAATTCACCTGCGTGAAACATATCCGTAATTTTTGCATTATTGCGCACATCGACCACGGTAAAAGCACCCTGGCCGACCGATTATTAGAATTTACCAAGACCGTAGGTGCCCGCGATATGCAGGCCCAATTGCTCGACGACATGGACCTGGAGCGTGAACGTGGCATTACGATCAAGAGCCACGCCATCCAGATGGAGTACATGCACAAGGGTGAGCTATACACCCTAAACCTGATTGATACCCCAGGGCACGTTGACTTTTCCTATGAGGTTTCGAGATCCATTGCAGCCTGTGAAGGCGCTTTGCTTTTGGTCGATGCGTCGCAGGGAACCGAAGCCCAGACGATTTCCAATCTGTATCTGGCCCTGAACAACGATCTGGTTATTATTCCCGTCCTGAACAAGATCGACCTGCCAGGTGCTATGCCCGAAGAGATTAAGGACGAGATGGTGGACCTATTGGGTTGCGATCGGGATGATATTATTCCGGCATCGGGTAAAGAAGGTATAGGCGTTCCTGAAATTCTGGCCGCCATTGTTGAACGGATTCCAGCTCCCCAAGGCGAACCCGCAGGACCATTGCAAGCCTTAATTTTCGATTCTCACTTCAATTCCTATCGGGGTATCGAGGTTATCTTCCGGGTCAAGAACGGCCGTATTCGCAAAGGCGATAAGGTAAAGTTCATGAACACTGGCAAAGAATATTTTGCGGATGAAGTCGGAACGCTCGGTCTGGTACAGGTTCCGAAAGATGTAATCGAGTGTGGCGACGTAGGCTATCTGATTTCGGGCATTAAGGTAGCCAAAGAAGTAAAAGTTGGCGATACAGTTACGACGATCGAAAACCCCGCCAGTTCGGCCATCCAGGGTTTCTCGGAAGTGAAACCAATGGTATTTGCTGGTATCTATCCAGTAGAAACCAGCGAATTCGAAGACCTTCGCGACGCGATGGAGAAACTCCAGCTCAATGATGCAGCCCTCGTATGGGAACCTGAAACATCGGCGGCTTTGGGCTTTGGTTTCCGTTGCGGCTTCCTTGGTATGCTCCATATGGAAATTGTACAGGAACGCCTGGAACGCGAATTTGATATGACCGTTATCACCACGGTTCCATCGGTACGTTTCGAAGTTGTGACAACCAAAGGGCAGGAGCTTCAGGTATCTGCTCCCGCTGATATGCCCGAACCAAACCTGATCGACTATATTGAGGAGCCCTTTATCCGGGCGCAGATCATCACAAAAGCGGAGTATGTTGGTGGGATTATGAGCCTCTGCATGGACAAGCGGAGTATCCTTAAAAATCAGGTCTACTTAACGGCCGAGCGCGTTGAGCTTCAGTTCGAAATGCCACTAGCCGAAGTCGTCTTCGACTTTTTTGATAAACTCAAGACGATCTCGCGCGGCTATGCCTCACTCGATTATGAGTTTATGGACAACCGCGAATCGGACATGGTGAAGCTCGACGTGATGCTCAACGGCGATAAGGTCGATGCGCTCTCCGCCATCGTTCACCGCTCGAAGTCGTACGAATGGGGCAAGAAACTGTGTGAAAAGCTCAAGGAATTAATCCCTCGACAACAATTTGAAATTGCGATTCAGGCGGCTATCGGTCAGAAAATCATTGCCCGAGAAACCCTGAGCGCCCTGCGCAAAGACGTCTTGGCGAAGTGTTATGGTGGCGATATTTCCCGTAAGCGTAAATTGCTCGACAAGCAGAAAAAAGGGAAGAAACGCATGCGACAAGTTGGTAATGTCGAAATCCCGCAGGAAGCTTTTATGGCGGTATTGAAGATCAATTAACCAGAAGGCCAGCTCGGAAACGGGCTGGCCTTTTTTATAAGTCAATATTCCCAACCTTAGGATAGCTCACTAGGTTCAAATTCGAATACAGACGAAACAAATAAACCACAACACAAAATTCGTTACATGCGTATATCTTTGGGCATGAAACGTAAAAGCCATAATCAACAGCTTAAAGTTGATAAACAGGCCAGTCAGTATGATAAGATTTTCAAGGAGAATATTGAGGCTGTTATTCCCAGTCTGATTGCTAATCTCCTCCATATACAAGTGGTTGAATCCACGGAATTACCAGACGATATCCAGCACACGAAGGAGCGTAAACCGGATGTATTGAAGAAGGTTACCGATTCAAACGACGATACATTCATTTTGCAACTTGAGATTCAGGTAGCAGATGAGCCTGACATGATATATCGTATGGCAGACTAGTACATTATGCTCCGGCGAAAATACAAGCTGCCCGTTCGGCAATATGTTCTTTTTATTGGACCAGAGCGCCCGAAAATGCGTATACAATTCGATGAAGAACGGATGCGATTTGAATTTCTGCTCATCATATTTGCTCAACTTGATTATCAACTATTTCTCACGTCAAAGAAGCCTGAAGAAGTAGTGTTAGCTATTTTGGCAGACTTTAAACAAGAAAATCCAGAAACGGTAGTTCGTCAGGTTATCGACCGGATTGATGAAACAGCACAAGGCGATTTTGCGTTAAAGCGGTATTTTCAGCAATTGAGAATATTAGCCCAATTGCGTAATCGCTCCGGCGCCCCGGTTACAGACACAAATCGACAAGACGATGGATAGTATTGCCCAATATTTCAACGAAGAGAAAGACGTTCTGTTTATCAGAGGACAACGCAAGGCCAAAGAAGCTGGGGAACGTAAAATAGTCAGTAATTTATTAAAGAAAGCTACTCTAAGCCCTGAGCAAATTGCAGATGTAGTTGAAGTACCCATAGCTTTCGTTTTAGAAGTTCAAGCTAGTCTATCAGGAAGAAAGCAGTAAGATGCTTCCTGCCAATAACCTTTGGGCCACTATTTCGCCGAAGCTGTTGCCGTCCCACTTAGTGGCCCCATCTTGATTTTCAGGCCAAAATCCTTGCCTTTCGAGACATCCTTTAAGCTAACTGTGTATCCCTGACTCCCAGACCAGACAGTACCACCATCGCCAGGCTTAGGTGTTCCAAATCTGGCTGTAAAATAAGCGCTAAGATCTTTCTGAAAATCCGTTACAGACTGCTGACTATTTAAAAATAAATCTACATCAATAGCAGACACTTTGCTATCGGTCTGATAATAAAGCATATCCGCCGACTCAAGATTTTTCAGTTCAATCGTGTAGCCGATATGATCAGCGTCGCTTTCAAATGGCTCTCCCTTTTCAAGTCCTTTTACTTTAGAAAACTCATCACCGAGGTTAATGCCCCGCCAATCCGTATCTGCCGTCAACCCCAAGTCGGCCAAACGCCCTGTGATTTCTACCTCCGTAGTCGATCCGGAAGTCGCTGCGATTGCGGTTGAATCCGTGCCTTGTGTATCTGCCTGCTTTCGCGTGTTGCAGGCACTAAGCATAAATATTGACAGGTAAAAGACTGTTGCCAGATAGCGAATTTTCATGGGTATGAAGTTGGTTCTGCAAAAGTAATGCATTACCCCCATTTACGATTGCTCGCTATGAATGAGGCTACGGAGCAAAATCCCGCTTATTAACCATAAAACAGGACTTTGCCAATTTAATCCTGTACAAATCCAAACAATCACATTCAAAGATAAACTGAACTAAAAAAAATGGCGTTGAACAGAAACCTCACACGCATTGCGAATCGACTATTCTTATGCCTTTTTCTCTGTTCGGTGCTAGCAAAATTCCCCTCAACGACGTACACACTATCGAAAAAAGCATCCCCAATATAATTCTGTGGGCTGTTCCGGTGATGTTGTTTTTTACGGCTATCGAAATGGTCGTTACGTATTATCAGGAACGGGAATTTTACGAGAAAAAAGAAACAATTGGGTCCATTCTGGTCGGTTTGGGCAATTTGGTCGTTACGGCAGCGCTCAAATTGGGGTTACTTTACCTGTGTATCTGGATTTATAATCTGATTCCCTGGCGCATGGAATTGCAGTGGTGGACTCTATTGCCATGCTACATCATCTATGACTTTTTTAGCTACTGGGCTCATCGTGTTTCGCACGAACAGCGCTTCTGGTGGGCTACTCACGTTGTTCATCACTCGGGTGAATTTTACAACCTCACCGTCTCGTACCGCCTAAGCTGGATACAACACCTCAAAATCATATTCTTTCTACCTGTGGCCTTCATGGGTTTTCACCCGATCATCTTCTTTGTAACCAACCAGATTGCCGTATTATTCCAGTTTTGGGTTCATACGGAGTATATCCGAAAAATGCCTGCCTGGGTCGAGTATATCTTTGCTACACCCTCCAATCACCGGGTCCATCACGGTTCGCAAGAGCAGTATATCGATAAAAATTTTGGGGCGACATTTATTTTCTGGGATCGTATTTTTGGCACCTTCGAACCTGAAGACGAGCCTGTTATTTACGGTATCACAACGAATATCCCGAATAAAGCAAATCCAATTTTTATCAATTTCCACGAACTCACCGATATGGTTGAGGATGTCAGGAAGGCAAAGGGAATCCGCAAAAAACTGTTTTATATTTTCGGAAGCCCAATAAAAATTGCGGAAGAGAAAAAGCGACAGGAGGCTCGCGAACCAGCCGAAGTTCCTGCCTGATTCGAAAATTAACTCGTCCGCTTATCATGCAGCAGCATATCAACCGCATCATTAAGTGAACCGGCCCGGGTAACCTGCCCTGAGTTGATAAAAAATATTTCATCGGCGCTTTCAATGGTATTCAGGCGGTGCGCAATGATAATTCGGGTGGTAGATTCAGGCAGGTTTTGTAAGATTTCTTCCAGCAGTTGCTCGGTAACCGTATCGATGTTGGCCGTAGCTTCGTCCAGAATAAGCAGCTCTGGATTGCGTAAAACAGCACGCATAAAGGCAATAAGCTGCTTTTGGCCTAAACTTATGCCATCGGCACTCGTCTGAACTTTGGTATCCAGACCATCATCAAAACGCTCCAGCAAACCCTCCAGATTGGCCTCATGAATTACCTCGGCCAATTGCTCGTTCGTATGGCCCTGAAACTGCTCGTTACCATATAAAATATTTTCTCGAACGGTACCCGTAAACAAAAAAGGCTCCTGCAAAATAAACCCAATTTTACGAGTACGTTCTTGGGGACTATAAGCACGAATGTCTTTGCCATCCAGTAACACGGTTCCACTAGTTGGATCATATAAACGGGCAATCAACGAAGCCGTCGTTGTTTTACCCCCTCCTGTTGGCCCAACCAACGCATAGGTTTTGCCACGCTCCAGATCAAAGTTGATGTTGTGCAACACCTCTTGCCCATTCGGATAACTAAAAGACACATGCTGAAACGATAGCAATGCAGTAGTCGGCATCGTTAGTGGCTGCTCAACCGTTGTCAGGTTAGTTTGCAAGGCAAGCATATGTGAAATACGATCCCAACCCGCCAGAGCTACCTGAAAATTTGTCCACAAGGCAGCCAGTTGCCGTAGTGGATTGTAAAAGTTATTGACGTACGACAGAAAGCTAATCAGCAATCCAATGGTAAATCGATTCGTTGCAATCAGATAAATACCGAATGTCAGTACAATCAGTTGCCCAAAGTTGGCAACCATGCCAATAACCGGTGCCATAATATTATTAGCTAAACCAGCTCCAATGGCTGCTTTATAGCTCTGTTGATTAGCCTCATCAAACCGTCTCCGAAAATAATCCCGGCGGTTAAAGGCAATAATGACCTTGAAATTGTTGAGGCTCTCCTGAATTTCGGCACTCAGATTACCTACGCTTTTGAGGTTACTGGCATTCTTCCGTTTCACCCAGGCGGAGGTCAATGCGGTAAACGCCCACATCAAAAGAGCTGGCGACAAAGCAGCCGCCCCAAGCGGAAGATCAATAGACAATAGAAATATGCCCGCGCCGAACATAATAAAAATACTACCCACAAACTGCATCAGTGACTGCGAGAAAAACTGATTGAGTTTGTCGGTGTCATTGTTGATCCGGGAAATCAAATCCCCCGCTTTGTTCTGGTTAAAGAACGCAACCGGCAGTTCCTGCAATTTATTGAACACGGCATTTCGTAGTCGGAACAGTGTACGCTGCCCTACTTCGCCCATCATGCGGGTTTGCAGATAGTTGGTCCCGAACGCAACAACATAAAGACAAATCAGAATACCGGCATTTCGTAAAACGCCCTCGTACTGTTTGGTCTGAATATATTTGTCGATGGTACGACCGATCAGCATTGGCCCAACAAGGGTTAAGCCCGAATTGACCAGAATCGCAACAAACGCCAGGATCAGCGTTGGGCGTTCATCTTCAATAAGAGTCAATAATTTTCGGAGGGCTTTGTAAGTGGCATTCTTCTCTTCTTTCTGCCCGGTCGCCTGATTAAGATCGTAGTTCATACTGGCTGGTGCTGCGTTGCGACTGATAAATCTGAACGTATTCGGGGCTAGTAGCCATCAACTCAGTGTGAGTTCCTTTGGCAATAATTTCACCTTCCATAAGCAGAATAATCTGCTCATACTCTTCAACGGGTGCAATCTTCTGTGTTACCGATAGTAAGGTCAACGCCGGGTAGTTTTGTTGAACGCCCGCCAAAATCTTCTGCTCGGTATTAGAGTCAACTCGCGCGGTGAAATCGTCCAGTAACAAGACTTTCGGATTTAAGGCCAATGCGCGAGCCAGCATAATTCGTTGCTTCTGCCCGCCCGACAAACTAGCTCCCCGTTCCGAAACAAGACTTTGGAGCTTATCGGGCAACGACTCAACAAAGTCTCGTAGTTCTGCCGTATCAATGGCTTTTTTTAAGGATTCATCGGTCACCGTTTCACTAAAGGCTATGTTTTCGCGAAGGCTCAGATTGAACATGATGCTGTCCTGAAACACAAACCCAACCTGCTGGTGAAAATTCTCTTCGTCATACGAATCAATGGGTAGTCCGTCGTATTCGATGGCTCCAGAAGTGGGTTTCAGCAAGCCTGTCAGCAAAAACAAGAGCTGGCTTTTTCCGGCTGCCGTTGGCCCTACAATAGCGGTTCGCGTACCTGCTTTTACCGAAAAAGAAACGTCTTTCAAGGCCGGTTTGTCGCCATAGTACATCGACACATTTTTAAGCTCAATGTTGCCCTTAAGGGTTGCTTCTACTGTGCCTGTCTGCATCGTCTCGGGCGCCTGCAAGACAGCATTGACGCGCTCATACGAAGCCGACGACTGCGCAATCACGTTGCTCATAAATCCAATCACAATGATCGGAAAAACCAGCAGAGCGAGATAGCTGTTGAAGGCCGCGAAATCGCCCAGCGACATACTGCCTGTGATAACAAAATGCCCACCCAATACCAGAATTGTTAAACCCGCCATGTTAGCCGTGAAACTAATTACCGGAATCAGCGCAGCAAACAGACGCAGAATAGCAATACCTAAATCCTTTGCATCGGTATTGGCGGCCAGAAATTTGTCGTATTCGAGCTGCTGCGAGTTAATGACCCGAATCAACGCCGACCCCAGAATACTTTCGTTGATAACCTTGTTGAGCCAGTCAATTACTTCCCGACTCCGCATAAATAACACCCGCACTTTTTTCAGCAACAGGTAAAATGTAATGCCAATAATCGGCACAATGGTCAATACAGCTAGCGCCAGTTTCCAATTTATATTGATAAGCAGGATACTTGCCCCAATGATAATGCAAAGCGAAGAAACAATGGAAACAATAGCCTGTGAGACAAACATCTTGACCGAGTCGATATCCGATGTCAGGTTTGTCAATAATTTCGACGGGTTCGTCTGCTGAATATAAATAAAGCTCTGGCGTGATATTTTGTCGGCTAACTGTGTCCGTAAATCTCGGGCTACACGCTCAGACGCATAGGTTTGAACGATGCTTTGCAGATACGTGAAGACAAAAATGAACAGCGTTGCCGACAGGAACTCGATAACCAGCGTGCGCAACTCAAATTTTCCTGCCGAATAAGCATCGATACCGTGCGAGATAAGCATCGGTAAGATGAGGTTCACTCCATTGCTGATCAACGCAAAAAGGATCAGCAACAGAATCATTCTGGAATAAGGTTTCAGCAGGCTCAACAAAGAAGAGGAAGGCTTTTTAGGAGCTTCTTTTTGTGGCATAGCTTTGTCCCAAAGATGATGCTTTGGACTTGGGTGAAGGTTAGCCCAAAGGTAGGGAAATTATAAGTAGCGCGGCTGGAAAGCCGCGAAGCTGAAGATTAAATTGTAGATACTCTTCCTCCTACACAATTTAGCCTTCGGCTTCGCGGCTTTCCAGCCGCGCTACTTATTTCGCCCCCTCAACAGGCTTCGTTACATCCACAATTTTAGTAGTTTGACCCGTTTTTCGTTCTTCAATTTGCTCCAGTAGTTTCAGTCCCATAAGTCCATTCATTGACCCCTCGGTACCATTACTGGCTCCATTGATAACAATGTCGGGAATGACGCGGATATGCCCCTTGCCAATCTCTTCGGTGATTTTGAAACGCGTAAAATTTTCGTCACCCATAGCCCGAACCTGCAACTCGTAGGCTTCGGCAGTCGAACGACCAATGGCCAGAATTTTCTCAGCTTCGGCATTACCGGTTTTAGCAATCCGTTCAGCTTCGGCATCGGCCGTTAGTTTTGTGGCTTCAGCATCAGCGGCTGCCTGCCGACGACGGGCTTCCGCATTAGCCTCGGCTCTGATTTTCGTAGCTTCCGATTCGGCACCAACCTGTAATTTCAGGCTTCGAGCCTCCCCTTCCGATTTTTTCACGGCCGCATCAGCTGTACGCTGGGCAATTTCAACGCTTTGCTGCGCTTTCACAACCTCCCGTTGAATATCAGCAAGAGCCGTTTCGCGTTCCATACCCTGGCGTTTTTCCTGCGCCATCCGTTGGGTTTCATAGGTTTTTTCTTCCTCCTGCGCAATCTTCCGGTCGGTCAAGGTTTTCATCAGACTATCAGGAGGAACGATGTCGCCAATGAGCGTATCGACGGCGTTTACATTATAGACTTCCAATACGGCCCGAATGTGTTCACGAGCCGCTTCCTGCCGTTCTTTCCGGGTACTTAAGAAGGCAATTACATCCGAGTCTTGCGCCGAGTTCCGGAAATAGTTACCAATGGTTGGCTCAAGCACCTGCGAAACCAGGTTAGTCATGCTCCCAAAACGGGCAATCACTTTGGGAGCTTCGGCCGATGGAATGTGAATAATCTGCGCTACGTCGAGGTTGAACGGGAAACCATCTTTCGAACGAACGGTAATGGTCGACAGGTTTCGGTCCAACGCGTGGGCTTCTGTTCGCGCATTCGCCCAGTTTAGCACAAGGTTGGTGGTCGGTACGCCTTCAACCTTCATCGTAAAGGTATTGATTGGATATTTGCCAGGCCCCAGTGGCTCCATCCAGACACCCCGGAACCCCCGTCGAACAATGTTCCCGTGCTTGAACGACTCGCCCGTCAGGTCTTCGCCGTCTTCACCTATGTACGAAATCACAACCCCAACGTGCCCAATCGGCACTTCGGTCATCGGTATCTCTTCGATCTGAATGGCCCAGGGGTTTATGTAGTACGAGCCCGCTAGCACAACCTGCGGCTGAAGTCCGCGGTTACCGCCATTTTGCAGGAAGTAATCGACGTTCTGGAAGTTGTTATGCCCTTCTACATTCCGACCCGCAATTTGTCCCGGCAGTAAGGGCGCTCCATCCAGCGTTGTAATAATACCAACCATGTTCTCTTTGATTACGGTCATGTCGGCAATCGTTACCGTGAACGCATAGGGGTTGATCCGGTAGGTACCCGGTGTGAGGATAGCTGTTTGTCGGCCCTTTTGCCCTCCACTGTTCAGGAAGCGCTCGGTATCCTGAAAATTATCGGAGTCGACACGACGAGCCAAGATATTACCCGTTGGCAGTTCGACGCCATCGTTAGATAGCACAAGCCCAATTTTACCTTCTGGCACAACCGTAAACGGTTGCATCGTGATGCCATATTGCCAGGGCCACATCCACCAGTAAAGTCCAGGAGCCAGGGTTTGCGCCTGATAACCGGCCTCCCCTTTCGTTGCAATGATACGACCATCGGGTAATCCTCGATCAGTACCGACAAGTACATATTTTTTGGTTACGAGACCAATCCGATCTTCGGGAACAATGACCATCCCGAACAGAAAGCGCAGGACTAATTTATAAAGCACTACGGCCATTAAGAGCAGGGCTACCCAGCCCCACGTCGATACAAGGGATAAAAATTCCATGAATGAACTGGTGTTAAACGATTAAGAAACTAAAAAGTAAGCGAAAGAAAGTCGGAGTCGAATGACTCAGTTAGTAAGCGGGGAATCAGAATGATACGTCTACATTGGCGTAGCGATTAGTTGGTCAGATGACGCGTCAAATGTAGAAGCAACTTAATCTCAACGTAGCAGAATTAGTATGATTGGTTACAGAAAGGTAAAATTGTGCAGGAGATTTGATGAGCGGATAGTCGTTTTCTCCGCCTTTGTTCTGATTAATAATTTTATCAATTTTGGCTTATGTTCAGTTCGTTCGATGGTATTCGAATTTATATCTACCCACGCGACCATAACCCACCTCATTTCCATGCGTACTATGCAGAATACGAAGCCTTAATTAACATCCGAACACTGGAAATCATGGCCGGTGATTTACCAGGAAAACAGTTAAAGCGAGTTCGTAGATGGGCTGAACAAATTCAGAATGAACTATTAGATGAGTTTATTAGATTACAACGGATATGAGTCAACTACCACGTATCACTGAAATTATCAAGGTCGAACCGTTCAAAATAACCTGCCGCTGGTCAACTGGCGAAGTACGAGTTATTGACTTTGAGCTACTTTTTCAGGAATGGAATTTGGCAAAAAATAGGACTGAGTATGCGTTATTGACCTATGACAATTTCAAATATGCCTCTGTAAGTGAGCAAAAGACATTGCAGTGGGTAAACATTTTAATAAGCCATAAGTACTGGGATGAATCGGGGAAGTCGAGCGAACAAAAAAGCCCGTTAGCCTATGACGCCGACGAACTGTACAGACGAAGTCAGCCTTTGGAATTCTATCGTTTAGTACCTATTACCGATACCAAACAAGCGGCTTAACCTACAACTCCTGCGCCAGATTGAAGAAAAATCCGGTCTTACCTTGCGCATTAATTGTTCCGCTGAAGCGGAGCACCAGATTATAAAAACTCACCACATCGAGGCTCAATCCTGTGCCAGCCAGGGGTTTGTTCGCTAACAGGCTCTGGTATTGCTCAGCAACTGTGCTATGTACATAACCCGCATCCGCAAAGACGGTCAGATAGGCCGCAACGGGTACTGTATTGAACTGCCGGACATGCAACCAGTTCAGTTGTTTTCGAACATTAAACAGCTGATAACGAAGGCTATTTCGCCAAATAAAAGTTCGTTGTCCATCTACCACATATAGCTCATAGCCACGCACCATATCGCTCGAACTACCCAGTCCGCGTAGACTAAAATAAGGCTGTCGTGTAGGCCAGGTCGAGCGCCCACGCAAGCTCCCCGCATAGTAGAAATGCTTACCTAATGACCAATACCGGGTGGCGGCTGCTGAGATATCCAGAAAATGGAAATTGTCGCTTGGCAAAATACCCGAAACGCCTATCCCTCCCGAAATCAACGTACCCTGAAGCGGATAAATCACGTTATCACGACGGTCGTATCGATAACTGTAGGTCAACGCCATAAACTGCAGGTTTGTCCGGCTGTCCAAAAAATAATCCGGATTCAGTCGGACAATAGTATCGGCGACAGAGTAACGCGTATAGCGGGTATCTAATGTATGGTAATGGTACAACCCCCTGCGGTGCGTCAGGGTTAGCGCTGCGTAGGCACGCTCGCGGAGCGTTTCTTCTGACTTTACATAAACCCACTTATCAAATTGCGTGCGATACGGGATTTCTTTATTGGTCATATAGCCCACATCGACACGCAAACCTATTTTCTGCGCCCGATCGATGTACGGTTTAGAATACGACAATACTGTTCGCTGTAAAAAACCCCGCTCAAAGGCTATCTGAAGCTTGTCATTATTGCCCGTTATGTTACGATAACTCAAATGCCCTCCGTAAATAACTCGGCTAAAGTCGTGGCCCCGATCATACCACCATTCGTTAAAATTTCGGTCGGCCAGATCAAAAACCGGATAGGCAACGAAATACCATCGTTCCTTCATGGTTACGGTCAGATCGAGCTGGGCCAGTCGGGTGGAATCTGGGGATGGTATCAGTTGAGTGCTAATATCAACCGTTACAAAGAGCGTGGTATTGTTGATATTGCGTTGATCCCAGGCAATACGGCCGGGCAAATCGGCCAGCCGAACTGAATCGCCAACACGCAAGGTCATTTCACGGAGAATAATGCGATCACGCGTGCGGTAATTCCCTTTAAGGGTTACAGAACGTATACTAATTTTCTGAGTCGAATCAATCGGGAAAACTGCAAAAGCCTCTAGAGAACTCAACAGAAACACCGTTAGCACCAGAATAACGGTTGGCCACGTTTTCGGAATCATTCTCAAAAGTACGTCTTTTCAAAAAAATAAGACAAGAATATCTCCATATCCTGCAAATCAGTACGTATTATTGTTGACTACTCAGTAGGAACCTATGATGACTGTTTAAATATACGACAATCCATGCAAACGGGAAGTGTTCAGAAAACCTCCACCACAGCCAAGCCTAGTTTAAGCTTCTGGCAAATCTGGAATATGAGTTTTGGGTTTTTAGGAATTCAATATGGCTTTGGTCTACAACAGGCCAATATGAGTCCCATTTATCGCTACCTGGGTGCCGATGAAGCCTCTATTCCGGGTCTTTGGCTCGCTGGGCCACTCACGGGATTATTGCTCCAGCCAATTATTGGGGCCGTTTCAGATCGCAGTTGGTCACCACGCTGGGGTCGTCGGAAACCGTTTATTCTGGCTGGTGCCTTAGCGGGTAGTATTGCCATGATATTCATGCCCAATTCGTCATACGTCTGGATGGCAGCCGGGTTAATGTGGATGCTAGATGCAGGGCTTAATTCGGCAATGGAGCCTTTTCGGGCATTTGTGGGCGACATGCTCAATGATAAACAACGGCCTACGGGTTTTGCCGTCCAATCATTTATGGTTGGGTTCGGGCAAACCTTAGCCAATTTAATGCCGTATCTGTTGCCCCTTCTGGGTATATCGATGGTCATGTCGGACGATCAGTTGGCGAATGGGATTCCAAACTCTGTGCGTTATCCGTTCTATATTGGGGCTGCTGCTGTTGTACTCTCCGTGCTCTGGACAATCCGCACGACTAAAGAATATCCCCCTGTCAACGAAAGCTACAAAGAGCCGCACGTTTTTACAGATGAAGAAAAAAAGTCGATTGCGTTCTGGCATCTGGCGTTAGCACTGGGTGGTGCTATTCTGGCGTTCTTTTTTGCTGCGCGTATAGGTGGTTGGGTAACAGGTTTGCTGTGGGGAGCTGGCGTATTGGCCGGTAGTTATCTGGTGCTGATGTTGCCGATTTTCAAGGAAATACTGGCTTCGCTTTCGGCCATGCCCACTGTAATGAAACAGCTTTGGTGGGTCAAATTTTTCACCTGGTACGGGTTACCGCTCATGTGGCAGTATCTATCACTAGCAGCAGCCAAATATGCGTTCAATGCGCCTGATACGATCTCGAACAAGGCTGGTTTTGAAGAAGGCACCAAGTGGGGAGGGCTTTGCTTTGCTATGTTTAGCATCTCCTGTGCTGTTATCTCGGTCTTTATTCCGCGCATTGCCAAAGCTATCGGTAGTGCACGGGCTACTCACGCCCTGTTCCTTACCATTGGGTCAATGGGGTTCTTTCTGACGCTCACCTCCAATGATAAAATGGTCTATCTCATTGGCATGACGATCATTGGCCTTGCCTGGGGTTCTATCATGTCGATGCCTTATCTGCTACTGGCCAGTGCGGTCCCCAAAGAGCGAATGGGTGTTTACATGGGTATTTTCAACGGTTTTATTTGTGTACCCCAGTTTATTGGGATGCTTACCGTACCACTTTATTACAAACCTTTGTTGGGCGACGATCCTCGCAACGCACTTGTGCTAGTGGGTATTTGTCTGTTGTTGGCAGCCGCGTCTTGCTTTCTGGTAAAAGAAGTCAAAAAGACCAACGAGCCTACCATCCCGGTTGAACTTGGTTGAAATTAAAACCTAATCTATTTGCTCTTTTTATTCTTCTGATTAGTTTTCCGCTCTTAATCACCTAAGTTGAAAATTAATCAGAAGAGCAGTTCAATTCATGACAAATTCACCCCGCCCGTACGCCCTCCTTTCGGTTGGCGAATTACTAGCCGATTTGATTGGCCACCATGTGTCGAGTAGTTTACTTGATGCACAGGATTTCAGGCGGTATCAGGGTGGAAGCCCGGCCAACATGGCAACCAACATGGCTCGTTTAGGCGGTAAAGTTGCCTTGGTATCCTGCGTTGGCAATGATAATATTGGCAAGTATCTGGTTCGACAAATTGAAGAATCGGGTGTCGATACCCAATACATTACATCGGACCCATTCGAACCAACAACCATTGTACTTGTATCACGCACGGCTGGTACGCCCGATTTTGTGGCCTACCGCCATGCCGACTGTCAGCTAAAGCCCGAACAATTACCTGATTCGTTACTGGCTCAGACGCAACTATTTCATACGACCTGCTTTGCCCTGAGCCAGCAACCGGCCCAGGATACCATTATCGACGCAGCCCGTCGGGCAAAAGCGGCTGGTTGTCAGGTTACGATCGATGCCAACTACGCTCCTACAATCTGGCCAGATCGCGATCAGGCCTGGCGGGTGTTGACCGATTATTTTGCTGCGGGTGCGATGGTAAAAGTGAGTGAGGATGATGCCGAACGGCTCTATGGTTCTCCACAAACTCCCGAACGGATTCTGAGCGATTTTCATCAAATGGGGGCAACGACCATTTGCCTAACCCTTGGCCCTAATGGAAGTCTGGTTTCGTATGATGGCGGAGCCAAACAAGCACGAATCCCCGGCAAAAAGATTGATGTGGTAGACGTTACCGGTGCTGGTGATGCGTATTGGGCAGGTTTTCTTACAGCCTATTTAGATGGTTATGCTCCCGGCAATTGTGCCCATGCAGGGGCAGCTTTAGCCAAAATGAAGTTAACCCGACAAGGACCACTGCCGGATAAAGTAGACCGAAAAGTCCTTTACGCTGATTTTGAATAAAAAGCTATCTGCTTTATTCACCGTTCACGATGAAGTACAAACTGGTTATTTTCGATTTTGACGGTACACTCGCCGATTCCTTTCCCTATTTTCTAACCATAATAAATACGCTAGCCGAGACGTATAATTTTCCACCCATCAATCTCGAACGACTCGATCATATACGGGGAATGGGGGCTCGTCAATTGATGAAAAATGCCCAATTGCCAGCCTGGAAAATACCAATTATTGCCAATGCATTTATTCGTCGGATGGCCAATGATATTGAGCAAATCCAGTTGTTCGCAGGCATTCCCGATTTATTAAAATCGCTATCGGATCAGGGGATTCAATTGGCCATAGTCAGCTCTAATTCGGAAGAAAACATCCGCCAGGTGCTTGGTCCTGAAAATGCAGCGCTCATCACGTATTACGGCTGTGGTAGCTCTCTTTTTGGAAAACAGCATAAATTCAGAAAGGCTATGACAACTTGTGGTGTTAAGTCCAATGATGTTCTGTGTGTGGGAGATGAAGTTAGAGATGGCGAAGCCGCTAAAGGAGCCGGTATGGCATTCGGTGCAGTTGCCTGGGGATATACTCTTGTCGATGTGTTCAAGGCGCAGGCAGATATTCATCTGTTTTACACTATAGATGACATTATACAGACCGTGCTTGGTATAAATCCACCTGATCAGCCGTAGTTATAGCCTAATTCACAAAAATGGTCAGGGGTTGTCAAGTAGAGTCAGCAATTGTTTTTGATGCTATACTTGACAACCCCTGGCCATTTTTTGACTTTACAAATCTTACTTCAAGTCCGCCAATTTGTCCAAATCGACGTCTTCGAGGGCGGCTTTGATTTTGTCCATGCTAACACCTCGACCTTTGGCCGACACAATGAATCGCTTGTTAACCAGCACGTTTATTTCACCATCTTTACTAGCGTTGTCGTATTTTTCATACGCTTTGTTATCGCCCATTTTCGTGGTTTTTTCATAGCCGTTTTCGGTTTCTTTGTCAATCTCAAGCATCGACCAGGCCGCCAGGCCGATCATCATAGCAGAGCCGCCCCCATCAATTATAGACAGTTCAATACTCTCGCTATTGTCGTCGTTGCCATATTTACCCGTTGCGGTTGAGACCGTGAAACCCGCTGTTCCATTTTTCTCACCTGTTGCTTCTTTACGAGCCAGTCCGTCGGCATCGGCCGGCAATAGTTCTTTGAGCTTACGAAAGTCGACTGTTTCAACGGGTCCTTTTTTCCCCAATTCCTCGGCCTGACTTGCCATTTCTTTCAAAGCACTCACCGCGCCGAGTGTCGATACACTTTCTTCGTCTTTTTTCTCTTTTTCTTCCTCTTCTTCCTTACTTCCGCAGCCAGCCAATAACATCACGGGGAGTAAGCCGGCCCAAAGCCAGTTTAGATTCGTTCGCATAGTCGTTTTAATTAGATAAGAATGGGGTAAAGGTTAATTACAGGCAAGCTACATTTTCCTCCAATAGGATAGCAATTCTTTTGAGTAAACGTAAATCGGTCGTTTTATTTACTCGCTAACTCGCTGGCAAAGAACATAGTAGTTCGCATCGACAGTGAGTGTTTTGGTACCATTGGCAGGCATTGTTTTCCACTGCGAAGTCGGTTGAATTTGTTTTAGTGGGCCTGATTCGCCCAGACAGATTTTCACGGGCATCGCAAATCCGGCTACACACTGGCTCCAACGATACTGGACGTCTGACCCAACCAACCGGTATTCAAGCACCGGAATCCGAACGTCGCGCAAATATTGATCGAACACAGGTTTCAGATTGACACCCGTTTGCTGCGCCATGTATTGTTCAATTTGTGCGGTCGTAACGGTCTGGTGATAGAAGGTTTTGTTCATATCCCGCAACAATTGGTGCCACTTGGCATCATTGCCAACTAGCTGCCGAATGGTATGCAGCATATTGCCCCCTTTGTAATACATATCGCTTGACCCTTCGTGGTTTACGTTGTAGATCCCAATAATCGGCTTATCGTTGCGGATGTTGGCCCGACAGCCAATTACGTAGGTCGCTCCGGCATCTTTGCCATAGTAGTACTCTGTAAATAGGCATTCCGAGTAGTTGGTAAAACTCTCGTGAATCCACATATCGGCTACGTCTTTATAGGTAATGTTGTTGGCAAACCACTCGTGGCCCGATTCATGAACGATGATAAAATCCCAGAGCAACCCCCAACCCGTACGCGAGAGATCCCGGCCCAGATAACCATTTCGGAAACGGTTGCCATAGGTTACTGAACTCTGGTGTTCCATACCCAAATAAGGCGTTTCAACGAGCTTATAGCCATCTTCATAAAACGGATACGGGCCAAACCAGTATTCAAACGCTTTGAGCATTTTGGGCACCTGCCGAAACTGATGTTTGGCAGAATCGGCATGCTCGGGCAAGGCGTAATAGTTTAGCGAAAGGGCGCCTTTTTCTCCCGGATAGGTTTCGTCCCAATGGACATAGCGGGCAATGTTCAGGTTGACACCGTAGTTGTTGATCGGGTTCTTAACATACCAGTCGAAGGTTCGGGTATGGTCTGGATTTGTTGTCGTTTTGACCAAGCGGCCGTTCGATACATCCATCAAATCTTCGGGAACCGTTACACTGATTGCCATCGAATCAGGCTCATCGTACATATGGTCTTTGCAGGGCCACCAGACACTAGCCCCCAATCCCTGACAAGCCGTGGCAATAAACCAGTTACCTTCCTTATCGTGCGACCACACCATGCCGCCATCCCAGGGCGGGCGCTTAGCTACTTTGGGTTTCCCGGCATAATAAACCGTTACGGATTCGTTCTGACCAGGTTGCTGCTTTTTCGCCAATGTTACGAAAAATGCGTTGCCATCCCGCCGGAATTTGAGCGGTTGTCCGTCCTGCTCTACACGCTCAACTTGTAGTGGTCGTTGTAAATCGACCTGCATTATCTGGCTTGATTTCAGGACCCGATACCGAATTTCAGTAGAGCCTTTGAGGGTACTGTCGGTAGGTTGAACGCGCACCTTGAGGTGATAAAATGTTAGGTCCCACCAGGATCGTTCAGGGGTTATGGAACCTCGTAACGTGTCGTCGTGCGTAAATTGGTAGCGCTGTGCAGAAGCCAGACCGGGCAAAAGAAACAGGCTTATGGTCAACAATCGGATTATTATCACCTTAATCGGCATAGTGCAATGGATTGTAGCTTGGTGGTACGGCAGACCGGCGGCCACGTCCGGGTATAAAGTAAGCGCTATTGTTCACCCGGACGTGGCCGTCCAGGCTACTTTTACCGTGGTCCGGGTGGGCAGTGAGTCCGTAAATAGTTTGTGTAGAGCGTTCTCAGGTGCTGTTGCGTTCCTTCTCCCTCCGAAATTCCGTGCGACCGATTTGGATAAGGCATTACCTGAAATTGCTTGTTGTATTTAACCAACTCATTGATCAGCAATTCCGCATTGTCATAATGCACGTTATCGTCGCCCGTACCGTGGATGTAAAGGAGATTCCCCCGTAAATTTTTCGCGTACGTCACTGGCGATCCGGCCACGAAATCCTCCCGATTTTCCTGCGGCAACCCCATGTAGCGTTCCTGGTAAATATTGTCGTAAAATAACTGATTGCCAACTGCTGCTATCGAAATGCCTGTCTTGTAAATTTCTGGATATTGAAACAGTAGGTGCAAGGTTGTTGAACCTCCCCCACTCCAACCCCAAACGGCCACGCGGCTGGTATCGATATAGGCATGTTGCGAAAACAGTTTTCTGGCCGCCATCGCCTGATCGCGGACATTAATCCGGCCTATTTGCCGATAAATCGACTTACGCCAGGCGGCTCCTTTCAGGTTAGGTGTTCCCCGGTTGTCAAGCGCTACGTAGAGGTAGCCAGCATTAGCCATATCGCCCTGAAACAACCGGTTCTGGCCAACCGAAAATACGTCATTGACTGTACTGGAAGCGGGTTCACCGTAGACGTAAAAAACAATCGGATACTTTTTGGTACTATCGAAGTTTACGGGTTTCGCCATCCAGCCATCCACCGTAATGCCGTCATCGGTCGTAACCTTGAAGAAACTAACGTTGGATTTTGAAACGGGTTTCATCCGTGTCGAAATACTTTCCGACGCGTTGACTGGCTTATGATCGGGCAGGGTTATCCACTCCTGAACGGGTGGTGTCTGATAATTCATGAACGAATGCTGTGCCAGCTTCCCATTGGGCGAAATCACGTAACTGTGCGTACCGTCCAAACCAGCCGGGGTTAGTCGCTCTGCCTTTCCTTTGCCATCTAGCCGGGTTCGGAACAGGTAACGCTGGTTTGTATTCTGGGGCGATGCAATAAAATAAATCTGTCCAGTGGCCTCGTCAATATGGCTAATCGATTCAATATCATACGAGCCGGGTGTTAGCAGGATTTCGCTTTTTCCGTCGGTCGTCACCCGATAAATGTGCCGCCAGCCATCTTTTTCAGAAACCCACACGAAGGATTTTCCGCCATTAAGCCATTCTCCACCATTAGGATCGGTATTGTTTCGTTCTCTGACATCGACCCAGGCTTTATCGGTTTCGGTATAAATCGGCGTAATCGATTGGGTAGCGGGCGTACATACGAACAATTTACTTTCGTTCTGCTTCCGATTCAGTTGCTGGATGAACAGGCTCGCGCTGTTAGGTATCCAATCCATCCGGTTCAGATAGTGCTGTTGCGGATCGCCCGGAATGGCTAACCAAGTCGTAGCCCCTCCTGTTGCTGCCACAACGCCAATGCGGGTCGGCGATGGAGCCTCGCCTACTTTCGGGTACTCAACTGGTATAACGTGAGAGTATACCGAATCGGTGGTGTTCAACATCAGGTAATCCCGAATTTTGGTCGCATCTACCTGCCAATAAGCAATTTGTTTGCTGTCAGGGCTCCAGCGAAATCCATCCCGACAACCAAATTCTTCTTCGTACACCCAGTCGAACGTTCCATTGATGCGTTTCCGAGTGCCGTCCGTTGTTAGTTGGGTTACCTGACCTGTTGCCACATCTTCTACAAACAGGTTGTGTTCGCTGACATAGGCTACGGCTTTGCCATTGGGCGATAACTTAGCGAACATTAATGACTGCGAAGGTCGGTCCTTACCTACTTGTCGAACCTGCCCCGATGAACGATTAATCAGATAATAATCACCACGGGTGTTGTAGCGCCAGACACGGGCTGTATTCGTAAAAATCAACACATTGGCGCTATCGGGGGTAAATACAAAATCAGAAATCGCCATGCGCTGCCCACTTCCGGGTACCCGTAATTTATCCTGTGGAATTAATACGGCTTTATTCCCTGTCCGAATGTCGGTCTGGACAAGGTCTCCCTGCGTACTGGTAACATACGCATTTCCATTAGCAGTCCAGTGCATTTGCCGACCGGGAACCTGCGCATGTGACAGGTGAGTACTCAGAAGTGTACCAAGAATAAACAGGTTTCTGGGCGAAACGAAATAAGATAGGCTCACAGATGAAGTGTAGAGTTGGTATAAGTTACCATCAAAAATACAGCATTTTCTGAGTTCTCATAGCAGGTTTTTGTCATTCCAACAAAGGAGGAATCTTAACGTATCCTCACCCGTATGCTTGGGGATTTTAAGATTCCTCCTTCATCGGAATGACAAAAAATAAGACAAACCATTAGCATCAACCCAGCTATTCAACTATCTATTAGCAACTTACCCAACAATCAACAGAAAAGCCGATTCTTATAGGATTTCTATAAGAATCGGCTTTTGTCTCTACAAAAACCCTAAATGGCTAGGATTCGATTTCTTTCGGTTCGTCTCGAGCGGGTATGACAACCGGACTTCGGTAACTCCGAACTATGAAGTAAACGCCCATCAGTACGGCTGGAATACTCAGAAGCTGACCTACGTTTAATGGCAGACTATCTTCAAACGGAACCTGATTTTCTTTCAGGTATTCGTAAAAGAAGCGGAGTCCAAAGACCCAGATCAGAAATATACCCAACATACTACCGCGCGGGGTTAGCTCTTTTTTGCGATTCCAGAACCAAAGCAGAATGAAGAATAACACCAGACACGACAGCGATTCGTACAATTGGGCGGGGTGACGAGGGATTTTCGCGTACTCGTTGTTATTCATGAACACAAACGCCCAGGGCACATCGGTTGGCCGCCCAACAATCTCGGAGTTCATCAGATTACCGAACCGGATGCAGGCTCCTGCCAATGCCACTACAATAACGATTCGGTCGGTCACCCACAGAAAGGTCTGGTTTGTCCGCAAACTTTCTTTCCGGCGCGAATAGAGCCACAGCCCTGTCAGAATCCCAATGGTTGCCCCGTGACTGGCCAATCCGGCAAATGGGGGAGTAATGACCGTTAGAGGATTATGTAATAGCACTTCGGGTTCATAAAAAAGGAAATGGCCAATCCGGGCCCCTAAAATGGTGGAGACTACCATATAAATCAGCAATGTATCGGTATCGGCAACCGGCTTATCTTCTTTTTTGAAAATGTAGCCCATAATCTGCATGCCAATCAGGAACCCCAGTGCAAACAGTAGCCCATACCAACGCACCGAAAACGAGCCAATGTGAAAAATTTCGGGATTAACTTCCCAAATAATGTATTGAAGCATAGAAAAACAGTTCAAAGTTCAAGGTTTCATGTTCAAGGTTTCCAGGTCAATTACTCATCTGCAACATTGAACATTGAACATGAAACATTGAACGGGATAACGATGATTGGCAAAGATACATATTGCGGGAAAGTTTTTGTCGGTTTTGCTGTTTATGCGTGTATGATGAAATCAATTCTTATTGGGCTGGTCAAGGTTTATCAAGCCATTGTGTCACCTTACTTTCCAAACGCCTGTCGTTACACGCCTACCTGTTCGCAATACACCATTGAAGCGATTGGCAAACATGGCGCCATTCGGGGTGGTTGGATGGGCTTGAAGCGGATCAGTCGTTGTCATCCCTGGGGCGGTCATGGCTATGATCCAGTACCGTAGTTTAGTCGGTAATCAAAAACTGGCAGTCAGTAATGGCCAACAAGCTATGACAATTTGACCTGAATCGTTAACTCGCCCGATTTTTGACGAACGACTTTCGACTATTGACTGACACTATTATGATTGGGATTACTGCCGATAATAAACTCAAACGCCTGATTGTTGTAGGCGACCGGGTGTTGATAAAGCCCAAAGACCCCACCGACCGCACATTGAGCGGATTGTACTTACCCCCGACTGTACAGGAAAAAGAACAGGTCCAGGCTGGCCACGTTATTAAAGTTGGACCGGGCTATCCGATTCCATCGCCTATGGAAGACGAACCCTGGAAAGAAACCGAAGAAAAAGTGAAATATATGCCACTTCAGGCTCAGGAAGGCGATGTAGCTCTTTACCTACAACGTAATGCCATTGACCTGGAATATGAAGGTGAAAAATATGTCATTGTGCCACAGGGTTCCATTCTGATGCTGGAACGGCTTGAGGATCTCTGACCGGGATTTTAACAAGATTTAAAGGATTTGCAGGATTATAAGTGATATCGTGCAAATCCTTTAAATCTTGTTAAAATCTTGGTTCAGATTAATGCGCATCTACCCATTGCAGCACACTGGCAAATTCGGCCCAGGATTTGAGTTTGAGTTTTTGGTCGGCTATGTATTTGTCGATCTGATCGGCTTGCTGGGGAAACAGATTGATTAATGTCTTTTTGTTGGCCGTAACGGGTTTCAGCTCACCATCCGTTACTTTCAGGAAATAGCTTTCAGCGGCTGGTGGCCCCTTCGGAAGCCAGACATAATACTCCTCCCGTTTACTATATTTTTTTTGTCCGTAATCAATAGACATCGCGTCTGTATTGCTTTTAACATTCGCATAGATGTATCGGACAAGTTTCGTCTTTCGTCCTTCAAAAAGTATCTGGTAAAAATCTGTGGCAGAGCGTGTGCCAACAGCCGGAAAGCCTTTTTGAAAATGCAACGTATCGGGAGCCAGAATCACAAAATCAGACACCTGATTAACGGGTGCCAGAATGCGATCGCCCTGCACATATTCTACCTCACCGGTTTGGGTATTGTAGCGTAGTTTAGCAGGTACTCGCTTATTACCCAACATTATCCAGCCGTTCTTTACTGTATCGCTCGGTATATAAGGCGAACCTTCTACCCCATGATAGTTGGTAAATGCTGGTGCCGAAATTCGGACATTCTGAGCACTACTATAATCAACCTGAGCCTGAGCGAATGTTCCAGTTAGTAATACTAGCGTAACGAGTCCAGCAAAAAATTGATTAGGCATAACCGTTTTTTTTTGATTTAACTGATCGACTTTAATTTTGAAGCTGTTTATACTTCCCTTATAAAATGAAAATTAGGTTGCTTTTTTGTCATTTCGACGCAGGAGAAATCTCAAGCTCGATTAGTAGGTAGGTTTGAGATTTCTCCTGCGTCGAAATGACAAAAACTATTCAGTTTGAATGAAATCTAGAAAATTTAAACGCGTTAGGCGAATGCCTAATAATAAAAATCATAGTCGATCAGTCAAATCAAAAAAATCCTGCGGGGCCGCCCATGCGGTTATGATTAAAGCATATCTAAAAACCGCAACACACTTGCAAAATCAGCCCAGGATTTGAGTTTGAGTTTTTTCTCCATCAAATACCGATCGATCTGATCCGATTGCTGCGGGAACAAGCTCACCAGCGCCTTTTTACTGGCTACCACCGACTTCATTTCTCCATCAGACAATTTCTCAAAATAATTCTCGGCGGGTGGTTTTACGGCTGCCATCCAGACATAATAGTCTTCCTGTTTCCGAAATCGCTCTTTACCATAATCGTTCTGCATCTGATCTGTATTCGCTTTAATATCAGATCGGATATGCTTCACTAATTTAGCCTTACGCCCATTATACAGCAACTGGTAAAATTCATTGGGCGTCCACAGACCGATTGCCGGAAACCCTTTTCGAAACAAAAGCGTATCAGGAGCCAGAATAGCAAATTCGGTAACCGGATTGATTGGCGTTACCACTTTATTATCCTGTATGTATTCAACTTCTCCAGTCTGACTATTGTACCGTATCTTGGTTGGCGTTCGCTTATTGTTGATCACCAGCCATCCCTGCTGCACGGAGTCTGACGGCACATAGGGCGATCCTTCTATGTTGGAATAGCGCGTTAGGAGTGGGTCATATAATCGAATAGCCTGATTTGTATTCGACCCCGAAGAAGTTATACTCAGTTGCGCCTGTACATAGCCTCCTGTGACTAGCAGTAGACTAACCAGATAGAGATAGAATCGCTTTTGCATGTGTCCGTATTACTGTTCACCAAATTTAACAGCTTCGGTGATTCCTTTCCAGGTATCGGTACGAAAAGGAACAGCTGGAAATCCCTCCCGATTATACAAATTTACTTCGCCATTATCATCAGCCCATCCGTAATGTACAGCTACCGGAGCACTTACCGAATCGGCATGAACAACTACTGTATTACCCTGAACTTCAGCCTTGGCAAAATAAAACTTATGATCGGCACCCGCCACTTCAAAGCCTTTTAAATATCCATATTTATCTTTCACAGACAAACCACTTCCTACGCTTGTAAAGGTTAGTATAGCCCGATTTCCGTCAACGGTCATTTTCTCGAATTGAGGCCCGGCGCTGACGCCTGGTTTTTGGTAGGCTATGCGCATGGCTTCGGCGGCTAAGCGCTTGCCCACGTCTTCTTTATTTTTTGGGTGAATATCTGATCGTTCACCAATATCTGACGTAACGGCCATACCGGTATTGGGCAATTGCAGGGTCATCGTCTGAGCCTCCCGCAGTTCACCCCAGGTACTTCCGCGTCGGCTATCACCATTGGCCGAATTGAAGCTGGCCAACTGAACAAACAGAAAAGGGAAATCGTAGCCCCAATGTTTCCGCCAATCCTGAATCATCAATGGAAACGTTTTTCGATACTGATAGGCCCGACCTGCATTCGACTCACCCTGATACCAGATAACCCCTTCTATCGCATACGGAATCAGTGGGTTCAGCATGGCATTAAACAATTGCGTGGCGTAGGTATTAGGCCCTGGCTTATAAGACGAAGCAAAAACAGTAGCGATCCGGTATTTCCATTGTCCCGTCAGGGGAATATCGATATTATCGCCCGAAATATGAAAATCGGCTAGCGTTCCCATTAGGCCACCTGCCCCACCCGTATCCGTTACACGAACAGCAATCACATTCCGACCCGGTTTCAACAAGTCATCGGGCAACGGATAGTCGCGATTCCCTCCGCCTTTTTTATTGCCGACAAGCTTACCATTTACGAACGTTGAATCCTGATCGTCGACTGACCCCATGTGCAGGACCATCTTCTGTAATTTTTTCCCTTCTGGGATCATCACTTCCTGACGAAGCCAGACCACGCCATCCAGCGTTGGCAAGCCTCTCCACTCCCAGTCGCTCGGCATGGTCATCGACTTCCAGTGACTATCATCGAGATCAGCCGCCGACCACGTCCATTCTTCAGCACTGTTGGGCAAGCTTCCTTGTTGGTTTTTAATCAATAATTGCGTGCGTTCCTGACCACTTTTCATCACCTCTTCGTAAGAACCGGGGAGTTTATTGGCCACTGGTCGCAGCTCATCATTCTGATTCATGGCTTCGCGACTCGTCCAGGTTTCGGAATGAGTACCACCCCAGGAGGTATTGATCAGGCCAATGGGTACGTTTAATTCCTTCTGAAGTTGTTTGGCAAAGAAATACCCGACCGCTGTAAAGTTTGGAGCCGTTTCGGGAGTACATACCGCCCAGTCGCCTTCGATGTCATCTTTAGGTGTTAAGCTAATGTCCTTTTTAACTAACAACTGCCGAATAGTTGGGTAGTTGGCCAGCGAAATTTCGGTTTTGGCATTCGCAGCCGAGCGCAATTGGTACTCCATGTTTGATTGCCCGGAGCATACCCAAACTTCACCGGTCAATACATCGTCGAACGTAACGGTATTTTTCTTTCCTTTTACCGATAACTGATAAGGCCCACCCGCTTCCATTGGGTCCAATGCAACACGCCATTTCCCATCTTTGTCTGCTTTTATGGTTTTGACCTGCGCATTCAGCGTTACAGTTACTTTCTCGCCGGGATCTGCCCAACCCCACACAGGTACTGGTTTACGACGTTGTAGCACCATATGCGAGCCAAAAACCTTCGGCAGTCGCACATCGGCAAAGGAAGTTTGCGTTAGTATAAAACTTAGCGCGAAGAAAAAGCAGGTCAATCGATTCATGGGTATTCAGAGGTTGAATGAGCGTTATGTATACTCGTATTGGATACGCACAAAAAAGGCGGCCATTCAAGCCGCCTACTGCCTTAAGGTTTATTGTAACTAATCAGTTTTTTCCTAAACGACTTTTACCCTGGATTTCCAGCACATTCGACTGATGGCGTCGGGCAGCATAGGAGTAACGAAGCGTTAGGCCGTAGCTCATACCCGTACCCGCTCCCAAAAGCTGTGCCTGTTGCGAAGCCATACGATTAGCCGTGTATGTCACATCGGTGGTAACAGCGCTGCCAAGCCCCCAGAGTTTACGAGCCGAAATACCTAAATCAAGCGCATTGCTTAGCCGAACATTGTATTCAACGCCCAATTCAGCTAAAGCTGTCATTTGTGAGCTATTGCGCGATTCACTAGTCAAACGGAAATATTCGGGAGTTTCCCAACGGCCCTGATAGCGGTAACCATTTACAGAAACCCGGTTTTCTTCCTGACCGCTGTTCGGAATCGCCCACATACCGCCACTGACCCAAAAGCCCGACCGTAACCAGGGTTTACTTGTTGAGAGAAGAAGCCGTTTACCTCGTAGAATAAAGGCGTTTCGATCGTTGGTAGCCCGTAATGACAAGGGTGGGCTGGTGTTGTTAATCGCTAATTGAGTGTGAATAGGCATCCGGGCGTATCCTCCTTCTACCATCCAACGTTCACGATACGACCAGCCAAGCACAACGCCCCAGCCAACTTTGCCAACGAGCGTACTTTCAACCAGACCATTTATGGAATTATCGAGTTGGGCGCGATCCGTTCTGACGAAACCATCGAGTGCTACATACCAACGATCGCGAATTTGAGGCCCACCATAACGAGTTAGCAGGCGGTTATATTGCTGGCTATTATCGGATACCCGATAGTAGTCCGTAACGCCCTGACCAAAGGCAGGCAATACGGCTAAGCCAAACAGCACATACAGCAAGTAGCGTTTCATCATCGGATATTGGCTAGGTACTCCACAAATAACGCGATAAACGTTTGTTTGCTAACTACTTATCGCCTAATTTTTCATTAATGGTTGATTAAATTATCAGATAATCTATTGTAAGGCTATTTTCTTCAAATCGCCCGCATTAAAATTTTCAGTTTTAACCAGAAATGGCAGCGAATAAGGCGCTCTAAAACAGCAACGCCCAACCTTTTGGCTGAGCGTTGTAACTGCTTGTTCCATAAATTCCCTGCCCAAATAAGCCGTTTAGCTTAACCGTGTTTGGTAACAGGCACCGAAATTGTCATGTTATCCCAGGCAATGGCAATGCTGCTATTGGCGGGGGTGATGGTCAACTTTTCGATGGGTGTCTTATTCATAGAAACAGGCACTTTAACGATAGCGACATCAGTACCTTTAATTTTTTCGTAGTCATAAGCACCCCACTGACCCAGTGTGCTATTCAAAATTACGCTCCATTCTTTTTCTCCTGGAATGGTGAACAGCGTATACGTTCCGGCTTTCACCATTTTGCCACCAAACATAACGTCGTTTTTGAACGTCACTTCGGTAGCGTTGTTAGCACCTGTACGCCACACCTTACCGTATTTCTCCAGGCTGCTCGACCCTTCCGGCCCAAAAATAACCCGACCTTTCTTGGAAGGCTGACCATACACAACTGAAATACTCTTATCCGGACTTGCGACCGTTACCTTCGGGCTCGCTGGAGCTTTTTCCTGTGCTTTTACCAACGGAGTCATCGTCAGCAAAAGAACGAACACTGCAATCAGGTTTTTCATGTTTGACAATTAATTTGATTGATCACCGTATACTAACGGCGTAGAGTAAATGATAGTTTGGGAATCGTTGTACAAATAGTGCGCCAAAGGTGGTATTTTTAGCCCGCTTACCATAGAATTAGTTTACCTATTTTAACCCGAATGCCCTCATGGCAACGACCTATTTCAGCAAACGCAATCTGCACTTTCTGCTCCATGAAGTTTTCAAGGCCGAAGAGCTGACCAAATACGATTATTTCAGCGCTCACGACCGCGAAACCTTTAACCTGGTCATCGACTCGGCAACCTACATCGCCGATACACTTATGCACCCGTACTTGAAGGAGGTTGACCGAAATCAGCCTGAACTCAAAAACGGGCAGGTAACGGTTCACCCAAAGATCAAAGAGTACCTGAAAGCAATGGGCGAAGCGGGCTTAATTGGCGCAGGTTTCTCGTTTGAGCATGGTGGCCAGCAACTTCCCGAAATGATCAGTTCATGCGTGGGCTTCATTATTATGGCGGCCAACAACGGCATGATGTACACCGGACTTACCTCTGGGGCCGCTCACCTGATTACGTCTTTTGGCTCGCCTGAACTCAACGAAGCCTACGTACCCAATCTGCTGGCCGGTACCTGGCAGGGTACGATGGCGCTTACGGAACCGCAGGCAGGTTCGTCGCTTTCCGACGTAACGACTTCGGCTACACCCCTGCCCGACGGAAGCTATAAAATTCAGGGACAAAAAGTGTTTATCTCGGCGGGTGATCACGATGCGGCCGAGAATATTATTCACCTGATGCTGGCCCGTATTGACGGAGCCCCTAAAGGCACCAAGGGTATTTCGTTGTTTGTTGTTCCTAAATACCGGCCAGATGGTCAGGGGAATTTTGTCGATAATGATGTGACGTCGACGGGTGTATACCATAAAATGGGGCAGAAAGGTGTTCCGGCCATGCACCTCACAATGGGGTCTAACGACAATACAATCGGTTACCTCGTAGGGCAACCACATCAGGGCTTGCCTTATATGTTCCAGATGATGAACGAGGCCCGCATTGGCGTTGGGATGACGGCTGCGGCTATTTCAACAGCGGCTTACTATGCCGCCCTCGAATATGCCAAAGAGCGTCCACAGAGTCGGCGATTGAACCAGAAAAACCTGCTGGATTCACCCCAAACGCCCATTATCAATCACCCTGACGTTCGGCGCATGCTGTTGTTTCAGAAAGCCGTAACGGAGGGTTCCCTGTCATTACTTCTCGAAGCAGCACGTCTCTACGACATCAGTGAAGTTGCCGAAGGAGAAGAAAAAGAAAACGCCTTTTTGCTGCTCGATTTGCTGATGCCCGTGGCTAAATCGTACCCATCTGAAATGGGGGTTCAGTCGGTCAGTCAGAGTGTTCAAACCTTTGGGGGATACGGCTTTACGGAAGATTTCCCGGTTGAGCAACTCTACCGCGATATACGGATTACGCCCATTTACGAAGGCACAACGGGGATTCAGGCGCAGGACCTGCTAGGGCGTAAAATAACCATGAAAGGCGGCAAGGCTCCTCAGTTGCTATTCGCTGAAATCAGTAAAACCATTGCAGAAGCCAGCACGCACGACGACCTCAAGCCCTATGCCGATCAGCTTAGCGCTGAACTTAAGCTCATTCAGGAGGTGTTGGCCAGCCTGCTGCCCTTTGCTCAACAGGGAGACATTGAACGATACCTCTCCGACGCTACTTTGTTCCTGGAATTATTTGGCATCGTTGTGGTTGCGTGGCAGTGGCTCAAGCAAGCAGTAGTAGCGAAACAAACACTACTTACCCAAAACCCACAAGGCGACGAGCAGTCTTTCTACGAAGGCAAAATTCACACGATGAAGTTTTTCTTCCACTATGAAGTGCCGAAAACGCTGGGGCTGGCGGTGCGCCTGAAAGACCCGGAAGTCCTCACGATCGTGACGGAGAAAGAGTTGGCGTTGTAAAAGATAGAACGCTGATGACGCTGATTCATTAAGATTAAATACGATTTTTATCCGCGTGAATCTTAGAAAATCAGCGTCATCAGCGTGCCATCCTACCGCCCACAAATCCCTTTAAAATCGCAGTATTGACAGGTTTCGAGTTTATCGGTTTTCTTGAACGGTTCTGCCGGGTCGAGTAACTGGCGAATCAGTTGGCGCAATAACTCTTCCGAATCTTTGATATACTGCTCAGGATCGTCGTTGGTATCGAATCGGACGGGGTTGGTTTTGAAGCCGCTATTGATATCCCGGAACGAATAGAAACCCGCTTCAACAGGCAATCCTTTTGCCGGAAAAATATCTCGTTTGGCTTTGTCACGCGGCAATCCGCCGTACTCGCTGATGTTCTTGAGCGCCAGGTATCGATACATCCAGAGCTGCCTCATTTTCTCCTCAGCCCCGTCTTTCAGCAATTTTTCCGTTAAATCGGCCGGTGTCTTCTCGGGCAATTTAACGCTGCCCGTTTTATAATCGACGATGCGGATTTGATCACCGAATTTCTCGATCCGGTCTACTTTACCCGCAATACGCACCGAAATTTCCCCTCCCCCATTAAGCGGCACGGTTAAGCGCGTTTCGAGGGTTTGCTCCGTACCGATCACCGTCAACCCCGATAGTTTGCTCTGTTCCCGCTGAAAATCGAGCATGAGTTTCTGCGCTAGTTCGTACAGCAACAGATTCATTCCTGACTCAATAACCCGCCCTTTCATCGACTTCGCAAACTCTTCTTCCAGGAGGTTCTTGATCGTTGCCTCATCAATGGGCCGTTCCAGCAAGCGATATTCTTTATCCAGTCGTTCCAGCACCATGTGGAGCCAACTCCCAAATTCGGCGGCTCCCATTTTTTCTTCGATATCTTCCTCTTCGCTAATATTGACGACCCGGCTGAAATAGAAGCGCATGGAACAGCTCACAAACTGGTTCAGATAAGACGGATACAATCCGCGCGTGGTTAAGGTATTGATGAGTTCAGCACGAATAGCCTCGGTTTTCGGCACACGGAGATCCGCCAAATCGGCTACGGTATTCGTACCGCTTCGTCCCAGGCGAACCGTTGGATGACTAAGCCGAATCAGGCCTTTTGAACGGGGTACCAGCTCATGCTCAATCTGCCGAATAAATCGGCTCGGTTCACCTTTGCTGTTCCCATAGGCATCGGTCGATGTGGTGTGGAGCAAGACGATTTCGTTGGCTCGCTGCAACAATCGATAAAAGTGATAGGCCATGACGGCCTCCTGCTCCCGGTACGTAGGCAAGTGGAGCTCAGAAGCAATGTCGAACGGAATCAGCGAGTTCAGCTTTCGCGACTGCGGCAACACCCCTTCGTTAACCGATAGTATAATGACCCGATCGAAGTCCAGCGCCCGCGTTTCGAGCATCCCCATGATTTGCAATTGACTCTTGCCTTCGCTCGTGAAGGGAATACTTGTTTGCCGAATCAATTCGTACAAAAACTGTCGAAAACTCCGTACGGTAATGGCAGGGGGCGCGGAGCCGGGAGCATGGGGTACTGAACCGAAGGCCGTGAAGTCGAGCGTCAGTTGGGCGTTATATCCATTTCGTCCTGCTCCCTGCCTCGTGCTCTTCGCCCTCTGATCCGGGCTTCGCCCTTCCTGAACACCCTCCAGCGTTGCTTCCAGTTGCTTAAGCAGGGTAAAAAACAGATAGAGGTATTCAATTTCAATGGCATCCTGACTAACTCGATACACATCGCGCAACAGCTCGATCAAGCTATAAAAAGTCTGTATGGCTTTCAGGGGAGCCTCATTCGGCCAGCGCGAAAACAAGACCCGAACCAGTGGATCGTCTTGCCCTAACTCCCGCATTTCTTTTTCGGTCAGGTAAACGCGCTGGTCTTTTACAATAACTTTGGCAATCCATTGAAACAGCGGTTCAGGCGGTAAAACCTCGCCCGATTCCAACGCTTCGCCCGGCCACATAAGCCCCTTAATTCGCTCGTATTGCTTCACAAACGGATGGTTGAGCACCTTCACCACATGACGGTGGTGGTATTTCGGAATCTTAAGGTCTCGCCCATCTTTCGTCCGAAATTCGTGTACCGTTCGCTGCATTTCAAACAACGTATCGACCAGCGTAAACAGTAATGACGATCGTAGCGATAAACCCATTGTTACGTTCAGATCGGTCACGTTTTCGTCGAGCGCATACAAAACAGGTATGAGTAACGTTTCATCGGCCAGCACGATAGCGGTTTTGGGCTGCGAGGCAGGGGGCAGGGAGCGCGGAGCAGGGAACTGCTCATCCGTAACTTCAGCTTGTTGCTCGCTCCGCGCTCCTTGCTCCGCGCTCTTCTGCCAATCACTGTAAATCTTCCCGGCGACTTTGGCCTGCATGCTGGCATTGGGCACGCCGACTACGCGAATGTTTTTTTCCGTACCCAGCAGATTATTGGATAATTGAGCGAGGTCTTCCCGATTTTGTTTCGAAAAAAACCAGCCGTTATCGCGGTATCGGCGTAGAAATTCACCAGCCTCCTGCCCTTTATCCCGAATATAGTATTGATCGGCATCCCAGATCAGTTCGGCTTTCTGAGCCTCAACCAACACACGGATGATCTGTTCTTCGGCACGACTAAGAGCATTGAACCCCACAAAGTAGATGCGCTCATAGGCCAGATTATCCCGAATCAATACCTCTACGTTCTGAGCCAGCAATCGGTAAGCCATCCCGCGATACGCTAACCGCTGTTCGGTCAGGCGCTTATGCAACGCATTATAAGCAGTATGCAGATTCTCAAAGAGTTTGAAATAGCGGCTTGTGCCAGGAGTTTCAGTAATGGGTTGTGCCGAAGAGGGCCTATCGACCTGCCAGCGTTCGAGGGCTTTGGCTGCTGTTAAGTAGCTGAAGAGTTCGGTCGGACTAACCAGATATTGGTCGATACGATCAAAGTCGGCCAGGAGCACCGACGCCCAGCCAATAAACTGTTCAAACTCAACTTGTGGATCAATTTCCTTGAAAACATCGTAAAGTTCAAACAGCAAACTAACCGAGTCAATTAATTGTACACCAGCCGCCTGCGTAATAAAATCATCGACGGCCAGGGCATGAGGAGCCAAAAAAGGTCGATCAGAAAGGGCAGCTAAGTCGTCCAGAAATACCGACACGGCCCGACGTGTGGGCAGAATTACCCAAACATCACTCAGGCTAGGGCCATGCTGGTCAAAAACTCGTTTAGCTGTTTGCTGAAGAAAAGTCATTAGCGGTCTACAAATCGGACAGTAAAGATAACCCTCCTCAAAAGGACAATTACCCAACTAGGTCGACAATTCCTGAAATTGCTTCTTATAAAACGTTTCAGGCCGATTTGTATTCTGATTATCAAGTGCGATTAACTTTTAAGATTCCTTACTTCTAATCGTAGAAGTATTCGGTCGTGATCCTGATTGCCTCTGTGTTTGTAAATTTCAATTCCTCACAGGTACGATTAGAAGGAACAAGCTAACGATTACCCGAAACGGGACGACCATATTTCAATTCCTCACAGGTACGATTAGAAGCCGGGACAGATGTAGGGTATGGCGCCTGGCTACAAAATTTCAATTCCTCACAGGTACGATTAGAAGCATGCGACTAAAAATTATTAAATCGGCAAATCCAGTAATTTCAATTCCTCACAGGTACGATTAGAAGTGCTCTCGGTTTCCTGGGGACTTTTCCAGATTATGGGATTTCAATTCCTCACAGGTACGATTAGAAGTTAGTACAGACAAGTATGGCCCATCGCGGATAAGTCCATTTCAATTCCTCACAGGTACGATTAGAAGACCTGGCACGAGCCCAGTACTGGCCATGGTTAAAAATTTCAATTCCTCACAGGTACGATTAGAAGCCGTGAATTTACGACTAAAAAAAGGGCTTTGGACAGCCCTAATACGGTTTTTGCGATGTAATTTCTGACTAGTAAGTCGTCAATCGGTAAAACTAAGAAAATAGCCGCCGATCGACGACTTGCTGATAGTCAACAGTATAGCTAGAAAAACACCGCAACGAGATAGCTCGTTTACCATAAGTCAATGAACAGATAAAGGCGATTGACGACAATCGGAACGCCACTCCCTTATAAAAAATCATCGGTCGATTGCCGTTCCTTACCCACAAGCTGTTTATCCAACCACTTTTTATCGCGGTTTTTAAACAGGATCAGGCTGTCTTCATCATCCTTCATAATACGCCGGGCTTCGTAGAGCAACTCGTTTAGCTGCACATCCGTCATTTCGCCTTCGAATACGGAATTCTGAATCCAATTCAGATACCGTCGACAGAGTTTCAGCATCTTTCCGACACGCTTCTGCCCCATGTCATAGACTAGAATTACGTACATAATTAAAGAGTGAAAGGGTGAATGAGCGAATGAGTGAAAATTTTCGCGTCAGCTAATCGCTCATTCGCTCATTCACCCTTTCACTCTTTAAAACTTACCACCACGCCTTAAACGGCCGGTATTCTTCAAGGCCCAGCAGATGCTTTTGCAGCTTGTAACATTCCAGCTTGACTAAATGCCGGTAACTAACGCTCCGCCCCAGGGCCCGGTGCTTAATTGTTTCTTTCAATTGCTCGTCGAAACCCTGTACAAATCGCTTCCGGGCGGCTTCTTTCATAACGCACCCGCCCACTTCCGACCGAAAATCGGATGGTTGCAGTTGCCGTTTGTTGACCATCCGAAAGATTAACCGATCGACCAATATGGGCTTGAATACTTCTGCCAGATCCAGCGCCAGGGAGTACCGCCGAGCACCAGGCTCGTGCAAAAAACTGATCGTCGGGTTGAGTTGGGTGTGGTAAATGGTGCTCAGGCAGGCCGTATAACACAGCATATTACCGAACGAAATAAGCGCATTAAGCTCATTTTGAGGTGGCCGTTTACTCCGCCCATCCATGCAAAAGGTTTGCCCAACAATGGCATCGAAACAGCTGTAGTAGGTCTGGCGAATATTGCCTTCAATGCCCATGAGCATTGGGACGTCTGTAGTGGTCGGAACGGTACTCAATAAACGTTCGATGGTCACGATGGCGTCGGTTAATTCTTTGGCTTTACGGTCCCGCTCCGGCGTACCGGTCGCACGGGCTCGGTTGTCGTAGTACTTCAGGACCCGAAGGATATTATTGGCCGCGCCTTCCACAAATCGGCGGGCAATATCGATGCGCTTTTTGGCCGATAGGTAATGCTTCGTCTGATCGACCTGCATCTTTCCCGCCAGCAAATACTCGCGCGGCATAAACGAGCCGGTATAATGCTCGTAGTAATTGAAGAAATGGACGGCAATACCTTCCTGCCCCAGAAAGTTATACAGAGCGCTATTCGCATCCAGACTCCCAAATACATACAAATCGCCAACCTGTTCAATGGGAAGGTAACGGGGTTGCCCTTCGGTGCCGTCTTCATCGACTGGTGTAAACTTCAGCGTGTTGTCTTTCCGGCTCATCCGACCCGCGTTGAAGAGGTATTTAGGTTGTTTCATGTTTTATCGACAGGTTTTTTCTGACAGGATTAACATGATTTACAGGATTACTTTTCTAGGTAGACAGTCGTCTTACGCAAGTAAAATCATGTCAATCCTGTTAATCCTGTCAGAAAACTACTTTTTATACGTTCGATACTTCCGTTTAACCGTTACACTACTCCCGAAATTAATCAGCAAACCAATCTCCAATCCTGTCGCCGTGAGGTAATTGACTAGCTGGGCTTCATGCTTTGAATGGATGGTTTCCACAGCTTTCAACTCAATCAAAATCGTTTGCTCAACCAGCATATCAGCTACATAATCGCCGACCTGAACCTGTTGGTAAAATACGGGTACGCTTACTTGCTGTTCGGCCAAAATACCTCGATTGAGCAATTCGACATACAGCGCATTTTCATATACCTTTTCCAGAAACCCAGGCCCAAGCTCATTATGAACAGCATAAGCAGCTGCAATGATCTGACTAGTAATAGCTTCATGTTGCATTTTTTCTGACAGGATTAACAGGATTTATTTACCATGTGACGCCCATCAATGAAAAAGTAATCCTGAAAATCCAGTTAATCCTGTCAAAAAAACTACTCTTCTTCTACGTAACAAAAATCAAAGTAACTGCACGATCGGCATTTCGACTTTTCGATACGACCGGGACACTGCTCACTTTCCACAATCCGCTCGATGTCACGTATCCAGGCTTCTACCATTGGAACATCGGCTTCCTCAAGCTGAACGCGTTCGGTCTGGCGCAACTTAGGATATTCGATCAGGCCCGTAGCGCCTTCCACGCCGTTTTTGCGTAACAAATACAGATAGAACTGCACCTGTGCAATGTGCGAATGCTCGAACTTATCCGACTTCTTAATCTCATGAATCACTTTGTCGTGCGGATCGTAAAAGTCGATTTTCGACCCATCGAGCGTGATTTCGCGGTAGCGTTCAGCGCGTTGCGGATAGGCTTGTTCGTGTAGTTGTTTGCCTTCAGCGACCAGCTCGGAATTATGCTCCATACGAATGTGGTTGACATGCAGCCAAAGTTCACGTTTGCAGATGTGATACATGCCGATGAGTGAGCCGGTGACATTCATAGTCTAAAGGAATGAGTTTGCAGAGTCATCAAATGCATCTTCCATCAAACCTGCATCTGTCTTATACACCTTATTGTGATGGGACAAATACCAATAGCCATACGTCGTATCTGCATTCAGGCAAAAGCTTTTCATTTTGTCTATGGTCTTTGAATGGGCCATAAGTGAAAAAGTAAACTTCCCTAAAATGCTTTGTAACGTTTTGAAATTAATTCGATCATTTAAATCAAATCCTTTTCCTGCTTTTCTATTAGCAATGTCCTGCCAAATAAATCGCTCATAACATCTCCACACCGATTCTCCATTAATAAATTCATCCCCGTCTCTATAAGCACCATAATGAATTAGGAATGCAAGATCATCCTCGGAAAACATCGCTTCAAGTTTGCCTTCTTCTGTGGATTCGACCCAAGCAGGAATATTAATGGGCACAAAAACCGATTCATTCTGCTGATCAATTATTCTGAAGTTCCTGTCGATTTGGGTAAAATTTAACCGATTCAGATGATCCAGAATTTCGCTAGAAAAATTATCGGCATAAGCGCCCTTATTAAAACCATCAATCTTGCTAAAAACCTCCTGATATAGTTTATCGAATCGCTTTTTTGAAAGTATTTCCTGAGCTATTTCCTTAGAAATTTTACCTTCCTGAATCACTTTGTATCTATAATCAGAACCGTACAAAACTCGCGAATCATCTAATCGGAATAAATAAACCTCGCAAAGGCCCTTACTCGCATTCCGATTAACGCGCCCCGCTAGTTGCTCATCGCTATCTAAAAGTGAGATATTCTTGAAACCTAAATCCATATCGATATCTACGCCCGCTTCTACAACCTGTGTAGTAATTAGCAAAACATTTTTTCTTCGATAAATTGGATTCTTTAACTGATTGATAATCTGGCGTCGTCTAAACTCAAGAATAGTGCCTGACAAAACAAATATCTCATCAAACGGGTGATCGGCTTTTTCAATAACCTGCTTAAACGTAGATGCCGACTTTTTATAAATAAACTCAATAATCGTGTGAACGCTACCGTTTTGTTTGTTCTGCTCTGCAAACTGCGTTGACTTATCAATAACCGTCTTGGCTAATTCATTCCAATCATCTTCGTTTTTGGCGTCAAACTGACGGTCATATAGCTCAAAGTTGAAGTGTACTCGCTCAGCAAAATTTGGATTTTGAAGGTATTTCTGTGCATTAGGTAGAAGCTCCTGAAATACAGGCAAAGGTCTGAGTTTCAAATCCAGTTTATCCAGTTTAGGCAACGTAGCAGACATAAGGATAAATCGGATATTGAAAGCCTCTGCATATTGACTAATGAAGTACAACATCTTATCCCATATTTTGGGGTTATAGGATTGCAGTTCATCAATAATCACCACCGAATTAGCCAGTCGGTGCAACAGGTAATTAGCTTCTTTTGAATTGGTTTTCAGAATATCAAAGAACTTTACATGAGAAAGCAGCGTAACCGGATAGAGCGCAAACAGATTGTCGATATAATCTTTCTTGTCTCGACCATACATATCATCTTCTTTCTTTGCTTCGCTTTTACTCTGAAAACCAGCCTTAGAATGAAGTTCCGCTAATTCCAGATTAGTTAATTGTAGTGTTGATTGCACAGCTTTATAGGTCTGTGTAATTAGTGTTGTAAACGGAAAAACATAGAATACCTTTTGAAGCTCTGAGTTCTTATCTAATAACTCCGTCAAAGCAATCATCGACAGATTGGTTTTCCCACCACCTGTCGGGGCTTCAATGTAATAAAGTCGCTTATCCGAAAATTTCCGAATAGTTTGAAGTAACTCGATTGCCATTTCCCGGCGCAGCTTGTTCAAATTCTCTCTAGACTTTTCCCGTAGGGATTGCTCCTTAAATACATAACCAGACTCCAGTTGCTCAAAAGTGTCTTTGTTATGCTCAAATTGGCGGAGGTTTTGGATAATTGCCTCAATGCGATCACGGTCTTTCAAGATACCCAAGTCATTAGTCACATCGCCACTCATATACTCGTGCGTTGCCAGATAGTCCGACGCTGTAAGCAAAGAGAAATTGAGTTTCAAAAGGGCAAAAAGCGCAAATGATGAACCGGAAACCCGTTCAAATTCAGTCCAAAAAGGGTCAAACTTGCCAAAAATAAATTCAGATAGACCTTGCTCAAACGAGAAATTATAAAGTCGTAGATAATGCTGAACCTGAGTATAGTAACTCCCAAAATCAGCTTTCTGTAAACCTGCTTTGACCTCATCTACATAAGGACTATGGTGCTTTATAATCGTGTAGGAAAATTGCAAGATGAGAACAGTCAAATACTGCAATTCGCTTTCATCTAATTCATTGTCTTGCTCAATTTGACTAAGAAAATAACCTACATACATATACGCACCTAACCAGGAGTGTCCATGTGCTGGTGTAAACGGACTCTGCGGGTTTGGCTTAAACATCGGATTCCGCATTCGGGAAGCCTGAAAATCTTCGTTTACTTTCCCAAAGTCATGAAAGGCTATGGTATTGACGAAAAGGCGTTTAATCCAATCGTTAATCTTACTTTCTTTTTTGAAAGAATCCTTCGTGAGGTTCAGGATGAGCCGGTTGATAATTGGCTCTAATCCATGAACATCACAAAGTTTTTCAAAATAGTCATTCACTAAATCACAGTGCTCAAATAGTTTTTCAGGCCGTTTGAGGTCTTCTTCACCTTTAGCAGGTAAATGCGCCCAGTACTGTTCATGCAGTTGGAGAAGGGCGGCAATTGTTGCTCGTTCTTTGTATAAAGTGTGGATAGAAATCATACGTCAGAAAAGTTGTACGATGGTTTTAGTACCCTGCTCATCTTCAATCTGAAAGAGATTGTTAATGGTGGATTCCTGCGAGAGTGTAAAGTCTGTGTAAGCAAAATCATAAAGCTGGTATTGAACCAACGACTCATGAAAATTCACCGGTAGTCGCTCGAAGTAGGAGAAAGTAGCTTGGTTCGATACAGTTCTGTTCCTGAACGAAATCTTGACAGTTACTTGCTCATTTTTTAAAGGGTTGCTTTTAATGAATAGTGTGTTTAGCAGGAAATCTTGGCTAGGCAAAAAAGCCTCATGGTTATATTCTTTTAGCGATACACTTCCATCATCGTCCATCAACCACCACGCCTGAAATTCATTTTTGCCCAAATAGGGAATGTATTCAGCCTGACCATTTTTCAGATATTCATACAACTTACTGTGGTCGGGGTTTTCTATATCCAGCAACAAATAGCAACGGTAGGCCGGTTGAATCAACATCATTTCCTCTACCAGCAAATTGCCATCATCATTAGCATAGCCAACGGTATTGGTATATTTAACACTGGTTTTCTGGAAATTCCCCTTTTCATGATCCAATGGCTGAATACCAATAGGCAGTTCTTTGAGTCGTTGGTAATACTCTGGAAACTCGCCTTTTTTACTATAGCCTTTCAGACCAATAATAGCCCCAAGGATTCCTAGCAAAGCCGGCTTATGGAGCATGTTATACGATAACAGAATACCATCGTTGTAGTCGGGTTTCTTGAAAAACCCGAAGTCTGCCCGTAAGTCGAACGAAATCAGTTTCTGGTTCGCCATTGCCGAGTTAATTTAGTTCCAGAATCTCAGCACCTTCGGGCGCATTCAATACGGTCGTTACAGCCTGATCATAGTAAAGCTCAATTTTCTCGATCTGGCTTTTGATATGTTCCCGACCAAGAATGGCACTCACTTTAGTCAAGTCGATTTCCCGGTTTTCATTCTCGCCAACAGTCACACTCACCAATTCCACAAACGATGGTAAGACTAACTTGGAATCAGGCTTGAGTTGTACCCAAAGTAATAGTTCGTTTTCGGTACCCGCTTTGGCAGATGAATCGTACAGTGTAACACCCGAACGTAATGCCTGCTTCAATTTAACAATATCCTCATCTGTAACGCCATCACTACTGACCAACGATGCCATGTCTTCCAGATTTCGGGGATTGACTGACAGGTGATGAACGTAGTGACCTTCGCGCAACTTAAACTGAGTTCCAAGGGTCGTCTGCATCGAATCGGCGCTTTTATCGTTGGAATTCCGGAACGGCGACGAAATCTGCTCCGAGTAAATAATTCCCTCCGGGAAGCGGTTAACACCATGCGTAAACTGCACTGTGCCATGCAATGAAAGATTGGCTCCTGAACTGGCAAACGTGCCACCAAACAGCCGTATATCAATGCATTTTAATAGATTTTCGAGAATCTGCTTACGGACTTTTACCGCAGCATCTTTGCCTTTTTCAGCCGTTGGAAAAGCGGTAAAATGCTTAATGTACGTCTGGTCAAGATCACGAGGCTGCATTTCGTCACTCAAACTTTTGAAGTAAAAAACACGCTCTTCACCTAAGTGCTTCACGAAGTAATTACGAATAGAATATTTTAACGCTTTATCGGTGGCGTAAACTGTACCATCGGGAAGAGTGCGGGGCTGGTGCGTAAAATCCGCGTTATAATTCGAATTAATTGATTTAATGATGGCACAGCCAAAAACGCGATTCTTAAAGGATTGACTCATGGTAGTTGTTTAATTGGGTGGTTGAAGGTTGATTTTATTCTTCGGTTGGAGTTGAATCAGTTCCTGTTTCCTCTTTTTTCTCCTTGTCGCTGAATAGCGCATTTTGGGAGAAAATCCCCGCTAGCGTAGTCGGCATTAGGTCTCGGATACTGGCTTTTGTCTCGTATGCCATAACTTCGGCAAATGGCGTACGAAAATTGGACGAGAACGTTTCGTGTTTATACGTATCGAATAAGCGGGCAATGGCCTTATTCAATTCCTTCGCATGAATCTGTTGCAGAAAGGGTTCCAGTCGTTTGTAGCTGGTATCGCTGGTTTTACTTTTGGTCAGCAGATAATAGATAACCTGCCCGACTGTAAAAGCATATTGCTCGTCGGTCTCGATGGTAGCTTCGTTTTTCGTAAGCTGCTGAATGAATTTTCGGTGTGTCTGTAACTTATTGGCCATAGTTTCAACGGGTTTATGTTTACGCTCAAAGTTTTCGGAAAGGCTGAACCAGATATTTAGCTTTTGGCGAATCGAATATTCTTGGGTATGCCGATTATTTTTGATTTCATCCAGCCGTAGATCGTCAAGAATGCTGGTCTGTAAAATATCATCGAACATCAGCTGCGTAACTGCCTGTCTTTTTGATTTATAGATAAAATCATAAAAGGCTTTACGATACTTCATGACTAGCAGATAGGTATTGTCTGATTTGCAATACTTTGCATCAATATCGTCGAAGAATTTGTATTGAAACCCGCCCACTTTTGTTTTGACAACTAGCGAGTTGTTCAGAATGGATACTAGAATAGAGTACTGAAAGTCGAAGACATTTTTGACCGTTGGCTGGTAATTAATAGAGAAGTAATCAGCTACTTTCCACGGTTTACCCGCTTCGTCGTTCAGGTAATATTCAAACTTGGAAACAAAGTCAAAATCCTTGATTTCACCAGCCAGATAGAACAGGAGATAGTAGTTTCCTACATCGTCATTATGCTTTTCATTCAGCGTTTCGATAATCTCTTTGTAGCCAATTCGCTCGCCGTCTTCTGCACCTTTTTTAAACAGTGCAACAGCATCCTTCTTCAATTCATCGCGATCGACAAAAATGGGCAACGGTCTTGGTAGAATCCCACGATCAATGATGTCGTGAAATTCGAATAAAGTACGAGCCTCGACAGACGAAATACGGCCGGCAATGTCGAATGAAGCTGTTTGGTGCAATCGGTACGCCTTCTTAGTTGAAAAGCCATTAATAAAATCGCTTGTACCGTACACCACATCATCAACTGACAGATTGAATTGATTCGTATTGAATAGTTTATCAGCTAAATACTTCGTATTAGTCTTTTGGTAAGCTTCCAGCGGATCATTCAGGTAAAAGACAATGTAGTTCGCATCTTTCAGCGACTCATATTCTGGAATCTGGCTTAAAATAGCATCCAGCTTTTCTTCGCTGTTTAATGCATATTTGAAGACTTCGATACGCTGCTTCTCGGCTTCATCCTCCAACAAATCAATGGCTTTGGCGAAATAGGCGTTTATACGCTCCGGCAGTTTTGTCTTAGCATCTGCGTACTTGGCTCCGCCTTTCAGGGACTCTCGTTTGAAAGCCAGGCAATACGGCGAACAGGAGTGAATTCCTTTAGCTGGCAAGTCGAAGCACTTATTGGTATTGACCATCCAAGCCGCCTGTGCCCAAGCAGCGCACTCCTGAAGAAACGAGGTCAGTCCTACCATTTTCTTCGTGTAGATTCCTGAGATAAACCCATCAGGTGGCCAGTAGACCTGATTATCTTCCTGTTTAAGAGTCAGAACGATGTGTAGCCCTTCTTTGGGGACTACACCAATGTTGTTTATCTCCTGTTCTTTGAGGGATTGTGTGAATTGGACGAGTTCTTTAAGCATATATTAATATTTTGTCACATTATAAGCTGAAAAGAATATATAAAAGTATAATTTTGTAAATCATACTTAGACAAGGGAATTGAAAACATTAAAAGCTTGCCGAAAAGCTCCTAAATCGTACCAGTCCAAGTCATTTTTACCACCTATCCCACATGCACCATAATTACCTTTTCATTGACGAATGCGGAGACCCAGAATTCTACGGTAAGCGAAAGAAATTATTGGTTGGGGAGCCGGGCTATCAACCCTTATTAATTCTTGGATTAGTTGAAACATCTGATCGAAAAGAATTAGAAAAAGCTATACTTGAATTTCAAAAGCATATACTGACGGATTCGCTGTACCGAAGCATCTACACTGTTCAGAAGCCAGACTGGTTTCTACACGCCCGCAAAGATCACCCCGAAGTCAGATCTGAATTTTTCAAGTTCATACGAACCTACTCAAGTATCCGTTTCCATGCCGTTATCGCTAGAAAAGACCTAGAAATTTTCAACCATAAGCATAACAACAATCCGTCTGAGTTTTATTTCGACTTGGTTCATCATTTATTGCAAAACCGTCTGACAGAAGATACTGCACATAAGATTTATCTGGCTCATAAGCCCAAAACGACACTAAAGCAATTAGTATCAGCCGTCGATAAAGCCATTGAAGCTGATAATCGCCATTTGTCTGTTGAGAAAACCATAGTCTATGATTGTCAGATTCAGCAAAGTAGCCAAATGCCAGAACTAAGTGTTGTAGACTATTTTCTATGGGCGCTTCATCGCTATTTGATACGCGGGGAGGTCCGATTTTGGGAAACAGTTGAGCAACAAGTCGGATCAGTAATTGACCTGTACGATCATCAGAGAGAATATGATGGAGGAGCCAATCGACTACGATTGGAAAAGATAAAGCCTTTCGACTGGATGACTGGTCAATAAAAAAACTGGTCGATCCTCCTGCCCCCGTGCCAATACTGGCAACCCCCAACATGAATTGAGTTATGGAAACAGGCCTACCAGCCAGTTGCATGCAAAGATACACAAAATTGTGCCAGAGTGGATTTGAAATTGTTCCCATCTTTACACTTAGTTAATTCCCACGGCCCCAAACCCTTCCGCATTATACCTCCCTACCCCAGCCAGCACAGCTAGTTCCAGTAACTCCCTCTGTCCGCTTAGTTCAAATTGGAAATTGTAATAGCCTTTTATTCGGGTCTCTTCGCGTGAGCCTTCCTTGATAGTTACCAGACGAGATTTGGGCTGGGCCGCGTTTCGGCCTGGGGCTGGTAATAAGCGATAGGCTACCGACGATACATCGAATTCCTCCACAAATGCGGTTCCGGCTGGCACTGCCGGTTGAATACTGCCGTATTTGGCCAATAGATTCGTGATGAGCAACGGACCAAATTGCTCGTCGGCTGGATGCAAATATTGATCGATGCTTCGTTCGTCTTTTTCCGCAATCACGACTGGCGATAGGGTACGTAATTGAATGGTTTCACGAGTAATCTCTACCGAAACAGCCTCTACGCGTTCAATAATGAACTCCGCCCGGCCTGGATTGGCTCGATGCCGGGGTGAGGCTATCACACAACGCTGATCCTGGAACAAGCCCATGATAAAATGCTGGGCTGCTTTGTCAATATAAAAGCTAACGATCCACTCTATATGTGGGGAGTTTACCCACATGCCTCCCGCCCGAACATCGACCTTCACATTGGGCATGATCAAATCCGAAAACGTAAACAGTTTGAATCGTCGGGTAGGCGAAAATTGATAGCCTTGCGAGTGCAGGAACTCGGCGTATTGTTTATCGGCGTCAGCTAGCACGCCATAAATGAACGCACTGAGCCGATACGCATAATTGAAGGGTACCAGCGTTTGGCGGGCGACCGGGCGGAGGGTTAACTTGAACTGCATATTTATGTATCTCGGTGGGGATTGAAAGGTGAATGAGGTTTACCCGTTTTTCTACTATTTTTTTCCTTTGACATTAGTTAACGGCATAAAAGTAGATTTGCTTCCGTACAGCCTATGTATACGCAAGCGTTCACATCACATTTTTGTGAAAATTTCTACACCATTTATCTACCATGCCCATTGTCAAGAATCGCGAAGAGCGGTTACAGGCTATCAACAGTCGCCTAAACCGTTGGGGGAATCGCCCCGCTACGACCGAAGAACTGGCCAATTTATGCCAGGTAGCTCAATCGACCATTAAGCAGGATATTGCTTATCTGAAAGAGGTTCACGAGGCACCCATCGAGTACAGTCGCAAACCGAAAGGCTATTACTACACACGCCCGTTTAATTTGGCGGCCTCCATTACGCTAACCGATAAAGACCTGACGGCACTTCATGCGGCTGTTGCCACGCTGAATCAGTATCAGCACCTCCATTTATTCGATGACCTGCGCGGAACGGTCGATAAGATTGACAAGGCCGTCCGGTTTCGTACCAATGCGGTCGATGATTACGGTCAATATATTCTGTTCGAATCGGTGCCGTTTGTAAAAGGCAGTGAGTGGGTCGACGTGTTTCTGCGAGCTATTCATGCACGATGTGTAGTGGAGTTCGCCCACCAGCGATTCGATACGGAGAAAACGAAAATGCATCGGCTCTTTCCATATGTCATTAAAGAACACCGCAATCGATGGTACGTCGTAGGCTGGCAACTTGATTATCAGTCAATCCGAGTATTTGGGTTAGATCGGATTGTCGATGGTTCCGTACAGATTACCCATGAATCGTACGATGCCCCCGAATTCGATGCGAACATCTATTTCCATCAGGCACTGGGTGTAGCCGCTTACGATAACCCACCCGAAGAGGTTATTCTTTCTTTCACACGCCAGCAGGGTTTGATTTTTCGGGCACAACCCTTTTATCCGTTTCAGGAAGAAGATGTCCTGGTCGACAGCGAGCATGAACTTCGGGTGAAGCTATCGATTATCGTCAATAAAGAACTGGTCTATGAACTGGCTCGCCTGGGTAATTCGGTAAACGTGATTAGCCCGCCCTCTTTAGTTCAGGAGCTAAGTGAATTCCACAAAAGCGCCTGGCAACAGTATGCGTAAGTTTCTTTCGACAGGATTTACTTTTTTCGACAGGATTAACAGGATGTTTTCCTGATTTCTAATCCTGTAAATCTTGTAAATCCTGTCGAAAGAAATCCTAATGCATTCGATCACTCCGCACGTCCAGATTGGCCATGATATCGGCTTCGATAGCCAGAAATTCCTTCCATCTCGCCCAAACACGGTCGGCGGGTAAGTAGGTTTCGGCGAGTTCGATGAAGGTGCGGTAGTGACCTGCTTCAGAAATCATTAATTCGCGGTAGAATTTCCGTAAGCTTTCGTCAGAGATACTCTCGGAAAGGAGTTTGAAGCGCTCGCAGCTTCGGGCTTCAACCAGAGCGTTGATCAGCAGATTATCCAGCATCTGTCCCTGCTGATCGCCACTGGTTCGGAGAATTCGGGAGCGAAGCTGATTGACATACTCGTCTTTTCGCTGCCGACCAAGCGGGATATTTCGTTTAGCCAGTTCTTTAAGCACGCGCTGAAAATGTCCCCATTCTTCGGTGACAATGGGCGTCAGGACTTCCACCAGTTTTACTTTTTCGGTGTACATGACAATGAGCGAGATGCACGACGAAGCGGCCTTTTGCTCGCACCAGGCATGATCGATCAGAATTTCGCCAATATTCATTTCGGCAATATTGACCCAGCGCGGGTCGGTTGGTAGTTCAAGTCCTAAAGTTGTGAGCGACATAAGTCGAAAGTCAGTAGTCGATAGTAGTCAGTCGGTAGGCAAAGATACAAACGAGGGCGCAATGAGAAGATTGACAACCAAATAGGTCGTTTTGTGTTATTGACGTATAGAATCCAATTCATGAAGCTGCTTATTTCCCTTACACTATTGTTTCTTTCTGCAAGCCTGCTGACAAGCTGTAACCAACAGCCCGCTCAAAAAAACAGCACTGTCATCGACATCAACCCGGCGAAACTGCCAACCGTACGTCCTGGCGAAGCCGTTGCAACTGTAGCGGGTGGGTGTTTCTGGGCCGTTCAGGAAGAAATGAAGTCATTGAAAGGAGTCCGGGTCGCCATTTCGGGTTATGCAGGTGGTGATTTGGCGTATCCAACTTATGAACAAGTCGGTACCGACCAGACCGGTCATGCCGAAACCGTACAAATCTATTATGATCCGAAGGTGCTTTCCTACGATGTGTTGCTCGATGCCTTCTTTGCCGGACATGATGCCACCCAACTAAATCGACAAGGGCCTGACATTGGCAAGCATTATCGTTCCGCCATTTTTTATCGAACTCCCGACGAAAAAGCGCGCATTGAAGCCGCTATCCGTCGCGAAAATGCATCCGGTCATCACAAAGCCCCGGTTGTTACCCAAGTCGAACCATTTAAGGCATTTTACCCTGCCGAAGTGTATCATCAGGACTACTACCAACACAATCTGTATAACAACTTATACCTTCAGCTTGTATCAAAAACGAAAGTGGAGAAATTTCGGGACGCGATGGAGGGGAAGTTGAAGGAGGATTAGTTGTTCCAAGTTCAATGTTTCAGGTTCCAAGTTTCTTGCTAATGTTATTAGGGAACCTGAAACATTGAACCTGGAACCTGAAACTTTAAACAATCAACCTGAAACAATTTTACATTCGGCCCGCCCTGCAACACGTTGTCAAGTCCCGCAACCGTTCGGCCAAATCTGATATTGTGGGATTGGACCGAACCTCGTAACATTGTTCAGTATTTCACGCACGGGTAGCCCCGCAACTGATACACAACTATGCCAGAACCAGATAAATCGATTGGACGTAAAATCCTGAGTTTCTTCGTCAAAGAAGAAGACCCCGGTGTCGCAACCGGAACATCACCTGCGCCAGCATCGACTGCTCCTCGTCCAGCGAGTACGCCATCTGCCGCAACGCCGACGCCCACAGCACCAGCGTCACCTGCCGGTTCGGTCGATTCAAAGTTTGCGGAACATTTTGCAACCGTGCTGGCTCAGAACAACCCGCCCGGTCCCGATTATTTCGAGTTTCGCGAAACGCTGCGGAGTCTGATGAACCTGGGATTACCTGAAGATAAGCAATATCAGGCTGCCTGGGCGAGCTTCAAAGCGCTCGGTGGCAGTACGGACATGGCCACGTTGACCAATACAGCGCATCAGTATATTGCAGCGCTGAACAAAGATCGGGACGCCTTTGGCAAAAGTGTCGAGGCTGCTTTAGCTGAGCGAGTGGGCGGATTACAGAACGAACAGAAACGACTGCAAACCGAGAACGAATCGCTGACAAAACAGTTGGCTGAGATTCAAAAGCAGATCGATGCCAACACAAGCCGACTAGCGGCCATTGGTGGCGACATTAGTGAGCAAAGTGCCAAGATCACGCAGAATAAGCAGAACTACGAAACGACGTTCGTGCATTTTACGGATCAAATCAAAGACGACATTGCTAAAATCGGTCAATATCTAAAATGATTTACGAGGTACGAATTACGGATTACGATTTACCACCGAGTAATAAAATCCTTAATTCGCAACTCGCAACGGAATTGCCCGTACTGTCACAAATCGTAAATCAAAAATCGTAAATCCTTACATGGCAACACCTGATTTTTCTCAACTTGGCGGTGGTTCAGAACCCGAAAAGCGTTCGTTCTGGAGTCGCCCCGAAGGTATTCTGGGTATGATTACGCTGGCCGGTGTGGCTGGTTTGGGCCTGGTTTACTTCAACCGGATTCTGGAGTTCCTGATCCGGGCCACCTCGAACGTCCTCGAACTGGCTCTTCTGCTGGGTGCATTAGGGGTATTGATTTTCCTGTTTACCAGCAAAGACGTTCGTACCGCTGTCTTCTTCCTGTTTAAATCATTGATGCGAAGTATTACGGGAACCGTTATCCAGCTGAACCCCATCGCTATCATGAAAATCTATATTCAGGATTTGCGGGAGAAGCGCGAAAAAATGCAGGGGCAGATTAATATTCTGGCCGGTCAACTGGTGAAACTGAACAAGAAAATCACCGAGAACAACGACACGATCAAGCAAAAGTTTGCTGAAGCCAACAAGGCCAATTCAATGAGCGACAAGCCCGGTATGCGGGAAGCTGCACAGTTAGCCACCATCGAAGGGGCAGGCTTGCAGGAAATGAACGAAAAACTGCTGCCGCTCCAGCGAAATATGAAAAACGTGCTCGCTTTCATGGAAAAAGTGAACCAGAGCGCCGATTACATTATCAAGGAAACCGAAATCAAGGTTCGCTTAAAAGAAACTGAATATCAAATCGTTAAAGACAGCTCAAATGCTCTTAAAACGGCCGTAAGCATCTTCAAAGGCGATCCTGACAAGAAGTTCTACTTCGACCAGTCGATGGAGTATATTCAAGACGATATGAGCATGAAACTCGGCGAAATGAAACGCGCGATGGACCTGTCGATGGACTTTATCAATGGGGTGGATATTCAGAACGGTATCCTGTCTGATAAAGGGGAAGCGCTGCTTGAGGCCTACAACAAAGGCGAGTTCAAGATCGTCCAACTGGATGCTCCTGCGCAACCGCTCAACCTGGGACCCGCTCCGCAAAAAGACGCTGGGTATAAGAATTTGCTCGACTAGTTTTGAATGAGTGAATGATAGAATGAGTGAATAAAGTTCACGATCTCTACCTTCATTCACTCATTCTATCATTCAACCATTCAAAATTAACATTCCTATGCAACGTTTAACTGTAGCCGGTCGGCTGCTTATCACGGCCTTAATTCTGGCAGGTATTTTCTTCGCATTCCGTTACTTCGGTGGCAACGAAGCCCTGAAAAAACTCCAGCCTAAAGACAAAGAATATACTGAATCGCAGACACTGCCCCGCGCCGACGACAAAACGGCTGAGAAGTCTGTCGAAGAGTCGACCGCATCGTCGTCTGGCTCATCGGATGAAGCAAGCAGTAGTCAGCCAGGTCCCGCGTTTACGTACACAGCGCCAGAACCTCAAAACGGCGTTCTTAAAGGTGTGGTCGAAATGGGTGCCAGTGGTTTCAACTCGTTCATTGTTCGGATTGATGATCAGAAACGCTGGAAACTCGAAAAAGCCGAGTTTGGCAATAGTCTCGTTCAGGAAAACATGGCCAGCGACGAAGACATCCGGGCAGGTCTTAAATCCTACATCGGCAAGATGCTTGACTTTGGCGTAGGTGGTCGCAACATTCAGTTTGTGGTTAGCTCAGGGGCTGTTAAAGTAGAAAGCACCCAGAAAATCATCAAAGCCCTGAAAACGCTGAACTACGTCGTTAACACGGTTACACCAGAGCAGGAAGGTTCACTGGCCTTGCGTGCTGTGTTACCAGTCGAATATTACGACAATTCGTTTGTAGCTGATATTGGCTCGGGGAATACCAAGATTTCATGGAAAGAAGGTAGTTTCACCAAAGCCCTGGAGACCTACGGAGCCAAATATTATGGCAATGGAACCAGCGACGAAACAGTAGCTGCTGATGTAAAAGCTAAAGCTCAACAAGTACCCAGCGATCACCGGAAAACCTGTTTTATTATCGGTGGTGTTCCGTTTGAGCTAGCCAAAAGTGTACGAAAAGGGAAAGAGCGTTATACGGTTCTCGATGCTCCCTCAGCCTATAAACTCGAAAACGCCAAATCAAAGGCAGGCCTGAACATCTATAAATCGATTGCCGACGCTACCGGTTGCAATCAGTTTGTATTCGACTGGGACGCTAACTTTACCATTGGTTATTTGTTGACGCTTAAATAATGATTGACTGATAGAATGCCTGAATGATTGAATAGCTTACGCATGCTTTATTCAATCATTCAGGCATTCTATCAGTCAATCATTCCCCCATCATGACCCTCCGCGACGTATTTGCCACCATTTCCGGCCAGCCTGCTTTCCTGTTTCTACTTTTAGCGTCTGTCCCAACGGCGGCCTTTTTAGTGAATCTGTGGTCAGGCGAAACGGCGGAGGAGATAATAAAGTGGAAGTATGTCTATTCTACGCTGGTTTACCTGGCTTGTATTCCTGGCATTTTTGCCGTTACGCTCAATATTTATCTCTTTCTGTTTGAGCGGCAGAGCATTTGGGACATGAACCTTGCCTTGCAGGTGCTGCCTATTCTGACGATGATTGGGACCTTGTTCCTGATACGCCGTAAAATCCCCTTTAATTACATCCCTGGATTCGGGAAATTATCGAGTTTTCTGACGCTGATAGCCGCTGTCATGGGTATTTTGTGGTTCATTGATCGCACCCGCATCTACGCCATTACCTACGTTCCTTTCACTTACATTGTCGTCGGCTTCATTGCTCTCTTGCTAATTATCCGCTTCGCCTGGAGCCGGATTTTTTGAGTACCATCCATTTATTGCTCACTATCTTCAGGCTCGTTATCTTCGGAAATTCATTTTCTGTTGACTTATGAGTTTTCGGCTTTTATTTCTAACTGTCTTCTTAGGTTCATGTCAGCTTTTCGGCTGCCAATCGGCATCGACCGAACCGGATACGTCAGCTCAGGATTATGCCTTCCTCGAAACGGGTCGTTATGTCATTTACGATGTACAGGAGAATCGGTACTCGCTCACAAGTGCGCGCAGTCAGGTAAACTACCAACTCAAAGAAGTTATAGGCCAACCATACACCGACGTTACCGGACAAATAGCTTATCGTTTGAACCGCTTTCGGCGTACTTCTGAAACCCAACCCTGGCAGGCTGATTCGGTCTGGTCGACCCGCCTGGTCAATAATGAATTTATCCGGACTGAAAACGGTAGGGATTTTGTTCAACTCCTTTTGCCAGTCAGCAATCAACTAAGCTGGGATAGTAACCGGCTTAATTCGCTGGGGCCATCTCCCTATACGGCACGCAACGTAGATCAGTTTTACCGCGTACAGACTAAACAATTTGAACAAACGGTTACCGTTTTAGGTCAGAATGATTCAACGCTCATTGCGCAAACAAAATACGTGGCAGTATATGCCCGGCAAATTGGCTTGATTTATAGAGAGCGAATTAATTTACAATTTTGCACAGCCTCCTCAGCCTGCATAGGGCACAACCAGATCGATTATGGTACTCAACAAATATATCGCATTCGGAACTACGGCACCCAATAAAATTGCCTGGGTAATCCTTCTGTTAATGCTCTCCCAATTCAACAGTTTTGGGCAAACGCGTAAATATTTAGTGCTATTGCGCGACAAGGTTAATTCGCCCTACAGCATTAGCAAACCCGGGCAGTTTTTATCTCAACGGTCTATTCTACGTCGGCAAAAACAGAACATTCCCATACTAGAGCGTGATCTCCCCGTCAATCCAACTTACATCACGCAACTTCAGCAGGCTGGAGCAAAAATCTGGTTTCCGTCTCGTTGGATGAATGCGGTATTGGTCGAGGCTACTGATGCAACCATTGCAGCCATCCAGAAATTACCCTTCGTAACCGGGCTGGAGTTTAATCGATCGTTGGCCAATGCCCGCGTGGGTACTACAGAAGTCCAGCCAACGGTATCCTACCCATCAGACAGCTTCAGCAAGTTTGGCACCGTCGAGACACCCCTCAATTATGGTACTTCACAAAGTCAGGTGGCCCAATTAGGGGCCGATAAAATGCACGAGCAGGGTTACCATGGCGAAGGCATGCTCATTGGCCTGCTGGATGCGGGTTTTCTGAACGCGAATAACGTTGCTTTTCTGAAGCCCGTGTTCGATGAAAAACGAGTGCTCGCTACCTACGATTTTGTCAAAAAAGAAACCAGTGTGTATGAAGACGATTCGCATGGCTTATCCTGTCTATCAACGATTGCGGCCACGGTAGATAATCAGCTTTACGGAACAGCTTACAAAGCTTCGTTTATTCTGCTCCGAACTGAAGACGCGAGCAGCGAAAAACAGATTGAAGAGGCAAACTGGCTTTTCGGTGCCGAATACGCCGATAGCGCTGGTGTCGATGTGATCAGTTCGTCGCTCGGATATACTCAGTTCGACGATCCAACCACGAGCTATACCTATCAGAATATGGATGGCAAAACGACGCTTTGTAGTCGCGCGGCCCAAATTGCGACCCAAACGGGTATGGTGGTTGTGGTAGCTGCGGGTAATGAGGGGAGCAATGCCTGGCACTATATTTCGGCTCCATCCGATGCCGTATCGGTGCTTGCCGTCGCTGCTGTTACACAAGCAGGTACGCGGGCTTCCTTTAGCTCATTCGGTCCCTCGGCCGATGGCCGGGTAAAACCTGATTTAGCGGCCCGAGGTCAGGGTACTGTAATTGGCCTACCAAATGGGCAGATTGCCACAGGTAACGGAACATCGTATGCAACTCCATTGCTGGCGGGTCTGGCAACGGGCTTCTGGCAAGCCCATCCTCGACTGACAGCTGCCCAGGTAACAGAAGCCTTACGTCGGTCAGGGAGTCAGTTTGGCGCGCCAGATGACCAATTAGGATACGGAATTCCCAATTTCGAACGGGCGTCAATTCTGGCCGATTCGTTCGGACAATTGCTAGTTTATCCTAATCCATTTAGCGATGTCCAATCGTTAGGCGTTCAATGGGGTGAGATTGAGGCTAATGTGCCGCTGGATGCAACGTTGTTTACTACAGCAGGTCGGGTGATCTGGCAAAACCGGTATACGTCGCCGGGCCTAGCTGCCTTTATATTACCTAACTTGAACTTATCCGCAGGTGTGTATATCATGACGCTTGTGGCCGGCGACAAGAAAAAGACGCTGAAGCTGGTGAAACAGTAAGAGAAAGTTCAAAACCCAAACCTATGGCAACGATTCAGGTTATTCAGGCCGCTGGCCTAATCGCGTTGACCTATGGCTCGATAGCCACCTTTCTATTCGTGTGCACACTTCAGGCAAAACCACTCTTTCGGCCTGGCTAAAAGAATAGCGTAATGGCTATATCACTACCACTGGTAGAGATCAGACAGCCAACTCTGGTACAATCCGGACTTAGTTAGCTTCCTCTACGTTCCTCATCCGTTGTAGTTGTTCCTTAAACTCGAAAGGCGGCACGCCCACCTGTTTTTTGAAAAACCGACTGAAATTCGACACGTCCTCGAAGCCCAGTTCGTAGCTAATCTCTTTGGCCGATTTGTCGGTGAATGATAGCAGCCGCCGGGCTTCCAGCGCGATGCGTTCGTGGATGATTTGCAGCGGGCTTTCCCGCTCATGCAGGGCAAATACGTTGGTCAGCGTCTTGGGCGATTTGGCCAGTTTATCAGCGTAAAAACTGACCTGGTGCTGCTGGCGGTAATTTTGCTCAACCAGCATCCGGTATTGTCGGGTAAGTTCCAGCCCCGAAGTGGGCATGGTTTGTTCTACGTACTGAGCTTTCGTCAGCCGGGTTAGGGTAATAATCAGGCGTTTGAGCAGCATCCTAAGCATTTCACCCTGAATCGTATCGCGGGTAGCGAATTCGTCTTTGAATACAACCAGCAAGGCCATCAGCTTTACCTGATCTTCGGCGGACAGGCGAAGAAACAAGGGGTCAGGCCGACCATAAAAGAGCAAACCGGAGCAGGAAACTTCTTTGTCGTGGTCGATGATGCAATAAAACTCGCGGTCGAACTGCCAGGCAACCACGGTGTCGGCCCGCTCAAAACGGAACGTCTGGTTGACGACCAGAGGCAGCACCGTCTGGGTCGGAAATACGTACTCCAGCCCGTCGATGGTAACGGTCTGGTCGGTTCCGGTATTCCAGGCGACGGTCAATAAACGCTGCTGACGGCCCGTCTGCACCTGATTAGCCCGAATCGTCTCATCGAAAAACTGGCGGTAAAAGCCCGCTTCGTGCTCAACGAGCCGGATGGTTCCGTCGGTCGTGGGTTCGTGGTAGATGGCGAGCATAAATTAGTTATTGGGAAATAGTCATTGGTCATTGGGAACGGCTGACGCTTCCAATGACCAATGACCGCAAAGCTAAATGATCTAAACTACGCAGCCGTTTCTTCGAGCTTGGCAGCCAGGGGCCAGTCGATTGCTACGCCGGTCAGGTTGTGTAGGTAATTGGCGGCAATTTTCTCGCTTACCTGCAAGATCAGATCGACCAAATTGCCCTTGTCGTAACCGGCTGCGTAGAAAGCCTCCAGGTTCTGGGGCGATGCGTAGCCTTTGTGTTCGGTAATATCTTTCGCCAGAACAACCAGCGCATTCAGTTTCGGATTGGTGCTATGACCCGCCCGGATGTTCAACGTTTCTTCTTGCGAAATACCGTTCATTTTGCCGATGGCAGTGTGGGCACTCTGGCAATACCGGCAACCATTCACTTCGCTGACAACCAGATTGACGGCTTCTTTTTCTTTGTTGGACAGCGACGTTTTAGCGCCCTGGAAGGCTAAATAGCGGGGCAGCGCATTGTCGGAGTGTCCGAAGGTGGCGAATAGATTGGGTACGAAACCGGCCATTTTTTGCAGGCTATCGAAAGCCGTTTGCGTAGCGGGCGATACTTGATCGCGGGTTGGAACGGTGAATTGTGACATGATCGTCGTTGGTTTGTTATGTGCTTAATTGACACAACAAAGGTCGTTGGTGCAGTCCCAACCGGAAATAGCAATACTCCCCATCGTATTGTCAATTTTGCCCGAACTACTCAACTTCACCTTCCCCAACGGCCTTCTTTAATTGGAGTAATTCAGCTTCCAACTGCGCTATGTAGGCGCGTTGCGGGGCGAGGGCTTCGTTGATTTGATCAGTGGTGTAGCGGGGGGTGATGTGTTGCGGGCAATTCCAATCGAAAGCCTCCACGTGCAGGAGCATGATGCGTTCGGGACGATGTTTGTAGTTGGTGGGGTCTAAACGAGCCAGCAGGTCGGGCCGGTCGGTGAGTTCGACAAGCTCAGCCGTGGCGTATAGTTTCAGCCGGGCCTGACGGGCGTAATCCATCAGAAACAAGGAGACTTTCGGATGAGTCAGGATGTTACCCGCCGAAACGTACTGCCGATTGCCGCTGAAGTCTACGAATCCTAGCGTCATGGGATCGATAACGACCAGAAATCCTTTCGGGCCGCCCCGGTGCTGGATATAAGGGAATCCGTTTTCCCCCATAGAGGCCAAATAAAAGCTGTCGCGGTCGGCGATAAAATCGGCTTCGGTCTCGGTTAGGCCATGAAACTGACTTTTCTCCTCGACGCGGGCATAGGTTGACCGGCTGCCGTATCGCTCCTGTAAAGCTTTGGCTGCGTCCGAAAAAGCCAGTGATGCATAATTGCGTGCCATTGTTGTATGGTAGTAAGCCCCTTCATTGGGGTGTAAAGCCAACGGACGGGCGGTTCATGTTACGTTTCGTCCGTGTCGTTTGGCTTTCCTTGCACTGGTGTAAGGGCTTCCGTGAGTCGATTCAGTACATCTTCATCCCACATTGTATCGCCACACTCTTCGCGAACGAAGGGGGTTTCGTCGTCAACCGTGTTATCCGTGTTCATCTGATTTTAGTAGAAAAAATTATAAAATTTGGTCCACAACCGTTCGTGCTTTTTGGATGGGTTCGAGACTATTGTAAAGTTGACTCATTAATAAAGCGCCCTCAAACAACAGCGCCAGTTCATCAGCAAGACCGGGTCGGGCATCCGTCAGCAAATCGGCAAAGACCTGCCCCATTCGCATCTTGTGGTCCCGAATCAACCGGTGCGTTTCCGAATCGCCTGGTCCAATTTCAACCAGCGCATTCTGGAAATTGCAGCCCCGGAAATCCACGGTTACTGAGAAATCACGAATCAGATCAAATAGGCCCAGTATCTTTTCTTTCACCGAAATTGGTTGGTCGACAATAGTCTGCACCTGCTCGAACCACGCTCGGCTGGTCTGTTCGAGATAAGCCTTCAGAACATCTTCTTTCGTGCGAAAATGCTGGTACAGACTGGCTTTAGCTACGCCGGCTTCCGCAATTAACTGATTGATGCCCGTTGAGTTAAATCCCCGCTGATGAAACAGCCGGGCCGCCGTGTTGATAATGCGCTGCCGAACTGCCGACAATTCAGGTTGTGTGTCCAATTTTACGTTCATCTATTCAAATACCATACAGACAAGTCTGTCTGAATAATTAATGAACCTGTCTATCCAGTAAATAGTTTCAATCGCTGCCATTTTTGGTAAAAGCATCCTTTTATTAGAGTCGATGAGGACCGAACCCTTGCTCAATGCCGGACAGGTCAGTCAGGAAATTTCGTTCGTCAATAAGGGATCATTTCGTACATATATTCTTAAAGACAACTGCGAGGTACATACGCAATTTTCGTACGATGGCTGTTATTGCGCCGAAGTAGCCTACGCGGTTTATTTAAGCGTGCTTCCATTCTACGGCCTGCTAATGCCCAGCTTTTTCATGCGTGAATCCAGCGTAGTGGGAATCATGTCGAGGATTTTGGCGGCTCCGTTCCTACCGCTTACTTTCCAGCGGGTGTGCTCCAGTACGCTGATGATGTGGTTGCGTTCGCAGGTTTCCATGGTCACCAGTCCGGTCGGTTTCAGGGGTAAACTTCTCCGACGCGACCAGTCGCCGAGTTCCAGCTTCCGACCGGGCGAGAGGATGAGCGCCCGTTGAATGACGTTTTCCAGTTCGCGGATGTTGCCCGGCCAGTTGTAATCTGTCAGGGCATCCACTACGTCAGGTGGTATGGTGTCGATGGTTTTGCCGATGCCGGGGCCGTGTTTGGTGCAGAAATGCCGCACCAGCAGCGGAATGTCGTCTTTGCGTTCGCGCAGGGGTAAGCTCATAATCGGGAATACATTGAGCCGGTAATATAAATCTTCGCGGAAACGGCCTTCGACCACTTCTTTTTCCAGGTCGCGGTTGGTGGCGGCAATGACCCGCACGGTCACCTTCAGGGTTTTACTACCGCCTACGCGCTCGAACTCGCCTTCCTGCAACACCCGCAGGAGTTTGGGTTGCAGTTCAATGGGCATTTCCCCGATTTCGTCCAGGAAAATCGTGCCGCCGTCGGCCAGTTCAAACCGGCCGATTTTCTGGGTCGTAGCGCCCGTAAACGCACCTTTCTCGTGACCGAACAATTCGCTTTCGATCAGGGTGGCGGGCAGGGCGGCACAGTTGATTTTCACCAACGGCCGGTTCTTGCGATTGCTTCGGTTGTGCACGGCCCGCGCCAGCAGTTCCTTCCCCGTTCCCGACTCGCCCAGAATCAGCACGGTCGTGTTCGTGGGAGCAACCTGCTCAACCTGCCGCAGCACCCGACCGAAGGCTTTGCTCTGGCTGACGATCTCTTCGAAGTTGCTGGTTTGCCGGATTTCTTCGCGCAGGTACGTATTTTCGGCTTGCAGGCGATTTTTTAACTGCTCGACTTCGGCCAGCGCTTTCGCCAGTGATTCGGTTCGTTCGGCCACGCGCTGTTCGAGGTGGGCGTTGGTTTCTTCCAGTTCGCGCTGGAGCTTTCGGAGTTCGAGGTGCGTGTTAATGCGCGAGATGACCTCCTGCAACTGAAACGGTTTGGTGATGTAATCGACCGCGCCCATGTTGAAGCCGTTCACCTTGTCGATGGTTTCGGATAAGGCCGTCATAAACAACACCGGAATCGGGCGCAGGGTGTCGATCTGTTTTAATCGGCGGCAGGTCTCGAATCCGTCCATGCCGGGCATCATCACATCGAGCAGTATCAGGTCGGGTTGGGCTAATTTAGCCTGTTCAATGGCGCTTTTGCCGTCGCGGGCGACCAGGACTTTATAATCAAAGCGGGTCAGCGTTTCGAACAGTACGCTGATGTTATTGGGCATGTCATCCACTAACAGGATCGTGCGCCCGGCCCCGGATTCGTAAGTAGGATTCATTGAGCTTCCAGACTGTGTTTCAGGTACTTTTTCAAATTGAGGGTATCGAACGCTTCGGCAGACTGACGAACCTGGTCAATAAAAGAAGCGTAAGCTGGATTGGTGTTTTCCAGTTTGGTCAGAAGCGAGAGCACCCCGCCAATGTCGCCCATCTCGGCAAGTCGATACAATTGTTGACGGGCTTGAACAGGCGGTTGTTCGGTAGGTAACGGCTCGGTAGCAATCGGCATGGTCAGTGTTGGCGCGGCTACCGTTTGCGCCAAAACAGGCAGTTGCAGCAACAGCCGGAACTGCGTACCCTGCCCAGGTTCACTCGCTACTTTCAAATCCCCACCCATTAACTCAACCAACTGGTCAGTGATGGACAGCCCTAGCCCGGTGCCCTCGACAAATTCGCCCGGCTCCCGGACCTGTCCGAACGGTTGGAAAATATCCATCACCTGTTCACTCGCAATGCCTACGCCCGTATCATTCACCACAAACCGAAACGTGTCACTCTCCGGAATCCGATCAACCGTCAGGCTCACCTGGCCCGTCTTGGTGAATTTAACCGCGTTTCCCAGCAAGTTGAGGAGCACCTGACGGAGTTTACGTTCGTCGCCCGCTACCCATTCGGGTAAGTCGGCGCTTAGTTGCATGTCGAAGGTTAGCCCCTTTTGCTCGGTTCGCGCCCGCATCAGGCTCGTTAGATTTTGCAGGAGTTGAGGCAGGTGTAGGGGCTCGGCCTGAACGTCCATCCGCCGGGCCTCAATCTTAGCTAAATCCAGTACGTCGTTGATGAGCGATAACAAATCTTCGGCGCAGGTGTGAATCACCTCCACGCCCTTCCGTAAGCCGTTGGTCAGTCGCTCATCCTGCCGAAACAGTTGGGTATAGCCAAGAATCCCATTCAGCGGAGTGCGGAGTTCGTGGCTCATCGTGGCCAGAAATTCGCTTTTGGCGCGGTTTGCCGATTCCGCTTCTTCCTTTGCGCGGGCTAGCTCAACGGTGCGGGCTTCGACGGTTTCCTCCAGGTGTTGCTGGATCTGCAACAGTTTTTCTTCTGCCACTTTGCGGCCAATCTCGGCACCCGACCGGGCCGCCAGCACCCGCAAAATGCCCACGTACTTATGGTGATTGGTCATAGGTCGGGAGTCGCAGATAGCCAGGTGCCCGATCACTTCCCCGGCCTTGTCGTGAATCGGAACCCCTAAATACGAGGCCACGCCCGCTTCCTGGCTGAAGTTCTGCGATACATCGCTGGGTGCGTAAAAGTCGCGGTCATGCATGACGATGTTGCAGGGGGTACCGGCCAGGTCGTACTCGATGTTTTCCAACAGGGCGTCGTTCTGGCCAAATGCCAGGGTTCGGACGCGGGTTTTTTCTACGTTGGTGCACTCCGTCACCAGCGCATACTGCACGTTCAGCGTGGTGGTCAGTTGCTGCACCAGCGACTGGAAAAAATCAATGCCGATATCGGTCGCGGTATTTTCCGAAATACGACGCAGGGTTTCATCTAGTTGCGAACGCTCGGTAATGTCGCGCACGAAACTACAGAGATAATCTTCGCCGTCGAGCCGCACGAAATTCAAACTCGTTTCGGTTAGCAGGGTGCTCCCGTCCCGACGGATTTGAGGTAGGTCGAGCGTCAGGGTTTGGTCCTGGCGAACTTGTTCCCACAAACGGTCGTAGGCATCGGTGTCGTAACCAGCGTGCAGCTTACTGAAGTGAGTGCCTACCAATGTAGTATCCAAATAGCCCAACTGCTGGGCCGCAATTGGATTGGCCCGACTCACTCGCCCTTGCCTGTCGAACAGAAGAATTGGTTCCAGCGCCTGCTCAATCGTGGAGTGGGACAGGCGCAATATTTTTTCAGGTGTATCGGTAGAAACTGACATAGCGTTGAAGCGATGAACACAGCTTGACCTTCCTGAGCAAGCGTACGTATCAACTGACAAATTTAACGCCAATCAGCCTAGGTAGTCAGGCATTGGCCCTACAGCCTGCCAGGAAGGTTTTCAGGGCATAAACAGTCTATAAAACGGCAAGCAAACTTACGAAATATCGTAACTATTCCCGAAATATCGGAAGCAATGGGTTAATCAGTAGCTCCTTAGAAAAACTCGCCAAAGTTGAAAAAGAATCCATTCGAGCCGTTCAGTCCGATGCCGTAATCAATGGCCAGGCTTATTGCATCGCTACCGAATTAGCCTGACGATTGGTCGGGGCAAAAAGTAACAATCCTGCGAAAAAAAAGCCGATGATGACGATAGCATTGGCTAACAGAATGGCTGGACTTAATTGAACCTGCATGGCTAGTGATTGTACAGACGATTGCCTACGTGAATTCTTTATTTCGTGATTCTTCCGAAATATCGTAAATGCTACATGGACATTCACCCGTTCTGGCACGCAATGATACGGGTGAAAAAGGCCTTTCCACGCTTGCAGGGCCCTTTTGGACGATTGCTACCCTAATTGGAACGGGTTTTGGAAATCGTATTGGCACGGGGTCGTCATCAAACCGACGCCCGCTTCAAACAAACCAACGCTTCGGCAATCGGACAAATCCATGAAAACGCTCATCACATTCCTTCTCGTCGCCTTCGCGCTAAGCTTTAGTGCTCTCGCCCAATCGAATCCCCGCCGGTCCGCCGACGCGGTGGACTCGCCGTCGATTCGCAAACAGCAGTTTAACCTTGACAACGGCTTAGCCATTCAGGGCTACGATCCTGTGGCCTACTTCACGCAACATAAGGCCGTGAAAGGCTCAGCCGCCAACACCTACACCTACAAGAACGCCACCTACCGCTTCGCTACCCCCGCCGACCGGGACGCTTTTCAGAAAGATCCCGAAAAATACGAACCCCAGTACGGTGGCTGGTGCGCCTATGCGATGGGGGCAACGGGCGAAAAAGTTGAAATCGATCCCGAAACGTTCAAAATCATCGACGGCAAGCTCTATTTGTTCTATCACAGCTTCATCAACAACACGCTAACAAAGTGGAACAAAGACGAGCCGAATCTGCACAAGAAAGCCGATGCAAGCTGGTCGAAATTCATTCAATCATAACCTAAAACGCCCTCATCAACCATGAATACCTTAACAACTTATGTGCTCTGGGCGGCCCGGCTCGTAGCCGCCATTATCCTTCTGCAAACGCTGTATTTCAAGTTTGGGGCGCAGGCCGAATCGGTCTATATCTTCTCCAAACTCGGCGTTGAACCCTGGGGCCGCATTGGTTCGGGCATCGTCGAACTGATTGCGTCTATCCTGATTCTGATTCCCCGCACCAGCTGGATCGGGGCTGGTTTGGGGTTGGGCGTCATGGCCGGAGCTGTGCTCTCCCACCTGACCATTCTGGGTATCGACGTGCTGGGCGACGGCGGTTATCTGTTCTTTCTGGCGCTGGTCGTAGCCCTGAGCTGTGCCCTCATTCTTTGGCTGACCCGGATGCAGTGGTTGCCTTTCTTAAAGAGCGAAAGAATGAATGAGCGAAAGAGTGAAAAGGCATTTTAGCCGTACATTCCTCGCTCTTTCACTCCCCCACTCTTTCATTCTTTCGCTCTTTCACTCATTAAATAAGATGTCTCTCAAGCTCGCTAATACCGATATTTTGCTGCAACTGGTCGAGGTGATCGATCAGATGACCAACACCGATTATGCCCGTCCGGTAGCAGTTCTTTCGGGGAACACCGTTGGCAAGCACGTTCGCCACATACTGGAGTTTTACGAGTTGCTGGTGAATAGTACGCAAACCGGCCAGTTGAATTACGACCGTCGCCAGCGCGACCTTCGTCTGGAAACCGACACCGACGAAGCCATCCAGCGCATTGACTCGCTCGACCGCGCCATTCACCGGCTTGATTTGAATCAGCCCCTTCAACTGGAAGCTGACCTGTCAACGAGCGGTGATGCATCGGTACAGATTCCATCATCATTTGCGCGGGAATTGCACCACAACATCGAACACGCCATTCACCACATGGCCCTGATTCAGGTTGCTATCCGGGATTCGTTTCCGTTCGTGGAACTGCCCGCGCATTTCGGTGTCGCCTACTCGACCGTACAGTATCAGGCCCATTGAACGACTCGTAATTCACAGACGTCATGCTTTTCTTATTCGTCATCGTCAGTACCATTAGTTTTCTGGGATCGGTGCATCCGGGTTCGGTCAATCTGGCGGTCGTGCAGACGACGCTCAGTCAAAACAGACGGGCCGGTATCTGGCTCGCGCTGGGCGGAAGTTTACCCGAAATCGTTTATAGCAGTCTGGCCGTCAGTGGGTTGATGTTACTGCCGCAGCAAAGCGCCTGGACGAACTGGCTATCGTATCTGCCCATTCCGATACTGCTGGGCGCTGGCCTGGCCGCTTTCCGACAAAAGCCCGTTTTGATGGGGCAATCGGTTACGGGAGGTAGTGCGCCCTTCTGGAAAGGGATTACGCTAGCTAGTGTGAACCCGCAGCTATTGCCCTTTTGGTCAGCGGTGTGGCTTTATCTGAGTCATGCCATGATAGGCGGGCGGATGTTGGTATCCACCGACCAAACCGGTAGTCAGTGGGTGTTTGCTGGGGCAACGGCAGTTGGTGCGTTTGCGCTGTTAGTGGGCGTCGCCTGGCTGACGGATTACCAGCGGGAGCGCGTTGTCCGGTACCTGAGCAGTTCGTGGATTAACCGACTAACGGGGATGGCGTTTATTGGCATGGCCGTTTGGCAGATAGCTCAAATTCTGATCACTCGCTGAAAAGTGACGTTACACAAACCAATCACAATCAATCTGTTACTTCAATGAAAACGACTATTTTATCCGCTTTATTCGTTACTTTCCTGTCCGTAGCAACCTCGTTTGCTCAGCATACCAACGTGTTCAGTGTTGACGGAAAAGCCATCCGGGGCTATGACCCCGTCGCGTACTTCACCGATGGGCAGGCCGTGAAAGGCGACTCAACACTGACCTATGCTTATGAGGGCACAACCTGGCAGTTTGCAAGCAAAGAACATCTGGATGCCTTTAAAACAGACCTGATGAAATACATGCCGCAATACGGCGGCTATTGCGCATACGGAACCGCCGACGGTCACAAAGCCCCCACGCAACCCGATGCATGGACCATCGACAATGGCAAGCTGTACCTAAACTACAACACGAAAGTACGTACGAAGTGGAACACAGATCGCCCCGGCTACATCGAAAAAGCCGACCAGAACTGGCCGAAACTGAAAGACACCCAATAAAATCATGACTATTTTCAAACCACTTTATCTGGGTGTCATTGTACTCCTGGCGACCCGGCTATCAGTTGCCGCACAAGGGTGTAGCGACGCTGGTTTCTGCACCATTGGTGCGCTGAAACAACACGCCCTTGCCGACCAGACCAAGCAGAAAATTACCCTGCTGGTGCCGGTTGGTCTGGGCGATCAAAGCGTGCTGGTCCTAACGCCCGGTATTCAGTATGACCGTCAACTATCGGCTCGCTGGGCTGTTCAGGGTAAGCTAACGGCAAATTACGCCAGTGGTGACCTGGGCCATGCTGGCGGTCTGGGCGATGTTTTTCTGTCGGGGACCTACTCATTCCCAACCAAAAGCGCCTGGATGACTGCCCTGACGCTGGGCACGAAACTACCCCTGAGTAACAGCAACCTAAAGGCCGGAAGTCAGCCGCTGCCGATGCAGTACCAGAGCAGTCTCGGTACGGTGGATGCGATAGTGGGGTTGTCGATGAACAGCACGCGTTGGCAGTTTTCGGCGGGCTGGCAACAGCCGCTGACGGGGGCTAACGCCAACACCTTTATGCCCGACGCCGATAACCGCAAGGAAGCGCTGGCGTATCCGCCCTCCAACCAGTTTACCCGCAAAGCCGACGTGCTGGCCCGAACGGCTTACATGCTTGTCGCTAAAAACAAAGTGACCATCAACGCTGGACTATTGGGCATTTATCACCTGGGTACGGATACTTATACGGACTTGTCCGGGCGTTCCCGCGCCATCGCCGGCTCGGACGGGCTGACCCTCAACGCGACGTTGGCGGGCTGGTGGAATGTGTCATCCCGGATGCGACTGGGGTTTACGGGCGGAGTTCCGCTCATTGTGCGGGAAGTTCGGCCCGATGGGTTGACTCGCAGCGTAGTTTTTGCGCCGGAGATTAGCTGGAATTTCTAAGGTTGACGGGACGTTTTTCTGAACGGTTTTGATAGCTGATTTATGAGAAGTTCAGTCAATGATGATAAAAGTCCTTTTTGTGAACGATCATAACTGAACTAGTTTATGTGAATCACCTCCTATACGTTACATCTTAAAGGTGTTTAAGGCGAACGAACTACCTACGATTTTGGGCTTCGCTGAAGGTTAACAGCGGCTTGATTTAATCGGCAACTGGAAGATAGCGTAACGCTACCTAGTTCATCTGTTTTACCTTTTTGTTCGTTTACAATTGATCGTTGAGCCACTGGTAACTTTCCTCAAAGAAGGAGCGCACCTGATCCGAATCTGTCACGTCGGTGATCGATAGCAAAGCGCCCTGCCATTCAGCCGTTTGCCGCCATTTTCCTTTAGAGAAAGATGTTGGCCCCGAAAAATCAAGCGGTTGCTGCTGGTTATACCCCGATAGGTAAAAATAGGGCGCGTCGTTCAAGGCATCCGCGATGGCATACCCCGCCCAGATAGCTGCCCGTTCCTGCCCGTTGTTGCCTAACCGGGAATAATAAACGCCCGTATCGAAGTGGTGCGGCCAGACGCGAACGTCACTCATTTCGCCACTCCAGGCGTTCAATGCGTCCAAGGCCTGATTCGCCAGAGTTCGACCCCGCTGCCAGTCGACCATACCGCTCCCGTATGCGTAAGGGGTATCCGGGGCTACCGGCGGGTAATCGAGCTTATAATTCAGAGGTTTATCAACCGAAAAACCCCAGGCTTGCATCCGTGCCTTCCACCAGTTCTCCGCATCAATGGGTGTTCTGCCTTCGAGCGGAAAAGCAGCCAGAAGTTGGCTTTCTTCATCGATAAACTGCAACGTAAAGGAATTCGTATCAATCACCAGTTGAGCGGATTGCTCATGCAACGGAAAGGCACGTCCTTCCAGCCGAAGTTGGGTGTTGTTCCAGGCCATATTGGTCTGGCTATCGTCGGGTAAGGCGGGCAAGGTTTGCATAGCGGTCTGGGCAATCAGTTGCGCCAGACTATGCAGGATTTTGTCCGTTTGATTCAGGTCGCTGATGGTGTCGCTCATGGTTATACGGAGTAAAAATAGAATGGGCAGCGATTCTATGCGGACCGCTGCCCATCGGGTTAGATACCGCCTTCCTGTTTTAATTTGCCCCGCATGGCCTGCCGCAATTTGGCCACTTTGGGCAAGGATACGTGCTGGATGTAGGGCTGATTGGGGTGCAACTGACAATAGTTCTGGTGGTAGTTTTCGGCTGGATAAAACGCCTTGAAGGGCACCACTTCTGTCACCACCGGACCGGCGTAGTGCTTCGACGCGTTGACTTCCTTGATAGCCGCTGAAATCTCCGCTTTTTCAGCGGGTGTTCGGTAGAAAGCTACCGACCGGTAATCACGGCCTACGTCGGGGCCTTGTCGATTAAGCGTCGTGGGGTCATGACCGGCGAAGAAAGCGGTCAGCAAGTGCGAATAGCTGATTACGTTCGGGTCGTAATACACCTGTACGGCTTCTGCATGCCCCGTTTCGTCGGTTCCCACTTCGGGATAAGTCGGATTTTTGGTGAACCCGCCCGAATAGCCGGAGATCACCTCCCGGACGCCTTTGAGTTGTTGGAATCCTTCCTCCTGAGCCCAGAAGCAACCACCTGCGAAGGTGGCCACAGCCTCACCGGGTTTTAGAGTGGGTAAGGTTGCGGGCGTTTTATCGGGCGTTTGTGCCCATACTATACTGGCTGTCAGCAGACTCGCCAGGAGCCAGGGAATTGTTTTTACCGAGAACATACGCTTATTGGATTATGGTTTTTTGACAAATTCCAGCGCGATACCATTCATGCAGTACCGTAGGCCGGTTGGCTTGGGGCCGTCGTTGAAAACGTGGCCTAAATGGGCATCGCAGACCGCGCACTGCACTTCCGTTCGGACCATGCCGTGGCTAGTATCGGTAATGTCTTTGAGGACATTTTTGCTGATCGGTGCGTAGAAGCTAGGCCAGCCCGTACCCGATTCAAACTTGGTATCGGAACTGAACAGGGGCTCATGACAACTCACGCAACGATACACGCCGTGCTCATGATTCTCGACAAGCGGGCTGGTGTAGGGCCGCTCAGTACCGGCCTGACGGGTAATGGCAAACTGACTGGGCGTCAGCGTTTTCTTCCACTCGGCTTCGGTCTTCTCTACGCGACGGGGTGGTTTGCCTCCGTCGACCACGGGTGTAGTCAGGGGCGATGCGAACGAACACAGGCCAATAAAGGCCATCAACAACATGAATCGATTCATACAACAATTGGTTAATGTTAAACATACTGAAAAACAGGCAAATAAGCCATAGCCGCCTGCACAATGTCGCGGGCAACGGCCTGTTTGGATTTGAGCGCATACGAATGAACCGCCCCCGACCGATGCAGCATCGTAACCTGATTGGTATCATGCGCAAACCCGGCCCCTTTATCCCGGAGTGAGTTCAGCACAATTATATCCAGGTTTTTGCGGGTAAGCTTGCCTAGGGCATTGGCCAGTTCATTGTCGGTTTCCAGCGCAAAACCGATTAACACCTGCCCATCCTGTTTTTGTTGTCCCAGACGAGCCGCAATGTCCACGGTTTTGACCAGCTCAATCGTAAACGTATCTTCACGTTTCTTGATCTTTCGATCTGCCACTATTTTGGGCGTGTAATCGGCCACCGCAGCCGCCAGAATGGTCAGTCCCGACGTCGGGAAATACCGTTGACAGGCTTCGTACATCTGAGCCGCCGACTGCACCCGCACCAGCGTGATGGCCGGATGAATGGGCGTCAGATGCGTTGGGCCACTCACGAGCGTCACCCGTGCACCGCGTCGGGCTAGTTCATCGGCGAGGGCGTACCCCATCTTACCGGTCGAGTGGTTGCTGATGTAACGCACAGGATCAAGAGCCTCATGCGTTGGGCCGGCCGTAATCAGAACATGGAGGCCCGTTAAGGAATCAGTTTCTTCCAAAAGCATATTGAGCGTTGCGTAAGCCATATAGATTAAGTTAATAGGTCGAATTTTTCTTTACTGCGTTCGTCTGTTTCCAAAGCTGACGGGCTTCGGCCAGACGCATGTAGGGCACCCCACGGCGGTGATTTTCGCGGCTGATGTCGTACAAAACCCGCCAGTGATGAAACAGTACCTGGTAGGCTTCCCGAATGGAAAAGCCGGGGTGATAAATATGAGCAGGCTCGGCTCCGGCGCCGTTCAGCTCCATAATCTGGATGTGCTTGCCAGCATATAAATCCGTGACCGAACGACACCGCAAATCGTAGCGGCCATAGTAAAACCCGTCGATAGACTGACTAATGCGGTCGAAAACTTCGGTCAGTTGGGGCGTAATGAGGTGGTTCGCGTTGAGGAATTTGGTGCCTTTGCTGTGGTTGCCGATGGGCACCAGCGTGATAACCTCACCGACCGGCGGAATCTCGTGAAATCGTGATCCGTACTTTTCGTACAGGGCGGGCAATTGCAACACCGCCCGTTCATTCTGCATGATCAGTTCCTCAACGCAGTTACGCCCATTGCCCCGAATGGTCAAAAATTCCTTCTGAACAATGGATGAGATCATACCCGACTTCTGGCCGGGCATCCGGTAATAAAACACACCCAGTTCCAACGGTTCATCGACGTATTGCTGAATCAGAAAGTCGCCGGGCCGGTGCTGTGCGTAGTTAACCAGGTGCTCCCAATGATCAATTTTTTCGACCCGCCAGCCGCGTTCGCCCACGTTTGGCTTGGCAATGACCGGATACGTTAGCCCTTGCCCATCAACCTGCTCCAAAATAGAGTCGATGGGCATATCGGTAGAAATAAAGAGCGTTTTGGGTTTGAACTCATCGGCAATGGCATCCAGAATTTTCCCCTTCGATTCGCCCCACAAGCCGCCTGTTTCGATGCCCGGATTGGAGGCTGAAAAGAAGAAAAACGAACGGGCTTTGAGCGACAACCAGAGGTAATAGAAAAAGATGGGCAGGTACACGACTTCAAACGGCCAGTATTCCCAATGCCGCAGCCGAATCCAGAACGGGTGACTCAACCGCAGTGCAGGTACGTATTGTTTGACGGATTCCCAAAACGAGCTGGATTTGGCTAAAGACGGGTTAAGCGATTGCATAAGCAGGCTGGGTTAGATGTTGTTCGGTGGATTGCTGTTGGATAAAATCGTAGTACCGCATCGTAACGGTTTCGTCCTCGTGAATGATGCTGGTCAGGCTAAGCGTCATCAGCCCGTTATTGCGGTTCATCCGAATGGCATTGTAGTTGTCGCCATCACCCGCATAGCGATGAAAATGACGAATCTGCTCAACCGTTGGCTGCGGATGTTGATAGAGCCAATCATGAAACCAGCCTTCTCGCTTTTCAATAATGTCGGGCGCATACAGCGTTGCCGATGACCAGATGTGAGGCCGGTCAGGATCTTTGTCGTTGATGAACAGCCGCCGACCCGTCCAGCGCACTTCGATCAGGCGGCTGGCCGGCGATCCGGCGGCCAGCGTTCCGGTCATTTGCGCCAGTAGCAGCGTAAACGGTTCAAGGCCCGTAGGGTCGTAGCGTTCCAGGAATTCGTCGATGGTATCGTAATCAAACACGTGGAGCGGCACTAGCCCCCGACTGTGCTTCGGTTGGCCGCTGCCATAGGGAGGCATCGGCTGATGCGCTTTGAACCCGCCGTTGAGCAGGCAAACGGTCGTGAAGGCCGACGTAGCAATCCAGGTGCCGCCCCCTTGTGGGTCTTTCGGATAAACCAGTGGACGGCATTCCGCATCCTGGTCGTAGTGGAAATAGGTTTTGGGCAAAAGTGCAGTGGGTCGGATAGTCTGCTCATCCCGGCTGTGGGTCAGGATAAACCCGCCGTCGGGCCGGGGAAGAAAAGTGGCTGTGCACATGGTTGACGTTATCTGCTTATACCACAAGATTGGCAAAGCCCGTACCAGATAGCACCAACCCACAATTGCCTATATATCAATTAATTACACTAAATTGCATTCATGTTGTGACGTATCTCTTTTACGATATTTCGTAAGATTTTCGTCAATTCGTAGACTGATGATCTGACTAATAGTCAATTCGTCATCACCGCTTTGCGGCATGATTATTCTTTTTACGCTAGAAGACGGATATATTCTGATCCCGTCGGCTCGTGGTCAACGGTCGCATTTTAACAACAGTACCCCTCGTATGCCCTATGTGCGCCTTTATGGTCTTGTATGGTCTTGACCGCTGTGGGGATTCGATTTTTCAACAGGATTTAGCGATGTTGCCGATTGCTTACAAATGGAGTATCCGATGGGGTTTGCTGCTGTTCGGGTAGGTTTGCGGCCCACCGCTGTGGTTGAAAGCGATTGGTACTAAAAAGAAGAAACAATGAAATATGCACTCATTTATGCCTTGTTGGGAATGGCTGTTTTTTATACCTCCTGTGGACAAAACCAAACAAACGTATCAAAAGATCGTATCAAGTCTGAAACCACAGACACACTCACTTCTACCATTTGGGATATCAAGCAAGATAGAAAGGGTAATATTTGGTTTGCAGCGAGCGATGGTGTTTTTCGATACGATGGAAAATCGTTCACCAAAATCACAGGTAAACTGATCTCAAAGCCTTTTTGGTCCGTTTTAGAAGATAGAAAAGGAAATTTTTGGTTCGGTACGTCTGGCTCAGGTGTTTATTATTACGATGGAAAATCCTTTCAACATTTTACCACAAGAGAGGGACTTGTTAATAATTCTGTTATGCCTATTTATGAAGACAAAGCCGGCATTATTTGGCTTGGCACGGGAGGTGGAGTAAGCCGCTATGATGGTAAATCATTTCAAAATTTTACAACTTCGGATGGACTGACCAATCATGATGTTCACGCTATTGTTGAGGACAAAACAGGCAAAATTTGGTTTGGAACACGAGGTGCTATCTCCATTTATGATGGAAGCTGTTTAAACTTTCCGTTTTCGATTGATTTTTCGCAGGAAAATGACCGAGAATGC